>NZ_DS480318.1:0-321089 GCF_000154245.1 Clostridium sp. L2-50 | reverse complement strand
TTTTTATTATGTTTCAGATCGAAACAATCATACGAATATATTATCCTTTCCGGCTGAAACATCTCTATGTATTTATTTCATTAATTTTTTAATAGTATCAACCAGATCATCCACTGTATCCTCTTTTCCTGCTTTGATATCCTCGATCACGCAGGTTCGGATATGCTCTGCGAGAAGTTCCTTATTAAAGCTGTTCAATGCAGAATTGACAGCAGCAACCTGTACTAATATATCCGTACAATATGCATCCTTTTCCAGCATCCCCTTGATTCCACGGATCTGACCTTCGATCCGATTCAGCCGGTTCATCAGCTTCTTATATTCACCTTCTGTTCTCTGTTTTGTTTTATGACAATGGCAACATGGTTCTTCCATTCCTGTTTGCTCCTTTCTGATCTGTTATGCAAATTCATCTATTTATAAATATCAGACTGTATCTTATCAGCCATCAGGTTATTTATACGATATATTTTATATACCCCATAGGGGTATTTTGTCAAGTCATCTAATGATAAAATATTGCAATTATAAAAAAGAGTCACCAGCGGCTCTTTCCTGTAAAATAAAAACAGAGAATCTGATATCTTCTATCAAACTCTCTGTTCTATTCTTAATTATTATAGCCCTGATTACTTCGTTCTTTATTCTACATCGGCAATGGCATCATCGCTACTTTCCAGTGTATCAATATCTGAGCTGTCTTTCTCATTATCTACATCACTTGAATCGATATCTGTATCGTCTGAACCATCATCTCCACCTATAATGGTGTCATCATCATATTCATCTGATCCGTCTTCTTCTCCGTCGATAGTATAAGTGCTGTCCATCGTATCATCATAATAAGCGGATGCATCTGTACTCTGAAGAACCTCTTTCAGATCATATATCGTTCCGTCAACTGCATTTACCATGATTGCCTGTACAGGATAATCAAAATCATAATTTCCATCTTCTTCATCTGCCTGTGCGAATATCCATACCGGTACATATTGATATATATTCTCCTGCGATTCATCCTTCATGCAATAATACGTAAGTCTTACATCGTTATATTCAATATCATTATAAGAAGTCTTATTTTCTGTATAGTATGCCGGTACATTCTTATTCAATGCACTTAACAGATCTTTCCAGCTCATCAGTTCTACATTCTTCTGCTCATCTCCTGTCGGTGCAAGAAGCGGATAACAGCTTGCATTGATCACTCCGTTTGAATCAACCTGTATCGTAAATGTCTCAGATGTTGAATCATACCAGACATCATCATCGGATGAAAGGGAATCTACCATGGACAGATCCGCACTATATGGTGCAGTACCATTTACCGAACGTCCAAATGTCATGATATATCCGTCGTATTCTGTCGCTACAACGTCATATGAGGTATCGTAATATTCCCATAAAAGCTGGGATGTATATGTAGGGATCACATCATCAATACCACAGCTGCTCAGGAATTCCTGTGCAAGAGAAACTGCCTCATCCTGTGTAAATGTACAGCTGTTCGGCATGCTTTCATCTACATCTTCATCACCATACTGCGCATCATATGCATAAACATATGTAGCGCCCTCATGTGGCTTATAATTTATAAGTCCTTCGGACGGATAATAGGACAGTTCAAAATTTGCTCCCAGTCCCTCTTCTGAATCTGAAAATGAAAGCATATATTCATTATCACCGATATTACCTATAAAATCTGTTGCACTGTAATCACCCGCACCTGTACGTTCGTCTGTTGCATTCGTCATCTCATCTTCCAGATAAGATATATATTCATTACAATAGCTCTCTGTCTCTGTGTCTCCCGATGCCTTTGCCTCTTCTAACATTGCCTGGAAGGAGTCAATCTGCGACTGAAGATCACTCTTTGTCTGATGTTCCCAGTCATATACATAGATTCCTTTTGATTTATCAAACACTGCCTCGCAAACTTTCTGCTTATATGCATTGTCAAATGTATTACTTTTATAGTTAATGATAGACATGCTGTCAGATGCCGGAACACTTATATCGTCATCTTTTATCTTAATACTCTTTAATCCGGAATCACCGACCTCAATATCTCCCTCATAGGATTCAGGAATTCCCAGACGTGAAGCAAGCGCACCACTATCTCCCGAACCACTGTTTTCACTGTTTCCGTCTCCATCCACATCATAATCCACCTTTTTATTACAGCCGGAAAAAACGGTTGCTGCTGACAATGCTGTTACTAAAAGCAGAGCTGTCATTTTTGTGAACTTTTTCTTTCTCATGATTTCCTCCTAGAAATTTTCAGACTATACACTGATATTATTCAGTTAAACAAGGTTATTATAATCGAGCGAATATTTAATAGCAAGAAAAAACACGCATAAAAAAACGAAAATACTGTGAACACACAATATTTTCGCCTTTATTTCGATTATTTTTATTCTTTTGATATTACAACTTTTCCGTCAACAACCTGAATCTTTACTTTATTTGTGTCAATTCCTGCTGCCTCCAGAATATCATCACTGATCTGAACACGATGCGCTTTATCCAGAACTGAATATTCCTCATGAGAATCTGATCCGTTGAAATTAACGCCTTCCATGTCATTAATTCTTTTCCGATAGTCCTCTTTCATAATCTTCTCTGTACTGATCTTGCCATCAGCGATCATAACCACTCGGCTTACCTTATTTGCCAGACTGATATCATGTGTTACTATGATAACCGTAATACCAAGCTCCTCATTCAGTTTCCGGAACAGATCCTGTATCATATCCGACGTCTTGGAATCAACTGCACCTGTCGGCTCATCTGCCAGAAGTATCTTCGGGTCATTTGCAAGTGCAATCGCGATCGCAACTCGCTGCTGCTCACCACCGGACATCTGAGACGGATAAGAATTCACCTTTTCCTTCAATCCCACTTTACATAACAGATCATATGCTTTCTTTTCTCTGTCCGCTTTATTATCTTTGTCAAAATACATCGGAACCTGAACGTTCTCTAGTGCTGTCATATAAGGAAGCAGGTTTCTGGAATTCTTCTGCCATACAAACCCAACCGTATGCTTTCTGTATTCCACCAATTCCTTATCAGTCATGGCAAACAGATCCTTACCATCTACATACAGCTTACCCGCCGTAGGACGTTCCAGACCGCCGATCATATTTAACAGCGTTGATTTACCGCTACCGGATTTACCGATAACCGCCATCAGCTCACCTTTTTTGATTGTAAGCTCCAGTCCCTGAAGTGCCATAACCTCAACTTCATCTGTCTTGTAGATCTTAACCAGGCTGTCACAATCAATGATATTATCAGATTCCACAGAATCTGTATCAGTCCCATCTGTCTCCGATGCTTCTGTATCCGTTTCAGCATCTGTTACCGGTTTCTCCGTTGTCTCGTCATTTTCTGCAGTTTCATCCGCTTCCGTATCTGTTTCCTGCTTTTCGGCTGTATCATCAGCTAAGACTGAAAGACTGTCATTCTTCTGTTCTTCCATATCCTGTTGAACATCTGTATTGTGCTCATCTGTAGATACAGAATCAAGCATCTCCGTCCCGGATATATTCTTTTTTTCTTTCTTCTTAAATAATCCACTATGCTTTGCCAATGATCTCACCATCCTCTATCTCAAATACAACATCTCCAAGTTCCATCAGGTTTGGATCGTGGGTCGTCATAACAATGGTTATTCCTTCTTTTGCAACCAGATCCTTGAACAACCGCATGACATTCAATCCGGAAGCCGTATCAAGTGCTCCCGTCGGTTCATCTGCAAATATAACTTTTGGCTTATGAGCAACTGCCCTTGCTATAGCTACACGCTGCTGCTCACCACCGGACATCTGATTTGGCATATGATACATTCTGGAACTCAGTCCAACCATCTCCAGTACTTCGCGAATTCGTGAATCACGATTGCCTTCATACTCCGCCAAGCGGAGTCCGAAATCAACATTTTCGTATGCATTCATGATCGGAATCAACGCAACCGACTGAAATACAAATCCAATATCAAATCGTCTTAATTTCTCTTTATCCGCAACAGACATCTCTGACAGGTCATTATTTTCTATAATAACCTGTCCCTCCGTTGCATCATCAAGAGCACTCAGTATATTTAACAATGTCGTCTTACCGGAACCGGATCGACCTTTTAATATTGCAAGCTTGCCTTCAGGAATATCCAGATCAATTCCCTTAAGAGCATAAAATGGTTCGCCGTTTCCAACCGTAAAGCATCGTTTTATTCCTCTTGCAGTAATCATATCCATAGTTTAATCCTCCCCAAGCTTCAATGCCTGTGTAATGTTCATCTTCTTTAATATTGTACGAAGAACAATAAAACAGATAACAAACATTACTACAATAACGATTGTCAGTTTCAAAATATCAAACAGATTAACCGTTATGCTTATCGCTATATTATGAGCCTCCGGCAAATATACAACAGCTACCAGCTTTACGAACAGTGCTGTAGCCGCAGCTCCGACTCCGTAGCCGGCTAGACTGGCAAGTACGGAGCTGAACATCTGCTCATTGATCAGCATCTTATTGATCTCATGCATACTCATACCCATCGCACGGTAAATACCAAACAGAAGCTCTCTCTGCTTGATGGATGTGATCCAGTAGATCAGGAAGCCGATCGTACAAAGAATGACTGCAACTAAAAAGCTCAATGAGAATAAACCATTTGTGATCAGAACCAATGGAGATTCCAGCATGTCTCTGACATCCTGATCAACACTTTCATAACTGTTCAACTGAATGTCCTGCTTCTGTATTGCATTAACGGCTTCTTTATAATCATGCCCTGCTGCGAGTCTTCCCCATACCTGATATGGTGTCAACCCAAATGATCCAACTACATATGCATAATTGGCAACAACCAGATAACGTTCATTTTCGACGATCTTACCACTGCTGTCTTTTTCATATGTATATTGATTGAAGCCCGGCCATGCATCAACGATCGCACAGATCGGACCGCTTGCCGAACCAAGCTCTACATCTTCGCGTCCTTTGATATCGCTGTATCTCGTATACTTGATATTATCTCCGATCGACAGATCATATTTTTTTGCCAGATTAGATGAAATAATTACACCATTTGAAACAGTCGCTATGCTGTTCAGGTAATTAAACCAGTGTTTATCATTAAGACCGGATTTCAATTCTGCGGTCTCACCAAATTCTTTTGTATTAATACCCATCATAACAGAACCTGACAATTCTGAACCGGCAACGTTAATTGATACATTATCATCATAAATAACACGCGTCAGATCGGAGCAAATACCCGAAAGGCTTTCTGTATATCTCTCATAATCCGGTTCCTCATAATACCAGTGGCTCTGCTTATCCTTATCCAGATATGCACCGGCTTTCCAGCGTTCCTTCAAGATCAGATCCGTTCCCATATTATATTCGATACGTTCCTGATTATTTTCATTGATCGTTCTTGCCATATTCGAATTGAACATACCCATAGCGATCGTCATTACAAGAAATACAGAGATAAAGCCCTGTTTCTTAACCGTTCTTGTAATCTGAAGGAAAGACGCATATACTGCCGGAGACCACTTCTTCTTACCTACGAAATAGATGAACTTAATCAGATATTTAATCAGACGAAGCACCAGAAGACCTACCGCGAAAATAAACAGTGAGGAATTCAGGAAGATCAATGGATCCGGCTTCTTACCGGCTAAAATATTAAGTGCAATATCACTTTTCTGTTTATTGTAGTTGTACAGCAGATATACCGATACCGCTACCAGGATCACATCGAGAAATGCTTTCTCCCAGAACGGTTTGGTACTGATCTTGCCCATTTTGCTCTTTTGTTCTACGATCGAGTTCTTTGCATATTTCAAAACCGGAAGTGTCACAAACAGAACTGCCACCAAAGCTGCAACGAAACTGTATAACAACATTCCCCATGTCAGTTTATAGAAATGAGTATCACCAAACGTAAATTTCAGGAAGGATGTTGCACTTGCACATAACTTACATAACAGATAACCGATCGGAATACCTATTACAATTGCGATTCCTGAAAGAATTGCCGATTGTCCGAAATATATTCCAAGGATCTGTCTGGTACTTGTACCTCTGCTCTTCAACATGGCGATCTCGCCATCTTCCATTTCAAGTATCTGACTGGATACCATATAGATAAATGCCAGCAATAATACAATGATCGGAAGCTCCAGTACCCATATGATGATCATTATAGAAGTTGCATCATCCTGATACTCTGCGAGGATACTGCTGAAATTCTGTGTAAAATTACCATCTGCCTTCGAAAAAGCACTCAGGTAATAACGAATATCCGCTGCATTTGAATGATCGATATATGCATAATCAAGCATATCCGAATTCGTATAATATACAGTAAGTATATTATATTTCCGGATCATCTCATCAAAGGATGCCTTATCGGTAAACATCATTTTGTCAAAATCTGCCGGAGTCTCTTTCCAGTAAATATCACTTTCATCCGATGGTTCAAAAATACCAACGATCGTACATTTCAAAGTATTACCATCCGAATCGGTAAGCT
Organism: Clostridium sp. L2-50; assembly: GCF_000154245.1. Lineage (NCBI taxonomy): Bacteria > Bacillati > Bacillota > Clostridia > Eubacteriales > Clostridiaceae > Clostridium > Clostridium sp. L2-50. The sequence goes on along the minus strand of NZ_DS480318.1, from coordinate 314,533 downwards.
TGTCAATAGATACTACCTCACCAACGACCAGATTATATGTGTCCATATCCTGCTGTGTCATCAAAACCGGATAAGTTCCTTCTTCTACCTTTCCGTTTTCCAGATCATCTCCAAATGCTACATTGATATGTTCCTCCATATCAGGCATATAGTTAATACTGAAAAATCTTCTGGAACCGAGGCTGGTCGTTGCATATGTCCCTTCAATAAACATACGGATCTGTCTGCTTAAAACCGGTACATCGATATAACTGAGCCATTTTTTCTCATAAGCACTTACTCTTGCTTCTACTGCATCTGAGTCCGGATATTCCTTTGTATCACAGGATCCTCCTCTTCCGATCACCGCCGAATATACATTGTTATCTTCTATCGCAGCGTCAAATTTCGATGATAATGTCATATCCATAGCACCGTTTTTGAACATCGGATTACAGGATGCTACTGCAACCAGAAGTACAATACCAAGAAGAAGACATGCATTGAGCCATTTCTTGTTTAATAACTTATGTCCTAAAAATTTAAACATTCCTCTTCTCCTTTCTACTCCTCTGAATCATCCTTCGATTTCTTCGATGTATTCTTACCTTCGTCCTCTATCGCACTCTTGATAATAACATCGCCTTCCGAAAGTCCTGTCAGTATACATACTTCCGTCTGTGTCTCATCTCCGAGAGTAACATATTGTTTTACGATTTCATCGCCTTCAAGTTTCCATACATATTTGTATTGTTTTCCGGATGTCTTATTCTGCTCTTCATAGACCAGGTTTCGCGGAATCGTTACAATACTGTCGAGTGACAGCTGAGCATAATTTACAAAATAGCCTTTTGGTGAGTCATAGAATTTTTCATCATCCACCTTGATATAGTATCTTGTTTCATCTGATGAAGCACTGCTTGTTACATATACTTCACCATCAATTGTTGTTACATATGCTTTCTGTGAATCCGCTGTTGCTCCGATACATCTTCCTGTATACTTATCGCTGTCATCCTTCTGGTTAACCAAAGTTATTTCCTGATTGATCAAAAGCTTTGCATTTGCATCGCCTGATCCGCCATCGGAATCATCGCCGCCGCTGTTATTTCTTCTGCTGTTTCCGCTGTTATCCTTTAACGACAGAGACATCATTTTAGACTCATTACTTCCTATACTGACAACCTTGTCGCCCTCCTGCAGCTGGTAACCGGTACTTACATATACATTCTGAACAACACCATCACTATCTGCATATACACTGATATTGCCTTTTCCGTCATTATTCTCATTCAGCTTATCCCGTTTTGCAATCAACGGATTTACAGTTGCATTATAGTTGATCTTTGCAAGCTGTTCATTATATTTCGCTACTTCTATCTGACATGACAACTGTTCAACCATATAAAGGGTATTTTCACCATCTGCATCACCCGGGGTTGCTGCCTGCTGCTTTTTCTTACCTGATTTATATTCGTTGATCTGTTTTCTGAGATCTGAAATCTGTTCCTCATATCCTGATATATTAGAATCATATTCCGTCTTTGCATCCGTAATCTGACCATTCAGCTCTAAAAGCTCTGCGCTTCCTCCACCACTGTCAACTGTAAATAACAGATCACCTTTCTTGACCTCCTGTCCTTCTGCCAGATCAAATTTGGTAAAATAACCCTCTACCGGTGATGAATATGTTACCTGATTAGTGTCCACCATCTTATAGGATCTGCTGGTTCCTGTTTTTTTGAAATTATTTAATTTGATATCATACGTTGTGTAATCGCTTGGTATGGCCGAATCAGAATCGTAATAAACAAGCTCTCCCTCTGATAAGCCGCTTACTACTTCTGTATAATTATCATCTGATGCACCGATCTTAATATCACGTCTCTCTTTATCACTGCTTTCTGTCTTCACATATACGAAATTCTTATCTCCATCCTGATACAGGGAATCGTTTCCGACAACAAGAACCTGAGATGCATCCGAAGTACTGAAATAAAGAGGTGTAACAGTTCCGGTTTTCAGGATTTTCTTATTATCCGCACCTTTTAGTTTGAATCTGACGTATGGAAGCTTGGATGCACTCTGTGCTGCTGCAATCTCCTGGTTGGTATAACTGTATTCTTCCAGATCATATCGTTTACCGTCGATCATCGTATACATTGTATTATAAACTGCCGCATACCCGTCTTTTGTGATCTGTTCTCCGGTAATCTCAATATATGGATCATTATAATCTGAAATAATTACAACATTTTCACCGCCTGCAGCAGTTCCGCTGTTTTCATCTGATCCTGACAGATTCTTTGCATATGTAACATAACCGCTCTGGTTTGCCACTAATTTACTGTCAGTTGCAAGTGATTCTTTTTCCTTGATCTGCTGATTAAGTTTTTTTACCTGATATTTATACAGCAGATTATCATAGCGGTTATTTTCTGCATTTACAGCCTTTGCACTCTGATATTCTTTGGCTCCTGCCGTATCACCTGCCTCTTCACAGGCTTTTATCTTATAATCATTTTCTTTCTGTGTCTGCTCATATATCTTTTCATTAATAGTGTGTGTCTGCTCCTGTGTAGATAATGAAGCCTTTAAATCATCAATTCCTGATGTGGTCTCATCATCATCTGCTTCAGCAAGTACAGTTCCTTTTTCTACATAATCTCCGACATTCACATAGATCTTAGAAATTGTTACAGAGGACTTATAGAAATAGCAATAATCCGTTGGAACTACAGAACCATTCTTTATGATTTTCTTACCAACATCCCCTTTTGATACCGGACGATATGCTTCATTGGTTGATACCGGATCCAACAATTCAGGTGCTTTCTCCGGTTTCTTGCCACAGGAAGTCACACACAACATCAGTGCCATAGATAGCGCTACCAGTCGGGCTCCGTAAGATTTTCTTTTATAATTCATATTTATCTTTCTCAATTTATCGTCACCTGCTCTCCTGCTGTTAATCCTGATTTAATAATCGTAGATCCATCTACGGTCTCACCAACTGTTACATCTACTGCCAAACGATAACCATCATCATTAATTGTGTATACATAATACTGGCCTTCTGACTTTTCACATACTGCCTTTTCAGGAACATATACTACATTTTTAATTACCGGTTTATGAATAGTCATCGTCAGTTTATTATCTTCGGATATACCTGCCATATTGTCTACCGGCTCAAAAAGGATCGTCTGCATATCTTTTCCGGTTGCATCGTCTGTATATTTCTTAACATCAATAACTTTCATATTGTATTTTGCGACCTCATAATCTGCCTCGTATTCATCTCCAACCTTAAATTCATACGTATCATCTGTAGTTACTGTATAATTTGAGGATCCTGATGCCACCGTTATCAAATTGGACGCGGAATTTGCATATCCATATCCCAGACTGTCGTCAACATAGGTCACTGTTCCGTCTTTTTCAGCAATCAGACAGTAATCCTTCATCTTCTCATTCTGCTCTTTAATATATGTATCTGCAATTGTCAGGTCTTCTTTCAGGCTTTCAATATCATCTGAATAATCTTCCGATCCATCAATCTGCATCAATTTCTGATAATGCTCGATCAAAAGCTGTTTTTCTTCCTTTTCTTGTGTATATTCATCAATCGTCTTTTGAATCTCATCTGCCTTAAACTGTACCATGATATCACCGGCTTTTACACGATCACCTTTTGCCACATTTACTTTTTCAACTTTATAATCATCCTGTTGAACTTTATATGACTTTGTTTCATATTTATCCGGGGAAAGATCTAACTCCAGAACAGGAGCAATGTCACCCGACTGAACTGTAGCTGTATCATATCCTACCTTGGTATATTCATCAATATGGATCGATGGCTTACTGCTTTCCGTCTTCCTGCTGCTACATCCACTGAGAAGGGCTGCAACCATGCCGGCACATAATATATATGTCATACCCTTTTTTATATGTTTTCGCATTGTTTCCTCCTTATTACACATCATTATTATGTATCTGTTTATTTTAATTTAAGAAAAAACCATTGTAATTTTACTCTGTCTTCCTGCTTTATTCAAGCAATGTATCAGCATATTAAACAATCTTAAGGTTTTCTAGATAATATTGTCATTACTTAATATTACAGTCTTCTGCTTTGGTATTATAAAAAAGAAATGTATCATATTTGCATCTTATAATTTTCTTTTTGCACATGTTTATCGAAAGTAGTATAGCATATAAATATGTCCATTTTGTGGCGAAAAATTCTGTCATACTGCGTGTGTTTTATTTTTTTTTAAAAAAGTGAAAAAACTTGTTGACATTTATATAGCACAGTGGTATTATCTTACTTGCGTCGGCGGTAAGCCGTACGGAATAAGACATGCGGGAGTGCTGGAATTGGCAGACAGGCTAGACTAAGGATCTAGTGCTGGAAACGGCGTGTGGGTTCAAGTCCCATCTCCCGCATCTTTATTTTTTTAGAAAACCTTTGAGGTTTTCTTTTTTTATGTCCACAAAAGCCTGATGCCGGAAGTTTTGCTTCTAATGTCAAGATTTTGTCTGTAGATATATCTTTATGTAGCAGACCTTTTCTTACATCGGTCCTTAACGATCCACCATCAGGGGGGAGTTTAGTACCGTTATGTAAGAAACAGAGCGAAAGCGTTCCTGCGGAATAAAGGATATATCTACAGACAAAATCCCTGACGCGGATACAGCTTCCGACATCAGGGATTTTTTCCATCTCAAATTTTTATCATATTGGTAAGTTTCTTTTCTACGTCTTCTAACAGATGTGCCTTAAATGCACTGTAGTACTCATGTGTAAACTGTGTATAAAGGAATTTGTTCCACAGGTTACTGCAATATGTACTGTCAAAATCGTAGTAAGAGTCTGTGTACATCATTCCGTTGCTGTATCTGGTCACATCCAGATATGGCTCTTTTCCTGCATAATTCAATCTCATTACCAGATTCTTCTGTTCGCTGCAGCATGCGAATGTCTCTAAAAACATCTTCATCTGCTCTCTTGTTACTCGTTCTACAAACATAATATGTCACCCTCCATGTCCCATAAATTAGCTCAATATATAGTTCTATTATAGTATGAACAGGACAACTATGTAAAGGCAATTATGTCGATGTCCGCCTATTATTTATGATCTTTAAAATAACGGATCACTTGTCAGGGCAAACTTTCCGATAACGCAAAAACAGACCATAACCATCTTCTTCCGAAAATCATCATGATCTGTTTTTATCTGCTTATATTAAATTAAGCAAGCTTTTCCTTTGCAACAGCAACAAGCTTCGCAAATCCTTCAGGATCACTGATAGCCATCTCTGAAAGCATCTTTCTGTTGATGTCTACACCTGCAAGCTTTAAGCCGTGCATTAATTTGCTGTATGAAATATCATTCATTCTTGCAGCAGCATTGATACGAGCGATCCATAACTGTCTGAATTCTCTCTTTCTCTGCTTTCTGCCAGCATATGAACTTGTTAAAGCTCTCATAACTGACTGCTTTGCTACTCTATACTGCTTTGATCTGGCTCCTCTGTAACCTTTAGCCAGCTTAAGTGTTCTGTTATGTTTTTTCTTAGCGCCAACGCCGCCTTTTACTCTTGCCATTCTCTAGTTCCTCCTGATTTATTAGATATAAGGTAAAATCTTCTTCATTACCTTTTCATTTGTTGAATCTGTCATTGTTAATTTTCTAAGATTTCTCTTTCTCTTAGTTGTCTTCTTTGTTAAGATATGGCTCTTGTAAGCCTTGCTTCTCTTAAGACCGCCGTTAGCTGTTTTCTTGAAACGCTTAGCTGCTGCTCTTTTTGTCTTTAATTTAGCCATGTGTGTATTTCCTCCTTAATATATGTCATATTGTAAATTAACGTTTTTCAGTTAAAAACATTATCATACTTCTTCCTTCAAACTTGGCAGGCTTATCGATGACCGCGATGTCTGAAAGCTTCTCGGCAAATTCATCAAGAATGCCCTTTGTCTGTTCTACATGGGCAAGCTCTCTACCTCTGAAACGAAGTGTAACCTTTACTTTATCGCCATGTGTCAGGAACTTTCTTGCCTGATTTACTTTTGTATTCAAGTCGTTAGTATCAATGTTTGGAGATAAACGAACTTCCTTGATCTCCATTGTCTTCTGTTTCTTTCTGGCTTCTTTCTCCTTACGAGCAAGCTCATAACGGTACTTACCATAATCAATAATCTTGCATACAGGTGGTTTTGCCTGTGGAGCGATCTTAACCAGATCAAGCTCTGCTTCCTTTGCAAGCTTCAGTGCATCTCTGGAGGACATAATTCCGATCACCTGACCATCCTCGCCGATCACGCGCACTTCTCTGTCTCTAATCTGTTCGTTAATCATTAATTCGCTAATGACTTTTTACCTCCATTGCATAAAAAATAGTGGACAGCGCAAACCATCCACTATTATATATAAGTACATATTATAATCTACTTAGATATGAACCCGAGTCACTGTTCTTCGTGCTAAGGTGAGAGTGGATACTCTGCTTTCTTGTCTGTCTCTGCTAAACAGCTTCTACAGGTTAGCATATATATGTGCAAATGTCAAGAATTTTTTTACTGTATCCAGCAACTTTTTAATGCTCGCTCTCTTCCGCTTCGATCGGGATAAATACCCGGTCATGGGAGATTGCGGCATCTGCATCCTCCGGCTTTGCAGAACGCTTACGGGCTTCTTCTGCGAAATACATCTGGGAATCCAGCTTTACCTTGCCGCGAAGATCCTGCTTCTCGTAACTGCCATCCGGCTGCATGATGTGAGCCTTTAAAGTATCGGCAAGCTGGATCTTTAAGATGTCCTTGATCCGTTTCTTCAGATCAGGATCTTCTACCGGGAAGGTGATCTCGACACGCTTGTCAAGGTTTCTCGGCATCCAGTCCGCACTACCCATATAGATATCTTCAAATCCATCATTATAGAAATAGAAGATTCTGGAATGTTCCAGGAAATTACCAACGATCGAACGAACCGATATGTTCTCGCTGAGTCCCGGCACACCTGCTTTGATACAGCAGATACCGCGGACGATCAGATCGATCTTAACACCGGCAGCCGATGCATCATATAAGGCTTCCATCACCTTCGGATCACAAAGAGAATTCATCTTAGCAATGATCCGTGCCTTCTTACCCTGTCTGGCATTTTCCGCTTCACGGTTAATAAGCATCAGAAATTTATCCTTTAACCAGATAGGTGCAACTGCCAGTTTGTTCCATTTTCTTGGCTCTGAATATCCGGACAGCATATTAAATACTGCCGTTGCATCTTCGCCGATCGGGTCTGAACAGGTCAGGAGTCCCATATCTGTATATAACTTTGCTGTCTGATCGTTATAATTACCGGTACCAAGATGTACATAACGCTTGATACCATCTTCTTCTCTTCTGACAACCAGTGCGATCTTGGAATGAGTCTTAAGTCCGACCAGGCCATAGATAACATGGCAACCGGCTTTCTCAAGCTTTTTCGCCCATGCAATATTGTTTTCCTCATCGAATCTTGCCTTTAACTCAACCAGAACAGTTACCTGCTTGCCATTCTCCGCAGCCTGCTCTAACGCTGCTATGATCGGTGAATTGCCGCTGACACGATATAAGGTCTGCTTGATCGCAAGTACATTTGGATCGACTGCTGCCTGACGGATAAATTCAATAACCGGCGTGAACTCATAATATGGATGGAACAACAGACGGTCATGCTTCTTGATCTTATCAAATATATTGCTGTAGTCACCATTTGAAAATGCCGGCTGTGGAACATATTTCTCATATTTCAGATGATCAAAGCCCGGCAGGCCATTTACTTTCATAAGGAAGGTAAGGTCAAGCGGTCCGTTTATCTTATATACAACACGATCAACCACATCCAGATGCTTCTTTAATTCTTTTAACAGCTTCTTATCCATCGTATCTTCTACTTCCAGACGGATAACCTCACCCCACTGGCGCTGCTTTAACTGCTTCTCGATCTCCTTTAACAGATCGGCTGTCTCTTCCTCATCAATTGAGAAATCCGCATTACGCATAATACGATATGGATGTGCACATACGATATCATAGCTTAAGAACAGCTTATCCAGATTCTTCTCGATCACTTCTTCAAGCAAGATGATCTCTGTCATGCCCTGTCGCTCAGATGGCAGAATGATCACTCTTGGAAGTACAGATGGAACCTGAACGGTCGCAATATCTGTAACGTCTTTCTTCTTATCATAGATCAGCGCACCGATATTTAAAGATTTATTTCTTACAAGAGGAAACGGTCTGGAAGAATCCACTGCCATCGGTGTTAATACCGGATAGATATCCCGCTCGAATAATTTATCTACATATCTGGACTGTTCCGGTGTCAGATCTTCATAATGTCTGATGATCTTCAGTCCATTTGCCTCTAATAACGGAACCAGAGAACGATTATAGGTCTGATACTGATTCTTCATGAATTCCTTCGTTGCAGGAATCAGCTCATCAAGCTGTTCTTCCGGTGTCATTCCGGCGATATCCTTCTTCGTATATCCCGCATTCTTCATATCCTTTAAGGATGCGATACGCACCATAAAAAACTCATCCAGATTGGATGCTGTGATGCTTAGGAACTTGATCCGTTCAAATATCGGAATATTCTTATCCTTCGCTTCACTCAGGCATCTTTTATCAAATTCCAACCAGGACAGTTCCCTGTTGTAAAATAAATTCTTATCGCTCATTTATATGCCCCTCCTTTGTTTCAATACTACTTTTACACCATAGACCTTTTCAAATAAGATATTATTCGTTTTAAACATACCTGCTTCAAGTGTAATATCCTCCAGCGTATCTGTATAGATCACCAGTGTATTATCATGTAATGAAATCCTGAGATTCGTAATCTTCTGTTTATAGCTCTTATCAAGCACATCTGCCAGTCGAAGGATAGCGGTAAGCTTAGCCACCTTCATATAATCTGCCGATCCGATCCGCCCGGATGCCCTTAATTCCGACGGAAGGTAAAATCCATTATAATAAACCGCATTTGCGATCTCCTCTCTCTCTTTATGAGAAAGTCCAAGGATTTCCGTCGCCATCACGATATGATAAGAGATCAGGGATACATCCTTCATATTTACAAATTTACCACAGTTATGCAGGATCGCCGCGATCTGTAACTGCAACCGTTCCCGTTTACCAAGTCCGTGTAATTTTCGTATGCTGTCAAATATTGCAAGTGCATTATCCGATACATTCTGGACATGCGCACGATTTACTTTATATTTCTTTGCAATCGTATTCACAGATGCAAGAATATCCTGATCAAAATTCTTGTCCATCAGGAAGGTTCCCTGCTTATCCATATAGTCGGCAATAATACCATCACAGAAGATCACGTTCGGAGTCAGGATCTCCTCTGCCCTGGAATTATCCAGAAATGACTGATAAATAATCGCCATCGGAAGCATCAGGGTGGCACGCTCATATGGAATACCATATCGTTCCGCCAGATCTTCCGGTTTTATGTCAACTACCCGTTTATAGAGAATGCGGAATTGTTCTCTCGATATACTGTTCGCAATCGAAAGCTCCGGACCAACTTTTTTCAGGTTGTTGATACCATCACCGATTGCAATAATACTCTTAATATCTTTATCATTTAAAAACAGATTTCTGAATTCTATGATCGCATTTGATGCGTACTCTTCCATCAGTGTTTCAAGATCTACCGTATCGGAACCGAACCGGGTCAGATAATCACGGATTCGGACTGCACCGATCGGAAGATTCTGTGTCTGTACCAGATTTCTTCTGTCAAAGATCGAAATCTGTAAGCTTCCGGCTCCGATATCAAGCAATGCGTTATTCTTATGAGTTGCCACATCCACATCCATCCCGGTTGCCACGAATGCTTTATAATTCATAAAACGTTGTTCTGAATTACTGAGTATCTGCACATCAAAATCCGTACACATCTTAATTCTCTCAATGATCATAGAAGCATTCTCCGCTTCTCTGACCGCACTGGATGCATATGCCCTGTAATCAGATACATCGTATTCCTTCATCTTTCTCCGGAATTTAATCAACGTGTCACACAGCTTATTCAAATTATTTTCTTCGATATATCCTTTGTTATAGGTATCACTTCCAAGCTCAATGATCGTTTTTACGGTATCAAGCTCCCTCGCACCCTTTCTTGGTGTGATCTCGCAGATCTTCATTGATATCTCATTAGAACCTACATTGATCGCGGCAAATGTCTTTCCTGCCATACTTTCATACACCTCACTTCTTTTTTACACCCCTAATATGTACCGATCAGACGAAAATCCATCGCATCTTCACAGATTCCCTGTAATGCATGTCTTGTTCTTGAATCTAATAGACTGCCTTCCATTGTAACAAAAAAGGCATATTCCCATTTTCTACCGGTAAGCGGTCTTGATTCGATGCTTGTCATATTAATTCCGTTCAGATTTATATGGCTCAATATATTGTAAAGTGTACCACTTTCATCCGGCAAGGAAAAGCGGATACTTATATTTTCAGCCTTTTCCACAAAGATTTTCTGTTTTGACAGGATTATAAAACGTGTCGTATTGTTGTCATTGTTCACAATGTCCTTTGCAAGGATCTGAAGTCCATAAAGCTCTGCTGCAAGCTCACTTGCAATCGCTGCCTGTGTCTTATCTCCTTCTTCAATAACCTTGACCGCCGCTACTGCCGTATTTGCAACACTGCACTGCTTCCACGGCTTCCGGCTCAGATAATTCGCGCACTGAAGCAAACCCTGTGTGTGTGAATATACGGTTTTGATCCGGGAAAGGTCACTGCCCGGCACACCCATTAATGCATGTGCTACATGAACCTCTTCTTCGCCGACGATGGTCACATCATTATTTCCCACCATGTCATAGATTCCATTTACAAATCCGGCTGAAGAATTCTCGATCGGAAGTACACCATAGTCTGCCTTGCCGTTCTTCACCATCTCGATCACATCTCCGAAATCCGGCACATTGATATTCTGGATCTCTTTTCCGAAGAACCTGAACATTGCCTGTTGGCTGTATGCTCCCGGAACCCCCTGATAACAGACAACAGTGTCCTTATCTACTTCTAATTTCTTCACACAGGTAAAATCCTTCATTCCATCACAAACAACCTGAGAGCTGTCATTCGTCAGTTTCTTATTCTCATTTGCCATACCTGCCAGGATCTTATCTCTTGTCTTTACAAGAGAAGCAATCTGTGCTTCTACTGTCCGTAAATCTTCCATATTATATTTATCCATTGTTTTATCTGCTCCAAATACAGGACATTCCGCCTGCAGTCTTTCTATAATATTGATATTGTCTTCAAAATTATGCAATACCATTAAATGCACATGCTCATTCATTTTTCCCGGTTTATTCTTCGTTCCGTTCCAGCTCGTCAAGCAGCTCCCGGATTGTCCTGCCATTGACCGGATGTCTCTTATAGCCTGCTATATTGGACAACGGCTCTAATACAAATTCCCGCTTGCACATCTCTATATGTGGGATATGGAGATTCTCCTCATCACAGACAAGATCATCATACAAAAGAATATCGATATCCAGTGTTCGTGGTCCCCAGTGGATAAGGCGTTCTCTTCCGGCATCCTTCTCAATCGCATTGATCAGATGTAACAGTTCATCCGGTGAATGAAGTGTCTCCACCTCGATACAGCCATTTAAGAAATTATCCTGTTCCACGCCACCATATGGCTCTGTCTCGATGAAATCGGAAACCTTTGTCACCTTGGTATATTCATCTTTATTTAATTCATCAATCGCAAAATCGAGATAGGATTCCCGGTCGCCCATATTCGAACCAAGTCCCAGATAAGCAATGTGTCTCTTTCTTCGTATCTTTACTGACACTGTCTGAAGAGGCATCAATACCGGTGCCCATGGTTTCTCAACCTCTACTTCAACCTCTGACATCGTCGGATATGACAGAAGGATATTCGCCGCTACTTCTTCTGCGACTGCTTCGATCAGCTTATACGTATGCTCTTTCATCGTCTTTTCAACCAGATTACAGATAGCTCCATAATCAATAGACAGCTTCAGATCATCCCGGATCCCTGCCGCCCTTGTCGATGTATACATATCAATATTAATTACAAATTTCTGTCCAAGCACATTTTCTTCTTTAAAAACCCCGTGATTGGCAAATATTTCCAGTCCTTTTATGCTGATTCTATCCATCCGACGCCTCCTGTCTGTTCTCCCTTTTACCAGATCAAACTTCATCTTTTTTATTTATGATTCATTGAAATTTTTCTTCTGTTCATTGAATCATTAAGTACTGCTTCATTTTCTCTTATTGACTGTATTAACTATGCATGATCGCCCATGCCATCTGAAGTGCGCGCGCATTTCCTTTTACATTATGCACACGGAAGAACCGGCACCCCTTCATAAGCCCCATGACCGATGTCGCGATCGTTCCTTCTTCCCGCTCTGTAACCGGAAGATCAAGAGTCAGACCGATCATGGATTTTCTGGATGTGCCAAGAAGAACCGGCAGCTCCCATTTGTGCAAAAGCTCCAGATGATTCATCAAAGCAAGATTCTGTTCTAAGTTCTTTGCAAATCCGATTCCCGGATCTACCATGATCTTCTCCTTCTTCACACCTGCATTCAGTGCCATCTGAACAGATTCGTCCAGATCTTTAACAACGTCGTTTAAATAATCGGTATAATCCATTACCCTTCTGTTATGCATCAGACAACATGCCACATCATGTGAAGCAACGATATCTGCCATCCTTCCATCCCATTTGAAGCCCCAGATATCATTGATCAGATCTGCACCTGCCCGGATTCCGGCTTCCGCCACGCCAGCCTTATAGGTATCCAGTGAAATTACGGTATCAAATCGTTCCCGGATCGCCTCGATCACAGGAACAACACGACCAATCTCCTCATCATCTGAAATTAATGTATAACCGGGTCTGGTCGATTCTCCGCCTACATCTATAATATCTGCGCCATCCTTTATCATCTGCTCTGTGGCATACAATGCATCATCGAACTTATTATGTGTTCCTCCATCGGAGAAAGAATCCGGTGTCACATTCAAGATTCCCATTACGTATGGTTTTTCATTCAGTTTAAATTCTTTGTTCCCTATAATCATCAGTAGACCACTCCTTTGTTCTTTTCGTCTTCCTTCCAGTAACACTCGTCATAAACCTCACAGTCAAAACAACGTCTGGAAAGCTTGTCTGCCCTATATATCACATAGGAAAGCCCCTCTGCTTCCTTCCCTGTCGTATTATGTTTGCTGATTGCTTCTAGGATCAGCTCTGTTTCCTCACCGGAAAATCCGGTTGCCAGCAAAATACTCCGGCTGTTGCGGACACTTGCCAGATGATGTTCTTCGCTGGTCTGATAGCTGACCGCCCGTCCGATATCATGTAATAATGCTGCCGCATAGATAAGCTCCGGTTCCAGTCCCAGCTTCTCCTCCAGATTCATCAGCATTCCGATCCTTGCTACATCCAGACAATGATCAATCCCATGACAGCAGAATCTCCGCTCTTTCTCCGATCTCCTGATCTGCTCCATCCAGTCTTTATATTCTTCATTCGCTAATATTGCGTTGACTCTGTCCATCGTCATTTCTTCTCTGTAGTCCTCTCCTGGTTTATCGTACTACTTATCCGCGGTATCAGCGGTCCAATAAAAGATAATGAACCAAATACCACGATCACCGGCTCTGTCAATTCTTGTGCCAGTGTTTCCGCCTGTCTCTGCGCAGCAAACACATCCTCTGCCGTATCCACCGGCTTTCCGTATGAACGATAGCATTCTGCCAGAATCTCCTTATCAAGCGCCCGTGGATTATCCGGCGTTACCGTTATGATAAAACTTGCAAATGGTGCCATGATATCCACCATTTTCTCATACTCTTTATCTGCAAGAACACCACAGATATAGATCAACGGCCGCCCTGTAAAATATGCCCGGATATTCTCTCTGAGACTTCTCCATCCGCCTTCATTATGTGCTCCATCAATATAAGTCAAAGGCACATCCTTAATCTTCTGGAATCTGCCCTCCCACAACGTCTTTTTTAATCCGTTCTTTATACTCACATTTTTTAAATCAAACTGTTTTTTTATACAATTACAGACCTCAATTGCGGTTATACTGTTATAGATCTGATAGATTCCGGGAATCCCCAGCTCATACTCCTGTCCTTTATAACAAAACCTGCTTCCATGCAGATCTTCTGCTATGACCTGCAGTTGGTCGGTATCTGCCATGATCGGTTCTATCTGCATTTTATCACATTTTTTTAGCCATATCTGTCTCATCTCATCCTGCATCGGATATGCCACACACGGAACCTGTTCCCGAAGGATCCCCATCTTCTGTTCCAGAATCTCCTGCAATGTATCACCAAGAAACTGCATATGATCTCTGCTGATGCTTGCAAGCACGGTACAAAGCGGCTGTTTCACCACATTTGTCGCATCGTTCTTTCCTCCCATTCCGGTTTCCAGTAACACGATATCGACCTTTTTCTGCACAAAATACAGAAATGCTACCGCAGTCTCAAGCTCAAATGCGGTCGGAATCGGAAGCCCGGCTTCCTCCATATCCTCGCAAACCGGGATCACAGTCTCCATGATCCGTGCAAATTCCGATTCCTTCATATAATGTCCATTTATCTGAAATCGTTCCAGATATGTAAAGATCGTTGGGGATATATAGCGTCCGGCAACATACCCTGCATCCTCCAGAATATGCCCGACAAATGCGAATATAGAACCTTTTCCGTTTGTTCCGGCTATATGAACGACAGGAACCCGATCCTGTGGATTCCCCAGTCTTAAAAGTAGTTCTTTCACTGTCTCCGTTCCGTAGACACTGCCTCTTTTTCCCGCTTCTTTCATATATAGATATGCTTCTTCGTATGTCATTCTTTAGCCTCTTTACTTGATTATGTATAGATAAAATATAATGAACTATTTCTAATGTGTTCTATGTTGGATATGCGGTGTATCATCATCAATCGGAAGGATCTCATATCCATGTTCCTCTAATTGTTCAATCAGTGACGGCAGAGATTCCACTGTTTCATGACAGCAATCCAGATCATGCATCAATATGATCGTGTCATCATAATTTAATGCATCCTTCAATATATTCTTTACAAGCTGATCCGGTGTCTGTCCGGCAATCACCGCATCATTATTCAATGCATTCCAGTCAAAATACGTCAATCCTGCCGAGTCCAGATAGTCGATCAGGTCATTCACCGGTACCTGCGTAACACGGTTTGAACTTCCACCCGGGAACCTGTAATACCGGCAGTCCACTCCTGTAACATCATACAATAATTTTCTTAATTCCTCAACATCATTCACGAAATTGTCATAGCTTGCATAGATCGTACTATATTCATGGGAATATGAATGGATCGCCAGCGTATGCCCTTCCTCCACGATCCGTTTGTACATGGGATAGTATCGTTCATTTCTTCCTATTACAAAGAACGTAGCTTTAACGTTATGCTCTTTTAAAATATCAAGGATCTCTCCGGTCTGATCGGATGGGCCGTCGTCAAAGGTCAGATATGCCCGTTTTCGCGTCACTGCCTTTGATGACATGGCAGCCACGCTGTCTGAATCCGGAAATTTATCTTTCTGATCGATAATGAATTTTCCTGTAAACAATAAAAATACGATCAGTGCAGCAACCAGAATTATATTTTGCCAATAAGCTGCAAAAAATCGGTCACACTCTTTTAACGCTTCATTGGCTTTTATGTGGGATAAAACTGTTTTTATTATTTTCCTCATTTTTATAAGATCTTCCGTTTTTTATACATCTATACTCCTAATCTGATATTTTTATTCGAATAAAAAACAGGAAATGTCAGATACTATTTTTATCAAATGGAAAAGGAGAATAAAAAATGAAAAAATCATTTCTTTTATGCGCATGTCTGGTTGTCATGGCATTTACCCTGACTGCATGCGGCGAGAAAAATAACCCTGAAACAACCGGTACAACAACCGGGAGCAGTACAGAGGACAGCAGTTCCACAGAAAATGGAAATAATTCAAACGGTACAGGTTCTGTAGGTAAGGATCTCGGTAACATGATCGATGATGCCGGAGATATTGTAGATGATGCAGCAAAGGATGTATCCGATGCTCTGACCGGAAGCTATGATACTTATGACCATGCTTATAAGTATTTTATGGATCAGATTCCCGGTGACTCTAAAAACTATGAAGTCCGTAATAACGACAAGGATCTTACTGATTATAACTCCGGCAGCATGGGCTACCACTTTGAGCTTCATGACACCAGAAAATCTGACAACTCTAAGGTTGGTGACTTCTATGTAGATTCTACCTCCGGCAAGGTCTACAAGGCAGTCTCCGGCTCCGGCGTGTCCGAATTTGACTTCTCAACCTTGAAGTAGACCACCTTTAAAAAACGGAAGACAGGGTTACCTATTATTATGCAAGACGCTTTCGCTCTACCTTCAACGCAGTGGTACGTAAGGCTGCAAAGTACGCAGCCTAAGTACCAGCGCTCAGGCAGGCTTGCTTCATAACAGTAACCCTGTCTTCCATTTTTTTTACGGTATCAAAATTCAACAATCCTATTTTTTAAATATCTGTTGTTTTTATTTATATTTTTTTCGAGAATACAATGGTGGACTTGCTTTATCAGGACGATAAAAAGTAAGACGAACGAACCGGTCGATGGTTATACTATTATGTAGCAAGCCTATCCGAATGTCGGTCCTTGATGAGCTGTATAAACAGCGAATCTAGTACCGCTACATGAGGATAGAGTGCAAACGTCTTGCGTAATAATAGGTATAACCATCGACCAGTTCGTCCGTTTTAAGATTTATCGTCCTCTTTTTTGACAATTTCATGGGTGATGGGATTTACGACTACGCCCATCTCCTCTGCCATTTTGAGGTAGACATCCATCTCATGGTCTTTTCTCTGCTGTTCGCGTTTGCGGATAGCTTTTGACCGGATGATCTCCACGATACCGAATACGATCATACAGCATCCAAAGAAGATCATCACAGGGCTTAAGGTACCTATACACCCCTTTACCAGACAGATCGTTCCGATTCCGATCATGATGATTCCCATTACCAGATTAAACATTTAACTTTCCTTTCCTGTATAAAATGCATCTTTTCCTGCTTTTTCCATCATTTTGTCATACTGATCGTACATTCTCTGCACGCTGTTTTCGAGTAAATAATAATGCCGGATATATGGGATCAGTAAGACAAACAGTGCTGCCGCTAACAGTAAGATCTGTATTTTTTCCGTCACCACAAAGGTCACACAGCAGCCTACCGTAAGGATCGCAAATAAGATTGTTACAAGAAGATGGATCAAACGCTCATGCATGAAAAATTTGATCTGCACCAGATGTCTCCGCATCTCCTCATCAAAATCAACATCATCCCTTGCAAGCAGTTTATCTACATATACCAGATATTCTTTGATTCGTTTTGCCATATTCGATCACCTAACCCATGTTTGCCTTATTCAGGAAATGATTCCATCCGGCAATTACCTTATCATAATAAAAGCTTACTATATAAGAATCTTCGTCAACATCAACGATCATCTGATAACACTTCTTATCTGCTTCCGGCTTACCACCATAGAAGATATAGTTCTCTTTGAACTTTCCAAATATCTTTTCATACTCATCTTCCGCAAGTTTCTGATCCGGAACTTCTTCTACCAGATTATCATTTGCATCATAATACTTATGACCTTCTAACAACACCGCTTCGATGACCGGATTCTTAAACCGGATCTCCATCTGATCGGCATATTTGTCTGTATAGTATTCGTTCTGAGAATTGTTATCCTTTACAACTGCACCTTCTACATAGAGTTCCAGCCATCTTGCCCGAAGCCCTTTAAGGGAAGCTGCTTCGCCATCTGTTTCCACTTCTCCAGCTCCGACAAGCTTCATTTCTTTGATCTGTGCATCCCGTAACTGAATGGTTTCTATCTCATTTGTACTCTTAAATTTCATATTTTATACACCGTCCTGAACAATTTATAACTCCTATAACTATAAACTGTTTTTCATGGCTTGTAAATGGAATTTAAGACAGAAAAATAAGAGGAACCCGTCTTACAGGCTCCTCCTGTTTATCTAATTCAGCGCATCATAGCCGCTTTCCTTCGTACGGATCTTCATGGCGGTGCGGATCTCATAACTGAAGATCTTGCCGTCTCCGACTTCTCCGGTGTATGCTGCCTTCTGGATCGCATCGATCGTCTTCTTCTCCCATTCTTCCGAAGAAACTACGATCTCAAATTTAATCTTCGGCTGCATAACGACATCAACCTCTGTACCACGTACCAGCTTCTTATATCCTCGCTGTGCACCGCATCCCATTACCTGAGATACCGTAATACCATTTACATCGATCGCATTCAGTGCTTCCTTTACATCTTCAAATACTTCTTCTCGCACGATTGCTTCTATCTTGATCATCATATTATCATACTCCTTTCCGCAACTTCTATGAATCCAGTCCGTTAAATGTCGGATATGCACTTTCTCCCTGTTCTGCGATATCCAGACCGATCTTTTCTTCCTTATCTGATACACGAAGCGGTGTGATCAGTCTTACAAGTCCAAGACAGATAAACGTTCCGACCACTGCAACTGCTATTGTCACAACGATACCGATCAACTGTGCAACAAAAAGGTGATAGTCTCCGAAGAACAGTCCATCCCATCTGGCAACGCTGTTGATCGAACTCTTACCAAATAATCCGGTCGCGATACCACCCCAGACACCACCGATACCATGACATCCAAAAGCATCGAGTGCATCATCTATTTTCAATTTCTTCTTCAATAAAGTAATCATACCACAACAGATCGGACTTACAAGTGCACCGATGATAAATGCAGACCAGACCGGAACAAAGCCTGCTCCCGGTGTGATCGCAACCAGCCCGACAACAAGACCGGTCGAAGCACCAACCAAGGTTGGCTTTTCATCTTTTATCACATCGATCAGCATCCATGACATCATGGCACTCGCACTTGCGATCGCTGAGGTTAAGAATGCATGAGCTGCAAGGCCATTTGCTCCGAGGGCACTTCCTGCATTGAAGCCGAACCATCCGAACCAGAGGATAAATGCGCCAAGAGCAACGAATGGAATGTTATGAACACGATAAGCAGTATTCTCATAACCTTTTCGTCTGCCAAGGATAATCGCAAATATCAATGCACTTACACCGGAGCTGATATGTACGACATTTCCGCCTGCAAAATCGACGGAACCGATCTCTGCAAGGAAACCGCCCTGTCCCCATACCATATGTGCCATCGGGTAGTAAACCAGAATCGACCAGAACATGATAAAGAAGAATAAAGCCTTAAACTTTACACGTCCGACTAATGATCCTGTGATCAGTGCCGGCGTGATCATTGCAAACATCATCTGAAATGCAATATATACAAAATGCGGAATATTGTCTGCATATGGTCCGGCCTCATTCATGGATATGCTATTTAATGCAAACCATCTGAGATCACCAATGATTCCTCCGTGATTTCCCCCAAAAGAAAGAGAGTAACCAAATAATATCCACATTACAACTGAAAGTCCCATAATAAAAGTACATGCCATCATCGTATTAACGACATTTTTCCTTCGCACCATTCCACCATAAAAGAAAGCAAGTCCCGGTGTCATAAAAAATACCAACGCTGTACAGATCAGCATAAAACCAGTATCACCAGTATTCATAACTATTTCCTCCATTTTTTCTGAAATTCTTTTTGAAATCTCCGGCAGGTGCGCATCCCCCGACAGGTTTCGCTTCACTCTTTTACAAAATTCCATGGTACTTTTTTTGTAAAACAGAAAAGACGCCAATCGAACGTATCTCGTTCAACTGACGTCTTTGTCTGAAGACATATTAACAGACCTGATTTATTTTTTCAAGTATTTTTTACAAACTCTTTACCATTCTTTAGCCAGGACATCATTTTACCTGTTTTTCTAAAGCAGATCGTATTTGTTTGACTTTTTTCTCATATTACGCTATGATTTTTTAGTTATGTATTCTATTACGAAATTTAACGATTTTGTCCATGTTATGCATACGCAATAAAAAATTGGAGGATATTTAAATGTTTATGACAACTAACTTTTTCATCATGCTTGCAATCGTTGTCTACCTGGCGATCATGCTTGTGATCGGCTTTGTTTACAGCAAGCGTAACAACAGTACAGAAGATTTCTATCTTGGCGGCCGTAAGATGGGACCTCTCGTAACAGCCATGAGTGCTGAAGCAAGTGATATGTCAAGCTGGCTCCTGATGGGACTTCCGGGCGTTGCATATCTGTCCGGTATCTGTGATGCCGCATGGACTGCCATCGGTCTTGCCGTTGGTACATGGTTGAACTGGTTCTTCGTGTCCAGAAAACTCAGACGTTATTCAAATAATATCGGTGCGATCACTGTGCCTGATTTCTTTGCAAAACGATTCCATGATAAGAATAATGTTATCACAGCACTTTCCGCTCTTGTTATCATTATCTTCTTCATCCCTTACACAGCATCCGGTTTTGCTGCCTGTGGTAAGCTGTTCAACAGCTTATTCGGTATCAATTATCAGGTTGCCATGATGTTGTCCGCCCTGTTGATTGTTGGTTACACTATCACCGGTGGGTTCAATGCCGTATGTGTTACAGACCTTGTTCAGAGTATCGTTATGACCGGTGCACTTGCGATCGTTCTGATCTATGGAATCACAAGCGCAGGTGGTTGGACAGCCGTTATGGACAACGCAGCCGCCCTTCCGGGTTATCTGTCTCTGACATCTACCTTTGATGTTGTCTCCGGTTCTGAAGTCAAATATAACTTTTTGACAATTTTCTCAACCGCAGCATGGGGACTCGGTTACTTTGGTATGCCTCATATCCTTGTCCGTTTCATGGCAATCGAGGATGAGAAAAAACTGGTACTTTCCCGCCGTATTGCCTCTGTATGGGTCGTGATCGCTATGACCGCAGGTGTTCTGATCGGTATTGTCGGTCTTGGTATGACCAAAGCAGGCGCACTTGAAACTCTGACCGGTTCAAACAGTGAAACTATTATCGTTCGTATCGCAGGTATCATCAGCCAGCATAATGCATTAACTGCTCTTATCGCAGGTATCATCCTTGCCGGTATCCTTGCCGCTACGATGTCTACCGCAGACAGTCAGATGCTTGCTGCTGCATCCGGTGTTTCACAGAATATAGTACATGATTTCTTAAAGATCAAGATTTCCGAGAAGACAAATCTTCTGATCGCACGTTTAACAATCGTTGGTATTGCGATCGTAAGTATCTTCCTTGCAAGAAATCCTAACTCCAGTGTATTCAAGATCGTTTCCTTCGCATGGGCAGGCTTCGGCGGTGCATTTGGTGCTGTTGTGCTTTGTTCTTTATTCTGGAAACGTTGTAATCTTGCAGGTGCGATCGCCGGTATCATATCCGGTGGTGCTACCGTATTTATCTGGAAGTATCTGATTCGTCCACTTGGAGGAATTCTTGATATCTACGAACTGCTTCCTGCATTTATCGTATCCCTGATCTTCATCATTGTGGTCAGCCTGCTTACAAAGGCTCCTGATGAAGAAATCGTCCGGGAGTTTGAAGCAGCCAGCCAAAAGGCGTAGGCAAATCTCCCCCCTTACGAAAAAGGAAGCCGCTATACATATTATTGCGCAAGTCGTTTGCACTCTATTTCAACGCAACGGTGCTAAGCTCCTCGCCTATAAGGTGACTCACTAAGTACCGGCGTTGAAAAAGGCTTGCTTCATAATAGTATAGCGGTTTCCTTTTTCTTATGTATATTTTGAAATAACTTACATTTTCAAAATTACGGCTCTGTTATAGTTCACTATTATGAAGCAAGCCTGCCCGAATGTCGGTACTTAGTGAACTGCTGTAAGCAGTGAGCTTAGAACCGCTACATGAGGGTAGAGCGAGAGCGTCTTGCGCAATAATATGTGAACTATAACAGAGCCGTAATTGGATAAAGAAAATAAAGTTGATTTTATCTGCTTTTGTTATATAATCAGTGGAAATAACTATTTTCGACAGGATGATTTTTATATGACTGATTATATTACAACTTATACCGGGGATCATTTTGATCCGACTCTGCCGGAGGCAGAACATCTTCATATCGAGGACATCGCACACGCATTATCACTAATTTGTCGTGGAAACGGTCATGTAAAGACCTTCTTTTCCGTCGGCAGTCATTGTATCAACTGTGCAAAGGAAGCGGCTGCCCGTGGGTATTCCGACCGACTGGTGCTTGCCTGTCTGCTTCACGATGCAAGTGAAGCCTACCTGTCAGATGTTCCAAGACCTTTTAAGAAGCATCTTCCTGCATATAAAGATCTGGAACAGAATCTGTTAAATGTGATCTATACAAAATATCTAGGTTCTCCTCTGACAGAGGAAGAAGAACGCAGGATCAAATGCATCGACGACGACATGCTCTATTTCGATCTTCTCACTTTGCTAAATGAGCCATCGAACAGACCGGAGCCTGAGCTTCACATCAACCTTTCTTATGAGGTTCGTCCGTTTGAGAATGTCGAACAGGAATATCTTCAGTTGTTTCATATACTGTATAAATAGTATTTATTTTTCCTCTTTCGGCAAAATGATATTTAAAAGGATTGCTACCATTGCTGCCGGTACAATTCCCGATCCGCCAAACACCAACTGTACCACCTCCGGTGTATGTACCAGAATTCCGGGATTAGCTCCCATTCCATATCCAACGCCCAGTGCTACTGATACAATGGAAAGATTTCTGGCATTCAACGGATTCTTCGTGATCAACTGAATACCACTGATTACAATTGACGAAAACATCATGACTGCTGCGCCACCTAATACAGACTGTGGCATGATTGATACCAACGCAGCAAGCTTTGGACATAAGCCGCAAAGGACAAGGAAAATGGCTCCGGTTGCAAGAGCGAACCGGTTTACAACCTTTGTCATGGCTACCAATCCAACGTTCTGACTGAATGATGTATTTGGCAGGACACCAAATATCGCTGCAAATGAAGAACCCAGTCCGTCACACATAACACCGCCTGCAAGTTCTTTATCTGTTGCTTCTCTGTCCAATCCGCCTTCCATAACACCTGAAATATCTCCAACCGTCTCAACTGCAGTTACAATGAACATAATAAGAACCGGAAGAATCGCACGCAGATCGAAAACAGGTTTTACAGGCAAAAGCTTCGGAACCGCAAACCAGGAGGCTTCCGCAACTTTATCCCAGTTCAACACCCATGCCTTTGTATATTCTACACCATCTGCCGTCACTCCGGTTTTCGGCAAAACAAAGCCCATGATCATTGCTGCAATGTATCCGAAAATAATGCCAAATAAAATAGATGAAGAACTCAAAAAGCCTTTTGTCGCATGTTTGAAAAACAAGATCGCAATAAGTACAAACAACGCAAGTAACAGATTCTCAATGGAGCCAAAATCTTCTGCTTTATTTCCTCCACCAAAAGAATTGATACCTACCGAAATCAGACTTAATCCGATCGACATTACCACGGTACCGGTTACGACCGATGGAAAGAACTTACGAAGGGGCTTTAAGAAAAAGCCAAGCACTGTTTCAAAAAGACCACCTATAATAGATGCTCCCATGATCGCGCCATATGCCAGTATACCACCACCCATGGTTGCTGCTACACTGTTAAAGACACCTATAAATCCGGAAGATGTTCCCATTATGATCGGTACCCGGCCCCCTACCGGACCAATTCCGAACAACTGTACCAATGTCACAATTCCTGCGATCAGCATCGCATTCTGAAGCAAAGAAAGCTGTAGATCTGCGAACTCACCGCCTGCCAGGCCACATGCTCCTGTGATGATCAGAAGTGGAGTCAGGTTTCCTACAAACATTGCCAAAACATGCTGTAATCCTAACGGAATCGCCTGCGAAAGCGGCATCTTTCCATCCATCTGAAATGCTGTCTCAGACAGCTTAAATATTTTTTTCATTTGTGAATTCTCCTCATCTTTATTCTTTTTCATCCAACATGGACATCAGTATCTTTTCCGGAGTGATCGGAAGTTCTCTGTGCCATACGCCTGTTGCACGATAGATTGCATGTGCAATTGCAGGTGCAGGTGTATTGATCACTATCTCTCCTATAGACTTGGCTCCAAATGGGCCTGTCGGTTCATAACTGTGTTCAAATTCTACCTGAAGATGTCCCATATCAAGGCGGGTTGGAATCTTATACTGCATGAAACTGGATTCAATCGGACATCCTCTTTCATTGTAGGTGACATTCTCAAACAGTGTATGCCCGATTCCCTGTACGATGCCGCCTTCTGCCTGAATACGCGCCAACGCCGGATTGATAGGAATTCCACAGTCAACAACAGCTACATAATCCAGGATCTTTACCTCTCCTGTATATCGGTCTAACTCAATCTCAACCATACCGACCATATAAGGTGGAGGCGATACAGGTGAAGAATGGGAAACCGTTGCTACTGCTGCGATATCATTTGCAATCTGGTCTTTTACACTAATCTCGGCAAGTGACACACTTTGATCTGTATTGACCCGACATGCCCTTCCATTTTCAAAGATCATTTCCTCCGGACTGCAGGAAAGCATACCGGCTGCTATCGCACAAAGCTTTTTTTTCAGTTTCTCACAGGCAAGTTCTACGGCCTTACCCGTAACATATGTTGTAGATGATGCGTACGAACCGGAATCATATGGTGATGCATCCGTATCTGCCCCAAATACAGCTACATCATCCACGGAACAATCCATACATTCTGCCACCATCTGAGCTAGGATCGTGTCACATCCGGTTCCCATATCTGCCGCACCGATGATCAGATTAAATGTTCCGTCATCGGCCAGCTTTACCGTTGCCGATCCGACATCCAGATTGGAGATACAGGAGCCTTGCATCGCCATAGCTACTCCGGCTGTTCTTACCTTCCCATCTACTGTCTCACGAACAGGATATTTCTCGTCCCAATGAAATAATTCTTTGCATTTTGCCATACATTTATCAAGTGCACAGGCATTTGCTGTCTCTCCATAATATGCCGGCATCTTCATTCCTTCACGGATCATGTTGTTTTCACGGATTACAGTCGGATCAATTCCAAGTCTTTCTGCAAGTTCATTTACAGCACTTTCCAGTGCAAATATACCCTGTGTCGCACCATATCCCCTGTAAGCACCGGCTGCCATCGTATTGGTATATACTACATCATAATTAAACCGATATGCTTCAAGTCCACCTGTATAAAGGGGAATCGATTTATGTCCGCTCAGACCAACTGTTGTAGGTCCGTGTTCTCCATATGCTCCTGTATTTGAAAGTGTATACAGATCCAGTCCGCGGATATGTCCGTCCCGGTCTGCTCCCAGGCGTACACGAACTTCCATCTCATGCCGCGGAGAACCGGCAATCTGACTCTCTTCTCTTGTGAATATAAGTTTGGCGGGTTGTCCGGTCTTCAGTGTGACAAACGCCGGATATACTTCACTGACTGCTGTCTGTTTTGCTCCAAAACCCCCACCGATTCTTGGTTTCTCAACACGTATCCTGCTCTTTGGAATGCCCAGTGCTCTGGAAAGGATACGACGCACATGAAATACAATCTGTGTAGATGAGATCACATGAAGCCTTCCATATCGGTCAAAACAGGTATAGGTGCGGAAGGTTTCCATCATTGCCTGGTTAAACGCCCGCATATGATATGTGTGTTCGAACACCTCATCACAATCCGCTATTACAGCATCCACATCACCATCTCCGTTTTTTTCACTTGCAACCAGATTCCGTCCGGGATCTCCTCCAACTTCCATAGGTGGAAACCAGTCCTCCTCCGGGTGTACAAGGACAGCACTATCCTTTGCCTGATGAAAATCAAGAACCGGTTCGAGGATATCATATTTCACTTTTATCAGCTTCATTGCTTTTAAAGCAGCTTTCTCATCCGTAGCCGCAATAATAGCAACAACATCCCCTACAAAACGTACATGCCGGTCTATGATCAGCCGATCATAGGGAGATGGTTCTGGATATGTCTGTCCTGCAATCGCAAACCTCTGCTTTGGAACATCCTTCCATGTATAAACATCTACAACCCCCGGAACTTTTTTTGCTATTGCTACGTTGATATCTTCTACAATAGCATTGGCATATGGGCTTCTTAAAAGCTTTACCGTCAAAGCATCTGATGATGTAATATCATCAACATAAACCGGTTTTCCCAAAAGGAGCTGCATTGCATCTTTTTTACGAACCGAATGATTGACTGAATTATACTTCTTTTCTTCCATGAATGCCCTCCTTTGATCTCTTATGTTCCAGATAATTTCGAATTCCCCGCAACTGGCCTTCATATCCGGAACATCTGCAAAGATTTCCTGCCAGATAAGCACGGATCTCATCATCTGTAGGATCCGGATTCTCTCGCAATAATGCAATCGTGTTCATGACAAATCCGGGATTGCAAAATCCGCACTGATCAGCTCCCTGATCTGCAATAAATCCGACAAATTCAGAAGCTTCCTCCTGAAGTCCCTCTAATGTCTGTACCTCATGACCATCTGCCCTTGCCGCAGGCACGGAGCAGGAAAGCACAGGAATGCCGTCCAAAAAGACTGTACATAATCCGCAATTTGCAGTTTCACAGCCTCGCTTTACACTGTAGCAGCCATGCTTTCTCAAAAAATCGATCAGAAGCAGATCCGGTTCAATAGAATCCACCAGTTTTTTTCCATTTACAATTACTGTTATCTCCATTTCTGCTCCTCTCTCAATTTATTTAATAATCGCTGACTTAATACACGAACCAATCTGGAACGATACTTTGCTCCGGCTCGATGATTACTTCCTGTCGGAATATGTTTCTCTGCCCACATAGCAAAGTTCTCTATAGAGTCTTCTGTCAGTCCCTCTGACAGAAGTCCTTCTTCATCCAGAAGAAGCATCGCTCGTCCCGGTCTTGCTCCCACTGATAAACGATATTCCCCACCTACAACAGAAGCCGCACATGCGATCACCGGAAAATCAGTACTTTGATTTCTTACAGATGCATAAGAGAAGCATCCGGACGTCTTCTTTATGATCAGGCGAACCAGAATATCCTGATCCGGCTTCTGCCCCGCAAATTCTCTAAGTGGTATTCTCCCACCCTGATATAATTCCACATATGTATCCATGGCAAGAAATACCGTCAGCACATCAGAGAAACCAAAACGTCCCCAGATACTTCCACCTATCGTTGCCAAATTACGAAACTGTACACCGACAATATCTTTTACAGCGTCTCTGACAGAATTTTGTGTATAATTATTTAAGCCTCTATGCAATTCAAGCTGTCGTAGAGATACCATCGAACCGATAATGATCTCATTCTCTGTCTCCTCGATCTGATCCAGTTTCAAATCACACAGATCAATTGCTGTCAATATCGTCCGGTTCTGCATCTTTGTCCATAACATTCCACCGATTATACAGCTACCTTTTTTTTGATTTAACTGATAAGCCTCTTCCAGACTTTTAACACGTATATAATTCTGAATTGTTACCATAAAAAGCTCCTTTAAATGTTGCATTAGCCGCACTATATCAAGATATATTATAGTAAAAATACTTGTTTTTGAAAAGATGCTTTGCTACAATACCGTTGTATTATTTAAAATATAACGAAAAGGAGTTATTATGAAAAAAACATTAAAAAAATGCTTATCCTTATTTTTAATCTGTTCCCTGCTTTTATCTCTGGCAGGCTGTAATACTTCATCAAAGCCTGCAGGCACGGGGACAACCGCTTCATCAGAAGCGACCTCAGAATTATCATCAGAAACTTCTTCAGATGATGTGTCTACAGAAGCTGACGAAAAAGAAACCTCTTATCCGGTCACAGTTACGGATCAGGCAGACCGCACCGTTACCATTGAAAAAGAGCCAGCTAAGATTGTAAGCGGATACTACATTCCTTCCAGTCTTCTGATCGCACTTGGATTATCGGGCAAGGTGGTAGGTATTGAGGCAAAGGCAGACAAAAGACCGATCTACAAACTGGCTGCCCCGGAGCTTCAGGAACTTCCAAACGTCGGAACAGCAAAGGAATTCGATCTGGAAACCTGTGCTTCTCTTTCACCGGATCTTGTGATTTTGCCGTTAAAGCTAAAGGATGCCGCAAAGAGTCTGACAGAGCTTGGTATTCCTGTGCTACTGGTAAATCCAGAAAGTCCGGATCAGTTATCCGAAATGATCAGTCTTATTGCCACAGCTACAAATACCCAGGATAAAGCAGACCAACTGCTTGACTTCATTAATCAGGAAAAAGAAATGCTTACTACTTCTCTTGCAACCGCAGACGACACTCCGAATATTTACCTTGCAGGTAATTCTTCTCTCCTGTCAACTGCCGGTCCAGCTATGTACCAATCAGGTATTATCGAACTTGCAGGCGGTAAAAATGTAGCATCTGATATCTCTGATACCTATTGGGCCGAGATTAGCTATGAACAGCTTCTCTCCTGGGATCCTGATTATATTATTCTTGCTTCCGATGCAGAATATACAGTAGATGATGTATTAAGCGATCCGAACCTGAAAGACTGCACAGCAGTAAAAAATAACCACGTTTATGCTATTCCGGGGGATATCGAAGCACTGGACAGTCCTGTACCTGCTAGTATCCTGGCTTCCATCTGGCTTGCCGGAATCCTGCATCCTGATCAGGTTTCAACTGATACTTATACGAAAGAGATGAATTCTTTCTATGAAACATTCTATGGAATCAAAAAATAAAGCAAATTTATATCTTATTGCCGGAAGCGTAGGTCTGATTCTTCTGACAGCAGCTTCCCTGTTTATCGGAAAATACAGGATCACCCTAACCGGTCTGATAGCCGGAGACTCCATGCAATGGCGAGTATTTCTTACGCTCCGTGCCAGCCGCGCTGTTATCGGTGCTATCGGAGGATTTGTCCTTGGCATGGCAGGTTTTGTCTATCAGACCGTTTTTCGGAATCCTCTGGCCTCCCCTGATATCATTGGCGTATCTTCGGGAGCCAGTGCCGGTGCAGCATTTGGAATTCTGTTCTTATCCGGTTCTATGGCGATCACAGTCTCTGCTTTTGCAGGGGCTGTTTGTTCTGTTATCCTTGCACTGGTATTATCTTTCTTAACCGCAGACCGAAATGGTCACAGCATTGTACTTGCCGGAATTGCTGTTCACAGTCTCGCACAGACGGCACTGGTTTGTCTGAAATTAATCGCAGATCCGGAAAAACAACTGGCATCGATTGAATATTGGATCATGGGAAGCCTAAATGGAATCAGCATCTACTCCATAAAAGGAAATATTATCCTGTGTCTTTTCTGTTCAGTCATTCTATTCTTATTATATCGACAGATCATTCTTCTCTCTTTAGATGATAATGAGGGAAAAATGCTCGGTGTAAATGTACAGCAGATTCGTCTGATTGTTTTGTTGATTGCGACACTGGCTGTTTCCGGTGTGATCAGTATGACCGGACTGATCAGCTTCGTATCTCTTCTGGCACCACACGGAGCACGTTTATTACTAAAAAATAACCGGCTATCCACCATGCTGTTAAGCGGACTGATCGGTGGATGTCTGCTAACCATGGGAGATATATTTGCTCGTAGTATAGCATCCACAGAACTGCCTGTAAGTATCTTTACAAGTCTTTTAGGAGTCCCATTCTTAATCTATCTATGTATAAGGAGAAGTGATCGGATATGAAATTACTGACTGTAAACAATCTGTCTGCCGGATATAATGGAACAAACATTATCAAAAATATCAGTTTTTCCGTCGACTCCGGTCAGATTATTGGTATACTTGGGGCAAACGGTTGCGGAAAAACCACCTTGATCAAGTCCCTGGCAAATCTGCTTCCCCATACGGGGAACTGTCAGCTTGATACAATTACCGTAGAATCAATTTCCCCAAAGGAACTGGCAAGGCTTTGTGGATATATACCACAAAATAACAGTATCTCTTTAGATCTCACGCTTTTTGATGTAGTTATGATGGGGTTCAACCCTGAACTTAAACTGTTGCAGACTCCAACCCGGCAAATGAAGGAAACAGCTATACAGGCACTTATCGATGTTGGTCTTGGCAACCGGATGTATGATAATTTTCAAAGTCTGAGTGCCGGTCAGAAACAGTTATGTATATTAGCACGTACATTTGCAGGCAAACGAAAACTTCTTCTTTTGGATGAACCGGAAAGTGCCTTAGATTTTCGGCTACGTTATCAGGCAATGGAGCTTTTACAGGATTATATCCAACAAAATCATGCTTCTGCCCTGATCACACTACATGATTCAGCTCTGGCGCTAAATTATTGTGATTCACTTCTGATCCTGTCAGACGGCAGATTGATCGGTACGATCATTCCATCCGAAACATCAATTTCCGAGATGGAACAGCTTCTTTCCAAAATATATGGTACAATCAGTCTGTCAAAGCTTAACGATCGTCTTGGAAATAGCAGGCTTGTTATGATGAAGGAGGCTGAAACATCTTGAAAGCAATAACAAAAATTTATTTTGTAAATGATAATAACGAAAAATTTTTTGGGGCCGGGCCATGCCAACTGCTTCATATGATCGAAGAAACCGGCTCTCTCCGTTCTGCATCAATCTCTATGGGACTTGCCTATACAAAGGCACTCCGTATGATCAATAAGGCAGAAAAAGAACTAGGATTTTCTCTGACAAAACGTAGCACCGGTGGCAGATCCGGTGGTGGAAGTACTCTGACTCCAGAGGGAAAGGAATGGCTGAAAAAATATGAAACCTACCGGAATGCCTGTAACGAGGCCAACAGCAAACTCTATATGGAGATCTTTTCAGACTAGCGGAAAAAAACATCTGGTTCTGACAGGAGCATCCGGAAGTGGAAAAACAACACTTCTGGCATCTCTCTTTTCCTCCCCGATGCCCGGTGTTACCTCCTGGGTAGTACCGGAAAAAGGAGTCTACCTGAAAAACAACTGTTCAAAAGAAATAATCCAGATTGGACGTTATCATTCGGATCCAACCCATAAGAGAAATCAGATGCTTGCTATTCCCGAATGCTTTGATGAAAAAGGAACCGCATTCTTACATTCCTGTCTGCATACAACTTCCGAATGGATCACGATTGATGAAATCGGTTTTCTGGAAAGTAATTCCTGCAAATACCAGCAAGCTATACGAACCTTAATGAAGCACAAACAGCTTCTCATGGTCGTGCGAAAACAAAAGCTTCCATTCCTGGAGGAACTGCGTAACCATAAGGATGTTTTCCTTGTGGATCTCGATCAACCATATGGAAATGCAGGCTGTATCATCATGGCATCCGGTCAGGGTACCCGCTTTGGTGGAAATAAGCTGCTTGCTGATTTCAATGGACAACCATTGATCGATTTCTCTCTTAACATTATTAAGAATCTGTTTACAACATCTGTCGTGGTAACCATTCACAAGGAAATTCAGAGCCTATGTATAAAACAAAATATTCCGGTACTGCTTCATAACTTTCCGCATCGAAACGATATGATTCGCCTCGGTCTGGAAACCATTGGTGATCATATCGATCGCTGCGTCTTTCTCCCCGCCGACCAGCCTTTGCTTCAAAAAGAATCCATGATCTCGCTGCTTCTTTGTGCGGAAAATGACAGAAACTCAATCTGGCGAACCTGTTATGGAGATATAGTCGGTTCTCCTGTTATCTTCCCGGCTGAATTTTTTGAGGAACTTCAGAATCTTCCTTTAAGAAAAGGCGGCAGTCTGATAATAAATAATCATCCTGATCGTATCCGTACCATTTCTGTTTCAGATATAAACGAACTAAGAGATATTGATACACCTGATGATTTATCCCAATTACTCCATGGGAACCTTTAATCATTCTTGACATTTTATTTTATCGTTCTATAATTCATCATGTCATAAAAAAAGAAATGAGGACGAATAAAAATGAACAAGGATCTGACCGTAGGGAAACCGGAATCTGTGCTGTGGCGTTTCTGTCTGCCACTCTTTGGAAGTGTGATCTTCCAGCAGCTCTATAACATTGCCGACAGTCTGGTTGCCGGAAAATTTATCAATGAAAGTGCTCTTGCCGCTGTTGGCAACAGTTACGAGATCACATTGATCTTTATCGCATTTGCATTTGGATGCAATATGGGATGCTCGGTTATCGTATCCAGATTATTTGGAGCAAAAGAATATCGGAATATGAAGACGGCTGTATCGACCACCTTTATCTTTACGGCTGTTTTACTGGCTGTTATGGTGATCGCCGGTCTGCTCACCAGCCGGGAGCTGCTTGCTCTGATCCACACTCCGGGCGATATCATGGATGCTTCCCTGCTGTATCTGAACATCTATATCTATGGTCTTCCATTTATGTTCTTTTACAACATTGCAACCGGAATCTTCTCCGCTCTCGGTGATTCCAGAACTCCGTTCATCTTCCTTGCAATATCATCCGTTTCCAATATATTTGTCGATATCTTATTTGTAAAATCCTTTCAGATGGGAATCTCAGGTGTTGCCTGGGCGACCTTCCTCTGTCAGGGTGTCAGTGCTATTCTGGCTGTCGCTGTTGTGATACGCCGTCTTACCTGTATCAAGACAGATGGCCGTTTCCGGTTCTTTGATGGCAGCATCTTAAAACAAATCTTGGTCGTTGCTATCCCAAGCACCTTACAGCAGAGCTTTATATCCATCGGAAATATTATCATCCAGAGCGTTATCAACGACTTCGGAACCAGCGTTATCGCCGGATATTCTGCGGCTGTCAAGCTGAACAATCTGGTCATTACCTCTCTTACCACACTGGGAAACGGTATATCAAACTATACCGCCCAGAATATCGGTGCGGGTAAAATTGACCGTATCCGTTCCGGTTTCAAAGCTTCCTTAAAACTGGTCTGGCTGTTATGTATTCCGTTTGCGCTGTTGTACTTCACCTGCGGAAGATGGCTGTTACTGCTCTTTCTTGACAATCCGACTGCAACTGCGATCAAGACAGGTATCGTTTTCCTGTGTATCCTTGCACCATTTTATTTCATCGTTTCCATCAAATTAATGGCAGACGGAATCCTGCGTGGCGCAGGTATCATGAACAAATTCATGATCTCCACCTTTACCGATCTGATTCTTCGAGTAATCTTATCCATCATCTTTTCAAAGATGTTCGGTTCTGTCGGTATCTGGTGCTCCTGGCCGGTCGGCTGGTGCTGCGGAACTGCAGTCTCCGTCCTCTTTTACCGCGGTGAACAGAAACGGGATTTTAAAAATGCATTTGAAGCATAATAATGTTATGACTTCTTCCAAGGGCTTCAATCCGGTCAAGGTCAGCCCTTCTTCGACTGATATCGGCAAACCAGTTTCCACCATAAACATATAAAGCAAAAATCTCCTTCTGCCGGAAATAAATGCCATAAACAGCACATCCATTTCTAACATAAGGAGATTGAAGCTACATCGAGATCCAGCCAAGTGCATTTGCAACCGAACTTGCAAGAATGATCAGGGCGAAGACCGGACATATGTATTTGATCATCACAACAAAGATCTTCTTTCTGCGGAATGCGCCCTCGCCATGACGAATCTCTTCTTCTATCTTATCGATTCCAACAACTCTTGAAACCAGTAAGCAGGTCATAAGTGCTGCGATCGGCATCATAACCGAATTCGTCAGGAAATCAAACAGGTCTAAGAACTGCATACCGATAATCTTTACACAGGCGAGCGGTCCATATCCAAGTGATGACAGACTTCCAAGGATCAGCATGATCACACCTACGAAAACAGTTGCTTTCTTTCTGCTCCAACCGATCTCATCCTCAAATGTGGATACTGCACTCTCAGTCAGTGCGATTGAGCTGGTTACTGCTGCAAATAAAACCAACAGGAAGAACAGAATACCGACTATTGTTCCAAGTCCCATATTCTGAAATACCTTAGGGATCGTTATAAACATCAATGAAGGACCTGCCTGTAAAGTGTCAGGATTACCGCCTGAAAATGCGAATACCGCAGGAATGATCATAAGTCCTGCCATGATCGCAATCGCCGTATCAAACACCTCAACATTCCTTGTAGCATCCTCGATCGCCGTATCCTTTTTCATATAAGAACCAAATGTGATCAGAATACCCATTGCGATCGACAGGGAATAAAACATCTGCCCCATCGCCGCTACCACAGTCATCCATGAGAAATTATCAAAATTCGGAACAAGAAAATACTTCACGCCCTTTAATGCCCCCGGTCTTGTCACTGAATATACAGCAATAAGGATCGATAATACGATCAGTACCGGCATCATGATCTTTGATACACGTTCAATACCATTCTGAACACCTGCAAAGATGATCCCAAGCGTAAACAGACAGAATACGATGAAACAAAGCTCTGTCGAAATGCCATTCGAGATAAAGTCTGTAAAATATCCATCCTTTGCCAGATTCTTTCCATTTCCTTTGACATATTCCACCAGATATTTGAT
This sequence comes from Clostridium sp. L2-50, assembly GCF_000154245.1. Classification (NCBI taxonomy): domain Bacteria; kingdom Bacillati; phylum Bacillota; class Clostridia; order Eubacteriales; family Clostridiaceae; genus Clostridium; species Clostridium sp. L2-50. The sequence continues at coordinate 279,903 of NZ_DS480318.1, read as the reverse complement.
AACCCAGCCACCGATCACCGAATAATACGGTACGATCAGCACCGGTATGATCGCATTGATCCAGCCGCCAAAGGACAACCATTTCTTCTTACCAAATGACCGAAACGCTCCGACCGGACTCTTTCTTGTCATACGACCGATCGCAGACTCAGCAACGATCATCGTATATCCAAATGTAAGTGCCAGCAGAATATAGATCAGAAGAAAGATTCCTCCTCCGTACTTTGCTGCCAGATACGGAAACCGCCATATATTTCCAAGACCGACCGACGCTCCTGCCGCCGACAGCACATATCCTATCTTCCCCGAAAATGAACTTCTGTTGTTATTGTTTTGTATATCCATCGTACTCTAACTTCTGCTCCATGTACCCTGAAGCAAAATATCCCTTCTCTTTTTTCTTTTTACAGTGTACAGCTTCGATTCTAACATGAATGATCAATTAAGTCACTACTTTATCATATTTTCAATAAATACAGCATACCCTTCCGTCGGATCATCCACAAGCACATGTGTGACCGCACCGATCAGCTTGCCATTCTGTACGATTGGGCTTCCGCTCATGCCCTGACAGACGCCGCCGGTAAGTGCGATCAGATCCTCGTCCTCTACCTTAAATTCCATATTTTTATTGGCAGTATCGGTATGAACCGCCAGAATGTTGATCTTGTATTTTTTCAGATTCCCATCCAATCTGGAATAAATATATGCCTCTCCGGTCTGAACTTCACCAGGATCTGCGATATACATGGCTTCTGCAGCTTTGTAATGCTTCGCCACATATTCTTCATCGAGATATCCGCCGATTCCGTTATCATAATTACCTTCTACAATTCCGATCAGATCCTTCTTGTAAAGGATCGTTCCCTGAAGCTGCCCCGGCATCGACACAAAAGATCGGTTGATCTTCGTTATATGTGTAGTATAGATACCCCCACCGGTGCTGCTGATCTTAAGCCCGGTATCATTATCCGATACGCTGTGTCCAAGTGCCATAAACTGATTGCCACATAGGAAGGTCACTGTTCCGATACCCGATATGTCATCCTTCACCCACAGTCCTAACATATAAGCATTCTTATTTGTTTTCACAGGTGTAACCTCTGCTACCTGTGACTTTCCGTCCCGCACAAATGTAAGTCTCACAGTTCCGGTATTATTCCCGGATAAAGCCTGCATCAGTTCCTTTTTTGTTGATATGGCTGTTTCATTTACAGCTGTGATATAATCTCCTGTCTGAAGCAGGCTGTTACAGGGAGAGCAAATCTCTCCCTGTGCAGTTTCCACCTCGCCACAATCTACGACCATAACGCCATCTGTTTTCAGATAGATCCCGACCGGCTCGCCGGACGGTATTACTTTCTGTCCGGACAGATCATCGAATACAAGCTCCGCATCTTCATACTTGATCTCCTGATCTCCGATATCTCCATTCCAGAAATAAGCGATTGCCAACAGTGTAAATGCGATCAGATCCAAGATCAAAAATCCGACCAGCAGCGAACGGTAACGGTTCGACGTCTTTGTTCCTTCTTCCATCCCAATACTCCTTTCTGTAAATGCTGCATAGACCATAAGAAACATGCCTCCGGTTTCTTATGGTTATCGCGACAGTCGCCAAGGTCTTGTGCAAGCACAGACTTTGGCTCGTTGTCCGCGTAAAAAAAGAGCAGCAATTGTTTTATTGCTACTCTTAGTATTGGTTTTTTTGTTCTGTTTTTAATTAGTGTATTTTTGCTTTGTCTGCCAGTTCTTTCATATCCCTGGCATTTTCAACCGCGGCATTTGTGATCTCTGCACCGCCAAGCAGTCTGGCAATCTCAAGCACAGATTCTTCCCGGTCTAACTTGGAGATCTGCGTGATCGTCTTGCCATCCTTTACCACTTTTTCAATTCTGTAATGGCTGTCCGCCATTGCCGCGATCTGTGGCAGATGCGTAATACTGATCACCTGATGCGCTTTTGATATAACCGCAAGCTTTGCTGCCACACTTGATGCTGCTCTGCCGCTGATACCAACATCAATCTCATCAAATATCAGAGTATCAATGTTATCTTCCGATGCCATGCAGGATTTGATCGCAAGCATGATCCTCGAAAGCTCACCGCCGGATGCAACCTCATAAAGCGGACGTTCCTTTTCTCCGACATTTGTCGATACAACAAAGTAACAATCATCGATACCGGAGATGCCCGGATGCGCCAGACGGTCAAAATGCATATCGAACCGGATCTGATTAAAGCTCAGATCCTCCAGCGCCTCTGATACCCGCTTACATAATTCTTTTGCCTGAATCTTTCGTTCTGCACTTAAAGCTTCCGCTGCCTGATCCAGTTCTTTTTTTGCTGTTTCTACTTTCTGCTGCAATTCTTCTGCATATTCCTCATACTGCACAAGCTTTGCTTCATCCTGCTTCAACTGCTCCAGATAGGCAAGCACATCGTCTGTCGTTCTGCCGTATTTTCCTTTTAAATTATTAATGGTATTCAACCGGTCTTCAACCTCATGGAATTCAGACTCATCAAATTCCATACTCTGCATATAATCACTGACCGATACGTTAAAATCATTTAACAACGAATCAATATTGGTAAGCTCACTGAAGATGCTCTCCATCTCCTCGTCCAGACCTTTTACCGCTTTTAAGCTTGCAAGCGCACGTCCAATCTCATTTCCGGCAGATGCGTTCCGATTATACCCTGTGATCGAATAAACCTCAGAAACTGCTTCCACGATATCCTTGGCATTCACCATCTTACGATACTGTTTTTCCAGTTTTTCATCTTCTCCCGGAACCAGCCTGGCACCTTCAATCTCTCCTGCTTCAAACTGGATATATTCCAGCTTCCGTTTCCGCTCGCCCTCATCCATCTGTCCTTCTTCCAGTTCTTTTCGAAGATCTTCAAATGTTTTATAGCAGTCTTCATATTTCTGTTTTAATGATGCAAGCGGTCTTTTTGCAAATTTATCCAGAATATTCAAATGCTCTGCCTTCTTCAACAGGATCTGCTGCTCATGCTGTGCATGCATATCCACAAGAAGTGCCGAAACATCTTTTAACTTTGCTGCTGTTACTGTCCGGTCATTAATAGTATTCATGGTTCTGCCATTTACTATTCGTCTGGTTATGATGATCTCTCCATCCTCTGATGGTGTAACGTCAAGCTCCTGCAGCTGCTCAAACAATGATTCATCATCAATAAAAAATAATAACTGACAGAAGCCTTCTTTTTCCGGATCTCTCAGCATATCTTTTGGGAGCTTGCCTCCCATACCAATCTTTAAAGCTCCCATGATAATAGACTTACCTGCACCGGTCTCACCGGTTAAGATATTCAGTCCATCTGTAAAATTGATATTTGCATCTTCAATCAATGCGATATTTTTTATGTGTACATTTAAAAGCATATGTCCTCCTGTATATTCCATGCACAAAATAACAGAATTTACATCTTTTCAATCTGCGCCTTGATCGACATCGTCAGGCTCTTATCCTTCACAGCAAGGAAGATCGTATCATCTCCCGCGATACAGCCCATCAGCCCATCAATATCCATATGATCCAGCGCTGCCGCTACAGCCATGGCAACACCGGAGATTGTCTTGATCACGATCAGGTTCTCTGCCGCATCTACAGAAATAATTCCTGTGCTCAGAACCTTCTTATAGGAATCCAGTGTCTCATAACGATTGTTCTTCTCTACGGCATATTTCTGTCTGGCTCCCGGTACGGATACCTTTGTCAGATTCATTTCCCGAATATCTCTGGAAACGGTTGCCTGTGTTGCCTGAAATCCCTCTTCCTTCAGTTTCTCCAGAAGATCATCCTGTGTTTCAATATCATATTTTTCAACAAGCTCCAGTATCTTTGCCTGTCTTTGATATTTCATCTCAGTTTCCTCCTAATTTATTTCTAAGTATTTCATAAAAGTTCACATTACTTGCCTTGATCAGCCTGGTTATCTTCTCAGACTTGCGGATATCCACCCGGTCGCCAACGGATAAATCCACATCGTTACCGCCATCAAAGGAACAGATTGCCTCTGTATCCTGCGTCTTACGCTTCTTAGTGATCTCTATCGTGATCCTCTCTTTGCCGGATAATACGATACTCTTTGCAGTCAGCGAATGCGGTGATACCGGCGTGATCACTAATAACTCTGCATCCGGGCTGACGATCGGTCCTCCTGCCGACAGATTATAGCCGGTAGAGCCTGTCGGTGTCGATATCACAACACCATCTGCCTCATATGTATCAAGCACCTGTCCATCAACAGACACATTAAGTCCGATCAGTCTGGAAAATCCTGCCCGGCTGATCACGATATCATTTAAAGCACTCTTGCGATACGTTGTGCCATCCGCTTTTGTCACCGTACCTGTGACCATCATTCGTTCTTCGATCGTAAAATCATCTGTCAGCAGCCGATCCAGTATCTCTTCGATATTAGCAACTTCCCCTTCTGTCAGGAAGCCTACCGTACCCAGATTAATTCCAAATAACGGTATATCAATATCTTCCGTCTCACCTGCCATGCATAACAGTGTTCCATCACCACCGAGAACCAGTACACAGTCAAACTGCTCTTTCTTTAAAGTCTCCCAATCCGAAGGCTCAAGCCGGAATACATCCCGCACCATACAGACTGCTCCATGTGCTTCCAGGTAACTCTGTATTCTGTTTGTAACTGTCGAATCGGTGTCCTTATCGGGATTCACCACGATCATAAAACGATTCATCGGATTTATACTCCTCTTACAGGCTTCTGTGTGACTCTTCCACCATAGCCTTTATATCAAATTCTTTATTTTCCTTTGTCTGATCCTTTGTTATGTACAAAAGATACTCGATATTTCCTTCCGGTCCCTTGATCGGTGAATAGCTTAAGTCAAGTGTTTTAAATCCTATCTGTCGTGCAAAATCAACGATCATTTCAACCACTTCCACATGCACCTTCTGATCTCTGACAACGCCTTTTTTACCGACCTTTTCTCTGCCGGCTTCAAACTGCGGCTTGATCAGACACACGATCTCTCCGTCATCTGTCAACAGCTCTTTTACCGGAGGAAGTACCTTTGTCAAGGAGATAAAGGATACGTCGATCGATGCAAATTCAATCCTGTCTTCGATATCATCCGGTGTCACATAACGGATATTTGTTTTCTCCATACAGACAACCCGCTCATCGTTTCGAAGCTTCCATGCAAGCTGTCCGTGTCCGACATCCACCGAATACACCTTGACCGCACCATTTTGCAGCATACAATCTGTAAATCCACCGGTTGAAGACCCGACATCCATTGCCACTTTTCCCGCAAGACTTACTCCGAAGCAGTCCATTGCCTTTTCAAGCTTTAAACCACCGCGGCTCACATATTTTAATGTATTTCCTCTTACTTCTATCTGTGCTTTCTCATCAAATGTCGATCCGGCCTTGTCTTCCTTTATGTTATCCACATAGACAATGCCCGACATGATGATCGCCTTTGCTTTTTCTCTGGACTCTGCAAGCCCACGATTTACCATCATTACATCCAGTCGTTCTTTCATCTCTACTCCATCATATCCTGAATCCGGTCATATATGGATTCAGCATCTATCTTTAGCATCTTTCTCAGTTCTTCTATGCTTCCGTGACGGACAAAGGTATCTTCAATTGCGATCGGAAGAACCTTCACATCACTTGCCTTTGATTCCAGATATTCCTCAACCAGAGCACCATAACCGCCATGCAGGATACCTTCCTCGATCGTCACGATCAGCTTATGTGACTCTGCCAAATGATCGATCATTGCTTTGTCTAACGGCTTGATAAACCTTGCATTGACAAAGGTCACCTGTCTGCCTTCCTGTAAGAACCGATTATATAATTTCTCGGTTTCTTCCACCATATTTCCAACCGCTACTAACGCGATCTCACTTCCCTCACGAAGGATCTCACTCTTTCCGTATTCGACCGGCTCATTATAATCTTTTAAGCCGTAATATGCCTGTCCTCTGGCGTATTTGATCGCTACCGGTCCGTCATAGGCTACTGCCCATTCCATCGCTCTAGTGAGCTCATAGCGGTTCTTCGGAGCCATAATGACCAGATTCGGAATATGCGATAAAAATGCCGTATCAAAGATTCCCTGATGTGTCTCACCATCTGCCCCGACCAGTCCTGACCGGTCGATTGCAAATATCACATGCAGGTTCTGCATACAGACATCGTGCAGGATCTGATCATAAGCCCGCTGTAAGAAGGAAGAATACACTGCTACCACAGGGATCATACCTTCCACAGCAAGTCCTGCCGCAAATGTGACCGCATGTTCTTCTGCGATTCCCACATCAAAGGTTCGATCCGGGAATTTCTCTGCAAATTTATCGACTCCGGTTCCCTTGCTCATCGCCGCTGTGATTGCAACGACCCGGGTATTTTCCGTTCCGAGCTCTACTAACTTTCTTGCAAATACACCTGTATAGGATAAACCTTTTTCGACATTTTTAACTTTACCTGTTTCAATATCAAAGGAACCGATTCCATGGAAATAGCATGGATGCTTCTCCGCAAATTTATACCCTTTTCCCTTGATCGTTTTTATATGAACCAGAATCGGTTTATTTAACTTAAATGCACGTTTAAAGGTTTCTTCCATCAATCTTATATTGTGTCCATCGATCGGACCGATATAGGTAACACCCATTTCTTCAAAGAACATTCCCGGAACAAACATCTGCTTCAAAGAATCCTTCGACCGCTTCAGTCCTTTAGCAAGCTTCTCGCCTGCTACCGGTATATGCATCAGTGCTTTCTCGATTCCGTTTTTCAGATCATTATATGGCTGACCGACACGAAGCTTACTCAGATAGCTTGACATTCCTCCTACATTGTGGCCGATCGACATCTCATTGTCATTCAGCACGACCAGACATCCGGTCTTGACCTCTGCCATGTTATTTAGCGCTTCATAGACCATACCACCGGTGAAGGAACCGTCACCGACAACGGCTGCAATCTTCTCCTTCGTTCCTTTGATCCCTCTTGCGCATGCCATACCAAGTGCCGCCGACATCGCGGTCGAACTGTGTCCTGTATTAAAAGCATCACAATCACTCTCACTGGTCTTGGGAAATCCGCTTAAACCGCCAAACTTCCGTAATGTTGTCATCTGATCTTTTCGTCCGGTCAGGATCTTATGCACATAGGACTGATGTCCTACATCCCATACCAACTTATCAGCCGGGAAATCCATCGCACGATGAAGTGCGATCGTAAGTTCCACGCACCCAAGGTTTGACGCCAGATGCCCACCCGTCTCGCTGACATTTGCGATCAGAAACTCCCGGATATCCTGTGCCAGCTCCGGCAGATCTTTCTCATCTATTTTCTTTATGTCATTTGGTTCTTGTATTCGATCCAGTATACTCATATCTTTCATCTCTGTTATTTCTTTCTGTTGACCAGTTCCAGAATCAATTCATCCAGAAATTCATTCTTATACGGAAGCTGATCCAGTCTTGTAACCGCACGCCTGGATATCTCCGCGACATCCTTCTTGGACTCCTCAAGTCCGTGGATCGTGACATAGGTTACTTTACCATTTTCTTCATCTGAGCAGACAGGCTTTCCAAGCACTGCACTGTCACCCAGAATGTCCAGAAGATCGTCCTGGATCTGGAATGCCAGTCCGATATCCGATGCGATCATTTCGACCTGCTTCAATTCATCTTCCGTTGCTCCGGCAAGAACTGCACCGATCATCATAGATGCTTCGATCAACGCACCGGTCTTATTCTCATACACAAAATGAAGCTGATCACCACTCATCTGCTTCCCTGTCATCTCTACATCTACAACCTGACCACCGATCATTCCGTTTACACCTGCTTTTTTTTGCAAGGATCGTGAATGCCCTGGCAACAGTCTGATTCCCCGGTTCCAGTTCAAATGCCTTACAGGCTGTCTCAAATGCATAATTTAAAAGCGCATCACCAGCAAGGATCGCCATTGCCTCACCAAATACCACATGTGAAGTCTTTCTTCCTCTGCGGTATTCATCATTATCCAATGCCGGCAGATCATCATGGATCAGGGAATAGGTATGTATCATCTCGATCGCTGCCATAAACGGCTCTACAACTTTTCCTGTTCCGCCAAATAAACGGTAGGTTTCCTGCATTAATAACGGACGTAGTCTCTTTCCCCCTGCCTGAAAGGAATAGTTCATTGCCGTAAATATAGTTTTCTGAAACCCTTCTTCTGCCGGTGCATATGTGTATATAATATTCTGTACTTCCTTTGTATGAAGTTCTAATTTATTCTTTTCCACTGTTCTCTCCACTTAATACGATCATTTCTTTTTCAACATCACACAGATCATCCTTACATGCCTGAACAAGCTGTACGCCCTCTGCGTAGGCTGCCAGACTATCCTTTAACGATGTCGCAGGATTCTCTAAGACAGCCGTGATTGCTTCTATTTTCTTCAGGGATTCCTCGATTGAGAAATCCTTCTTTTCCATCTTCTCTGCCATTTCTAATCTTCCTCTTTCACATCCGTTACTCTTGTCTCGATCAGACCATCATGAACACGGATGGTAATGCGGTCATCTTTTTCTATCTCTTTTATCGTCGTTACCGGCGTTCCGGTCTTTTCGATATACCCAAATCCATTTATAAGCTTCGCCGATGGAGACAGACCATGCAGACGTTCTGCAAGAAGCATCACCCGATGTTCGTATCTGTCGTATTTATTCTTCATAGCACGGTTTAAACGATCTGACAGATCATCCAGATAGATCTGCTGCTGTGCAAGCCTCTGCTTCGGATTCAGGATACGAAGATGTCTTTCCGCGGCCTGTAACTTCTCCTGATATGCTGCAAGTCTCCGTTTCATCAGATAATCCATCTGTCTGCCCTGATTTATGACCTGATGAACCGTGGACATCACATCCGGTATTGCCTGCTCACAGGCGGCTGATGGTGTCGGTGCGCGAAGATCTGCCGCATAATCTGCGATCGTATTATCAATCTCATGACCTGTACCGGAAATGATCGGCGTCTTTGCATGGTAGATCGCCCATGCAACGACCTCCTCATTAAACGCCCAGAGGTCTTCGATCGAGCCGCCGCCACGACCGATAATGATCGTATCTACGCCCATGTTATCCAACACTTCGATTCCATGCGCGATATCTTCTGCTGCCCCATCTCCCTGTACCTTTACCGGATACAGGATAAGCTGGACATATGGATTTCTTCTCTTTGCGATGTTTCTGATATCCTGGATCGCCGCACCTGTCTGTGCTGTCACGATGCCTACCCGCTTCGGATATGCCGGTATCGGCTTCTTGATATCGAATTCAAACAGTCCCTGTTCATACAACTTCTGTTTCAACTGTTCATACCGCTCATAGAGATTTCCAATCCCATCCAGCTTGATCTCTTTTACATATAACTGATATCTGCCATCCCGTTCGTAGATATTCACACTTCCGTGGCAGACTACCTGCTGCCCGTTTTCCAGTTTGAAATCAAGACCGGAATATGCATAACTTTTAAACATAACAGCCATGATCGAACCGGTCTCATCCTTCAATGAAAAATAGATATGCCCGGAACTGTGATATTTGCAGTTAGAGACTTCTCCCTTCACATAAATATCACCAAGCAGATAATCACTGCTGATCAGATTCTTGATATATCCATTTACCTGTCCGACGGTATAGCTTTTCTTTGCCATATTCTCACCTAATCTGCAAGCTTTGCAAGAAGTGCATTAATGAAGCTCTTTGCTTCTACATCGCAGTATGTCTTTGCAAGCTCTACTGCTTCATTGATCGCTACCTTTACAGGAATATCTTCATCAAACTTGATCTCATATACAGCCAGTCTTAAGATAGCAAGCTCGGCTTTTCCGATTCTTCCAAGCTTCCATCCCTGTGAGATACCACTGATGGTTTCATCGATCTCAGTAATATGGGAAACAACTGCCTCTACACGATCTATGATATATGCTTTTTCTTCCTCTGTCATGGCAACAGCATCCATCTTGTTATCGTCTTCATCATAAAGGCTGGCATGCTCCAATTCGAGCTCTGCTTCTTCTCTGATCTCTGAAACATCATTGAATTCCAGACTGAATAAAATTTTAAATACGGTTTCTCTTATCTCTCGTCTTGTCATATGTTCCTCTCTAGTTTGCGTCTGCCATGCGAACGCCGGCTACACGTATATTTACCTTGGTTACATTAAGACCTGTCATTGTCTCAATTGCCTGCTTTACTTTATCCTGAACCTGTGTTGTCACAGTCGGAATGCTATACTCATATAATACGTCAATCGCAAGATCTACTTTCACTTCACCCGGCAACAATTCTACCTTCACTCCCTTTGCCGGATTCTTCTTGCCCAAACGGCTTGCGAGTTCATTTGATAATGAGCCGGCAAGTCTTGATACGCCATCTACCTCAGTTGCAGCCAGACCTGCGATGATCGCGATTACTTCGCCCGCGATCTGTACATGTCCAATGGAATTTTCTTCTTCTATATTTTCATACGTGCTTGTATTCTCTTCACTCATTCTGTATACCTCCAGACTTCCTGTATTTGTACATATTGATTCAATATTATACCGCAATTATGAAAAACATTCAACACCCGGAATTGACGGGGAAAATTCAGAATTAGCTGCTGGTTTTGTGAATGATATGCAGCTATGGGCTGTCGGCTGGTACTTGTATCCTATAACAACACACTTCTCTTCCTATGAACTGCACATGTCTTATCCGCACATACTTCTGTGCAAACTCGCCTGCGGCTCAAACATGCACCCGTATGTGCTGACAATGTGCACTTCATAACGGAAGCTTCACTAATGTTGTTATAGGATACAAGTACCAGCCAGACAGATCATACCTGCATATCCATTCACTTTGTACAATAGCTAATTCCGAATTTATTCATATTCTTTGAACTATCTTATGACTTTATACTAATTTATAGTTCCAACATAGTATCTGCATTGTTGGTGATGTTTATTTATATTTTGGCATAATATAATTAAAATGTATATCCGTTGCGATATCTTCATTTCTGACGATAATACATATTTTTACATAATAAAATACATCTTGTAACAGACACTCTTGCTGTTTAGTTGTACAAAACAGGCAGGATGTTATGCACCCTGCCTGAAAAGCTTTATAATAATATCAATATTTCACTTTTAAATAAATCATCTGTTCATTTAATCTTCATAGTCACTGTCATAAGTTAAATTGAATATTACATTTGCAACATTTCCACTTTCTTTTGATAACTTATAATAGTAAGTATGACCCGCATACATATATGCAGTAATTGACGCACTGGAACTTGAATCAAACCAGTCATATCTATCATTCGAACTATCCGGATCTGAGTATTCATATACATCTATACTCTTATCCAGTCCGCTTACACTTGGCACATAGAATTCATAATATCCGCTTGTTGTAGGTGTAAATTTAAGAATCGCAGGACTGACCGGAGATACTGTAATGCTCTGATTTGAACCCGTATTGACTGTGCTTATATTACTGGAAATAACAACATTTGCTGTTACCATAGTACTATTTCCTGCAACTGTTACATATGCTGTAGCCGTATAGTCATATATGGAGTTCTTCGTCTTGCTTGTTAATACATAATTTCCATTTTTCAGGTAAAGTGTATTTCCGAATCCACAGCTCTTACCGGTAGCATCATACCAGGTTTCGAATGAAGAATCTGATACAATTGAATTATTGGAATAAATCATAACCTTGTAAAGCGGAAGCTGGATATCATAACCTGACTGGGTAGCCTGAAGCGACTGGGAGTACAGATACTTCAATGTTCCTCTGTAAGAAGCTTCAATATCATATGTACCCTGCTCTAATGTAATAGAATATGCACCTTCACTATTTGCCGATGTGCCGATATCTGAACTATAACGGCTTGCTTTATTCTGATTTGTAAATGAAATATCTGCATATGGAACTGGATTTCCATTCATATCCTTTACAATACCTGCGATTGTAACGCCCTGCTTTACATGAGCTACAACCTGTGTAGAAGTCTGAAGAGCCGGATTATTTTTATCTGTTACAACAACAGTAAATACATAATCACCGGCCATTGGAAGGGTTCCATGTAATTCTCCGTCACTGTCAATCACACAATTATAGTTTGTGCCGGTTAACGCATAAGAATAACTGCCGCTTCCACCTGCAGCGGTTACATACCGACTGAAATCAACGCCCTGTGCAGAGCCATACACCAGATAAGACGGTGTTGCGGCAGCATAAAGACCGCTGTCATTATATACCAGCCATGTAACGGTCTCTGTCATACGATTACCTAATTCATCATCTGTTACGATCGTAACATTATAAACACCTGCCTGAACCGGTGAACCATAGAACTGAACATAAGAATAACTGTTTGAATAGACAACCTTATATCCTACACCGGCCGGTAAACCGGAAACTGTTGCAGTTGCAAATCCATAACCACCCAGAGCATATCTGTATCCACCTGAACTGGAATCCATCTTGGTACCTACAGCCACCTTGTAGATACTTTCATCTGTATACTGGAATGCGCCCTTTGTATAATAAACTTCCTTCTCCGTACCATACTTTGGAATTGCAACCTTTACATAATGATCCTCGTACAGACCTGTCTCATCATTCAGTGTTAAAATGTAATTTACACCATCTGAAGATGATATGCTGTCGATCACACACTGTTTTCTGTATACACCTGTTGCATACTCCTTTGTATATAATACGAAATCATTTACATTAAGTGATTTTGCAGGAGAAATAGATACCTGAACAGAATGATCGTTCAAAGCAGTAAGTCCTGTAATAACTGCAGGTACTTCCTGTTTCTTCTTTACTGTTACTTTACAGACTTTTTTCTTACCGGAACCATCCTTTGCAAGTGCTGTGATCTTTACTGTACCTGCTTTGATTCCCTTTACTACACCGTTTGCTGATACAGTAGCAATTTTCTTGTTTGATGTCTTCCATACAACTGACTTGCTGCTGGCTTTTTTAGGAGCAACTGTTGCCTTCAGCTTTAAGGTCTTGCCTACTGTCAGGCTTGCCTTTGTCTTACTTAACTTGATGCTTGTTACCGGCGTTCCTACCGTCACCTTGATCTTAACTGTTTTTTTCTTGTTTGCCTTAGAAATAACAGTTATCACTGCTTTTCCGTTTTTCTTAGCTGTGATCTTACCCTTTGCATTTACAGTTGCAACTTTCTTGTTACTGGTCTTATAGGTAACTGCTTTTGATACCTTTTTACCAGAAACGCTTACTTTCGTTTTCAGAGTAAATGACTTACCCTTTTTGAGTGTCAGCTGTTTTGCCGGCAGGTTTGTAACTGCTACAGATTTTACTTTACCGGTCGCCGCACTTACTTCCGCATCCGGAATTGTAAGCATGGAAACAGCTACCGCTACTGCAATTACAACTGCCAGAATACGTTTTAATACTGACATTTTTACTTGTTTTCTCATAAAAAATAGCCTCCCTTTATTGAATTCTTCTCCCAATTTCATCCGCTGAGAATGCAATATCACTCATATCATATGATAAACGTGATCATCAATTCTTCTATGTATGAATATGTACCCTCATTTACTGCTCCTTTTGTATACGAATAAAACTCGAAGAGCATATTCATTATATATCACATTGTTAATTCGTGCAAGAAATTTGCATACATCATGTGTATGTTGTATGTTGAGAATTCAGAATCAGCCGTTAGTTTTGTGAGGGATATGCAGCTATGGGCTGCCGGCTGGTGTTTGTATCCTATAACAACGCGTTTCTCTTCCTGTGAAGTGCACATGTCTTATCCGCACATACTCCTGTGCAAACTCGCCTGCGGCTCAGACATGCACCCGTATGTGCTGACAATGTGCACTTCATAACGGAAGCTTCGCTAATGTTGTTATAGGATACAAACACCAGCCAGACAGATCATACCTGCATATCCATTCACTTTTGTACAATAGCTAATTCTGAATATTAAGCTTATATTTTTATATAATAAAAACGAATACCCATTATAATGTGGCATGAGCATTAAGTCATTATAACAGGTATCCGTCTTATAATTGTAATCTTTTACGATTATCATTTTTTTTATTTCGCCACCACATGCGCGGTCACTGTCGCAGACCGTGTAGTATCCGTAACTGATATCTGAAGAGTTGCCTGATAGGTTACTCCATTTTTCTCTGCGCTACCGGTTAATGTATAATTGCCAACCGCCAGATAGAGGTATCTGCCTTTGCCCTGTACAACTCCATTCTCATCCTGCCACTCTCCCATTTCGCTAAGATCTGCAAAATCCGTATTATCCGATACGACAGTCTGCTGATATACAGGAAGAGCAAACGTAACTTCATTCGTAGCTGCAGCACTTACATAGTAATCACTTGCATAGACTCCTGCTCCGCCTCTTTCATCCTCAATCGAAATATCATAATATCCTTCCGGTACATAGCTGTACATTGCCATTCCATCGCTAATCTCCCCGACCTCTCGTGCATAGCTGATATCACTGTATGAATTATCCTTCCACTGGGATTCAAGTCTGCACAAATAAGTATCTATACCGGTATATTTGATCTTATTCCCATCCAGATCGGTAGCTGTAATCTGGAGCAGGACTCCCGGTTTTATAATAAAGGTCACTGTGCAGTATGTGAAAACATTGACATTCAGACTGTCAGTGATCTTTACCTTCATGGTATATTCACCAGCTTGATCTGTATCAATCGAACAATACTGTACTCCGGTTTTTGACATCACCAAATCCAGACAATCTGCTTTTGACACAACTTCATATTTGTAATTGCCACTTCCACCAATAGGACTTATCTGTGCTCCATACTTTACTGTATAAGTTCTATTTGGTTTGTTTGGAGTTGGAAAACTCAGGCATCCATATTTTGTAACATCCTGTGCTATGACTGCCCTTTCATCATATACTTTCCATACCTTGATATAATGAATCTTATTTCCCAATTCATCTACGACATCAACCTTTGTCTCCCAGATTCCTGTCTCTTTCAAGGTACCATAAAACTGCAGATAACCGGATTGGTCTGCGTCATCTACCACCTTATACGAAAGACCGGTTGGAAGATTGCTTACTGTATATACTGCATAGCCCTGTACATCCGGATCATAAACTCCTGAAGTATCTGAGGAACTGGTCCCTACCACTGTTCCTTTCTTACGTCGTACTTCCGATCTTATTGTTATCTCTGTCGGCTTTGTCCGATATGTCAGTTCTTTTGTACTGTTTAATGTCGGAACAGAAACCTGAACAATATCTCCATTATAAAAAATATCCTGTTTGTCCAGATAAAGCTTATATGTAATGTTATCTGTTGTTTCCAGATGATCGATCACACATTTTCTTACAAAGCTTCCGTATCCATATACCTTACTGGATACCGCGAAATCCGATGTCTGTAATACTTTTGCTTTATTTAATGTCACCTGAAGCACTGCTTTATTCACAATACTCACGTTCTGGATCACAACCGGTACTTCCGGAACAACCGGAGTCACCGCCGCTTTCTTCACAGTGATCCTACAGGCTGCTTTCTTACCGGAACCATCCTTTGCTGTCGCTGTGATCGTAACGGTTCCCGCTTTCTTTGCCTTTACGACACCTTTGCTTGTAACGGTTGCAACCTTGGTATTTGAACTTTTCCAAATGATTCCTTTATTGCTTGGTTTCTTTGGTGAAAGGG
This sequence comes from Clostridium sp. L2-50, assembly GCF_000154245.1. Classification (NCBI taxonomy): domain Bacteria; kingdom Bacillati; phylum Bacillota; class Clostridia; order Eubacteriales; family Clostridiaceae; genus Clostridium; species Clostridium sp. L2-50. The sequence continues at coordinate 264,110 of NZ_DS480318.1, read as the reverse complement.
TTGTCTTTAAGGTCAGTGATTTACCAACATTTAAGTTTGCCTTTGTCTTATTTAACTTCACCTTGGTAACCGGGGTACCGACCGTAACCGTGATCGTACATTTTTTCTTCTTATCTGCTTTGGAAATAACATAGATCCTGGCGGTTCCTTTTTTCTTCGCTGTGATCTTCCCCTTGGTATTTACAGTCACGATCTTTTTATTGCTTGTTTTAAATGTGACTTTCTTTGATATCTTACCGGTCGTTGTTACCTTCGTCTTTAATGTAAAAGTTTTGCCCTTTTTCAATGTAAGCTGCTTTGCCGGCAGATTCGTAACCGCTACGGTTTTGATCTTACCACTGGCTGCATAGCTCTCTGTCTGTGGGACAGTAAGAATGGATACTGCAACTGCTATTGCTATCACCCATGCCAGAAATCTTCTCACAGACAAAATATTTCGTCTTTCTTTCATCTATACTCTCCTTCTGTTGATTCCCTTATCTGTTCTCATCCGAATCTTATTCCTTGACATATGCATATGCGGTCGTATTGCTTCCATTCACCGTCACATCCAGATAAAAATTATAAATTACACCACTTATACTCTTTCGACAGGTTAAATGATGAGTTCCATTTTCCAGATAAACGGTTTTGGTCGATCCATAATAACTTCCATCCGAAACATCCTGCCAATTGCCAAAACCGGTTATATTTTTCACTGCATCCGGCACATCCGGGTCCAGCTCTATAGTAACCTTATATACCGGGAGTGTGACATCAAATGACCAGACCGGATGCACATCATCTGTTCCATATGCCGCTTTCTGAGTCTTCAGATTATAAACAGTAGTACCTACTGTTCCACTATAACTGGATACCGCAACATCATAAGTACCAGCTTCCAGATCATCCATTAAAATGACTCCATCCTTACTAACACCATTCCATCTGCCGCTTACCTCATCCGTATACTCGGCATATTCATTTTGGTTCTTCATAGTGAATTGAAAACTGGTCAGTGGATCGCCATTTGCATCTTTTACTTTACCCTGTAAATAACCGCCTTCTATAATTTTTAGTGTAAGAGTTCCTGTGCTTGTCATAGAAGTGTCTGTCTTATCTGTTGCACGGATACGAAGCTTGTAGGTTCCGGTTGACAGTTTTGGGGATGATACCTGTATCCCAGCTCCACCGTTGATAAGTGAAGAAACTGCTAATGCAGCGCTGTCACTGCCTTCTTGTAGAAGCTCATATGTGTAATCACTTGTAGAAGTTCCGTTTCCGCCATATACCGCAAGCTGTGGAAGCGTAGTTCCCCACGCAGTTGTCAGAACCTTTTCTGCATCCTTTACAAGCAATTCCGTTCCATCATAAACCAGCCAGATGATAGTCATACTGAATTTGTTACCAAGTTCATCTTCATAGACTAATTTGCTTGTATATTTTCCTTTCTTTGTCACATTACCGTTAAATTTAAGTGTACATGTGGCAGCAGCTGTCTTGATCTGATATCTAACCCCTGCCGGCAGTCCGCTGACAGAGCAATTGGAATAGCCCTTTCCAAGTACCCGGCTCTCATCGACGGAAGCTCCGAGTTTGTATACATATGTTTCTGATTTTTCTATCGTATAAGTTTTCTCCCGATAGATACATTCTCTTGACAGATTTAATTTTGGAACTACTACTTTTATATAGGAGTTTTTCTGTAACACCGAATCTCCTGTAAGCTTAATCTTATAAGTAAGCGAATCCGTTGTTGTTATCTGTCCGATCGTATACTGTTTCAGATAGTCTGCACTTTCATATTTCTTTGCCCATACCTGAAAGTCCGAAGCCGTGAGTGCTGCCTGCTTTGTTAATGTAATGGTTAACATATCCGGCTGTGCTATATTCAGGCTCTTAACGATCAGTGGTTCTTCCGGTGTCGGGATTGGTATGATCGAAGCTGCTTTCTTCACTGTAATCTTACAGGTGGCTTTCTTACCGGAGCCGTCCTTTGCTGTTGCTGTGATCTTAACCGTTCCGGCTTTCTTTGCCTTTACAACACCTTTGCTCGTAATGGTTGCTATCTTGGTGTTTGAACTTTTCCAAATGATTCCCTTATTGCTTGGTTTCTTCGGTGAAAGGGTTGTCTTTAATGTCAATGATTTACCAACATTTAAATTCGCCTTTGTCTTATTCAGTTTCACCTTTGTAACAGGCGTTCCGACTGTTACCTTGATCTTACACGTCTTTTTCTTATCTGCTTTAGAGTAAATGGTGATCGTAGCGGTTCCTTTTTTCTTCGCCGTGATCTTACCCTTTGCATTAACAGTAGCAACTTTCTTGTTACTGGTCTTATAGGTAACTGCTTTTGATACCTTTTTACCGGAAACGCTTACTTTCGTTTTCAGAGTAAATGACTTACCCTTTTTGAGTGTAAGCTGTTTTGCCGGCAGGTTTGTGACTGCCACCGTTTTTACTTTGCCACCGGCTGCATACGATTCCTGTACCGGCACTGTCAGGATCGAGACAGCTACCGCAAATGCCAGAACCAAGGCAAAAAACCTTTTTATCATTGTTGTTCTTCCGTTTTTCATTCATACCTCCCTGTAAAAAAACTTGTTTTTTATGTAATTCTACGTCTTTTTCTGCTATATAGACATATAGCTTAATTATATCTGACGCCCTACATAAAAACAAGGTAACACATTCTATTTATACAAAATATCCAGTTGTTTTTGTGCAGTTTTTCCATTGTGCCTGTTGGTGGATAATACAAATCAAATCCCCTCTATAAATGATTTGTTGCGGTTCCGATTCGCTGCACATGCCCTATTCGTAAATACTCCTGTGCCAACTCGCCTACGGCTCAAACAGGCACCCGTATTTACTGGCAATGTGCACCTCATATCGAAATCCTCACAAGGATCATTCTATAGAGGGAATTTGTATTTGAATTATTTCTCCAACAGGCACTATAATCTTTTATATCTTCAGACAGGCACTATAACAAGAACCGGATACCCCTTGTAACATGACATCTGCGAGCATTTCGACAGGAGAAGTAAATTGCCAGTAAATACGGGTGCCTGTTTGAGCCGAAGGCGAGTTGCACAGGAGTATTTACGAATAGGGCATTTACTTCGAATCGAAAGCACAGCAAGTCATTTACAATGGGGTATCCGGTTCTTATTATAGTGTCGTCAGATGCGCTTTGATGCGAAAGCGCAGCAAGTCATTTATAGAGGGCATCATATTTATGTCATAAACCCAGCAGGTGTATTCCTACTTATCCTCGGCTATGGTAATCACCAACTGGGATACGTCATAGCCGGTTTTTCTGGTTACGATGTCTTCTACCTGTGCCCGTTCGGTATCGGACAGGTTTGCAACAGGAAGTGTAACATCGACGGTATCATCATTTACGGTTACGATGCAGTCAGTGTAGCCTTTGGCTGTCAGGACGGTTTCTGCATCTGTTTCTTTCTCGATCGTATCGGTAAGTTTTACATAGCTGTTTACTGCTTCATCTTTTGCTGCACTGTCCATCGTTTCATCGTTGATGATCGCAAGCAATGCTTCTTTGCTTCTTGCGCGGCTCTGCTCCCGGTTCAGTTTTGCAGTCGCAAGATTACTTTTCATAGTCTGAGCACTTGTAAGAACAGCTTCTCCGATATCCTCCTCATCACTGTTCAGTTCTACATTTTCTTCAAGAGCTGCCTGTTCCAGATATGTAGTATCGGTATTCTCCGATGCAGCTTCTCCCACTTCTGTATTGTCAGAAATGCCCATCGTTTCTTTGTCTGCCTGATCTGTAAGTCCATCTTCCGTAACATCCGCTTTATCGCTGTCATAGCTGATAACTTCGGCATCCGCATTTGTCTCCTTTGCCTTTTGGCGCAACAGGTCGTCTCTTTTCCCTGCATTGAAATTCAGATAACCTGCAACTCCGATCATAACCGACAGGGCAAGTATCACCAGACGGTTTTTCTTAAAGATCTTTTTCTTCATCCATATCCTCCATGCTTTATTCTTGTTCTAATACAACTATCTTATGCGCCGGAACATCAAATAATGCCTGAACCGCTTCGGTTATTTTTATCGCAATCGTCGGATCGGAAGCCCCCGTACAACTGACCAGAACTCCCTCAATCTCCGGTTCCAGTGTTTTGCTTACATAGGGATATTCGCCGCTGTCTGCATTTGTCATAACAGAAGTCTCACTCCTGCTCTTCTGACTGCTGCCATCTGACTCACTATCGGACTTCGTCACATCCTTCTCTATGATCTTCTCGCCTCCATCTTTTAATGTGATCATGACACTTACCGTTCCGACGCCTTTCACCTGAGACAGTATCCCTCGCAGCTTCTCCTCCTGAAATGCTATATAATCTTCATAGCCGCTGTTTGCCGATGATTCTTCTCCTGAAATTCCCTGTCCATTGTCTGAGGCATATTCTCCGTTCTGTTGTTTTCCGGTCACTCCACCGGACGTTTTGTCCTGTTTCGTTCCGGTTAAAGCATCAAGTCCGGAAAATCCGTTTTTCTTATCAGACGGCCAGAGAATGACCAGCAGACAAATACCTGCAAGCAAAATTCCCATGCACTTTCGAAGTGCCGCATTTTTATCTTTTTTCAGTTCCTGCAGCTTTTGTTTGATGTTATTCCATATTCCTTCCATGCTCTCTCACTCCATTATATGTAACATGTCCGCTTTTAGTACATGTTATTTTGTCTGATATCCATTTATAAATACTTTGATCCTGTCCTCACTGATCTTATACTCTTTTGCGATCTCCTGACGGAGTTTTGCTGCATCCACGATTGTATCTGCCGCAATTCCTGATACGCTCTCTTTTTCTGTTGTGTCTGCTGCACGATCGAATGATTCCTCTTTCTCTGCTGTTTTTTCACTTACAACATTGTCTTCAACGTCATTCTTTGTATCTAATTCTCCGACCGTAACATCAACCGCTGTGATCGTGTAATTCTCATCAAAGGTGATCGCCACCTTACTGTCCAGTTGGAATGTATCGCGCAAATGATCTTTGATCATCGTCTCCATGACATCTGTATAATATGTAACATCACCGTTTCCCGGTGCGCCTGCAACTGATTCATAGTAATAATCAAAGCTTAGAATATCATTTAAGCCACCCGCACTTAATACAGGTGTCAGGACAATGATCGCCAGTACAAAACCAACCGCCGTCTGCATGTATTTTCTGTATTTCTCATCGGGCAAAAGGAAAAACACCAGAGAAGAAAACAATATAAAAAGCACGATATTTTTTATCCAGGCTAACAACATCCAGCACTCCTTTCCACCAATTTCTGAAAAACGGTTATGCATGTACCCGGATGGACAACCAACTTTTCACCTCGCAAGCAACGTCATGAGTGTGAGGGAGATGATAAATAAAAAGGAAGCACACCAGATGCCACGCAGCATCAGTCCGATGGTCTGTGCCATAATGTTAATGCCGTCGGAAAACCGTTTATCTCCCAAAGGCTGCACAAATGCAGATACGATACGAAGAGTCAGATAGATCACTGCGATCTTGGTAACCGGCAGAAGCACCGCCAGCAATACGACGACTGCACCCGCAATCCCGATCGCATTTTTTAAAACCATCCCCGAACCGAGCAGGATATCCGAAACATTCTTAACTGTATTTCCACCCGGCAGCATACCGAAAGCTTTTAAGACGGCATTTCTCTCCAGCTTATCCACTGATGGAACCATCACTCCCTTTATCACATTCATTCCGGTTACGACTGCAAACATGGTTTTCAGGATCCATCCTGCAATATTCCTTAATAACGTAACCGTCCTTGAAAAATGATCCTCGGCATTTAACTTATTCACAAGTCCGACCACGCCACTGCATTTGGTAAGCGGAAATACAATCTGAACGATCACCTTCTCGCACAGAAAAATGATCAGCACCGTGATCTGATAGGTAAATTCCGCCGTGCCTGCACCATTTGTATAGGAGACAGCCAACGTATAAGCAGGTATAAAGGTGATCATCAGATCCGTAAGATCCGAGACTGCCGACACCGCTATATCGGAAACGACCGCAAACATTCCGAGCAGGATGGATACCACCATCAGATAGGTGACGAAGAAGCCGTTTCCACCTACCATCTTTCCAAACTTTCCGGACAGGTTCGTGAACACCGAACCAAGAATGACAACGGCAAGAAGCTGAAGGAGCAGGCGGTTATTGCTTTTTATCTCCCCTGTAAGTGTCTGCTGTATTGTTCCCAGACTGTAGTCAAGAAGCCCCTGAAGGTCTCCGTTTCGGATATAGGATACGACCTCCCGAAAAGAGAGTCCTGCCTGTTCTTCTGTCAACATGTCCATTTCGTCAAAAGCGTTTTCATCAAGTCCCAGATCCGTCTCATCAACATCCGATATATCTGTATCCACATCTGCCATTTTCATATCCGATCTTCGATATCCAGCAAACTCTCCCGGTTCGGTATTTATAAGTTCTGGGACAAACCCGGGTGGTCTTCCATTACCCGATTCCTGCATAGCAAACGTTTTCTGCTTCTTCCCGGCAAATAACACCACTGCGATTAAGATCAGTCCTGCCACAATGCCTGCTATAATCATTTTCGCTTTTTGTCCTCTCATAGTTCTACCCCATCAGACGAACAACCATATCGATCACATGGAACAGAATCGGCAAACTCATCACCACCATTGTCACCCGTCCGGCAAGCTCAATATGCGAAGCGATCGCTCCATAGCCTGCGTCCTTACAGATATTTGTCGCAAATTCACAGATATAGGAAATGCCAAGCATCTTAAGCAGGATTGATATATACTCCATATTGATATTGATGTACCCGGTGATGCGGTCGATGGAATCCAGTACATTTCCAAGTCTTCCTATGATAAAGCTGACAATAAATAAACACGCTCCAATACTTAAGAGCGTGCTGTATTCTGCATTCATTTTCTTTAGTTTTATCGCTACTAAAACGACCAGAACCGATGCCATACATACCGTAACAAGACTCATGCCTTTTCTCCCCTATCCACCGATATTTACAAGCTTCATAATGTCATTAAAGAATTCTACGATATATGGAATGATCCACGAAAGTACAAGGATAAGTCCCGCCAGATTCAGCAGGAATGCCAGCTCGTCCTTCCCCGAATGCTTTAATATCTGATTCAACAGTGCTACAAGGATTCCTACCGCACCTATCTTCAATAATAACTGTATCGTCATAAGCTCCTGCCACCCTTACCCTATCAGTATTATCAAAAAGATCCCTCCGAGTAATCCAAGTGACCTGGATACTTTATTTATCCTGTGTGCTCTGTCCTTTTGTTCTTCATACTCTGTCTGCATGTTCTGCTCCCACAGCTTCAGATTCCTGATCTGCATATCGATATCCATATAACACAGCCATTTTCCAAGCTCTTTTACCGCACCGATCTGTGCATCCGTCAGATAGCTGTATTCCATCAGACTTCCGATACTGCCTGTCCAGATCTGCTCAAAAGAAGAAGCATATTCTTCCGTCCGAAACTGCAGAGCCAGCCCGGCAAGCCAGTCTCCGATCCTTCCCCCTGCTTTATCCGATCCTTCCCGAATGATCTCGGTGATCTCCGATGCACTGTATGCCAGATGCCCATTTGCCATCCGGACAAATATCAGAAGCTCGTAGATATCTTCCACGCGCCGGTTCTGATAAACTCCTATCGTCTTTCCTATCCCATAGGAAGCTGTGACCACCAGAAGCATTCCAAGAATCTTTATATATAACATATGTACGCCTCCCTGCACTTATGACAGTTCTGCTACAGCCGCTTCATTTTCATATGCCGATGTCAGGCGTTCATCCTCTGCCATAAAGAGAACACTTCCCCGATCGTCAAATATCGTCCGGATCTCTCCTGTCCGTTTGCGATTGCTCAGCACGATATATCGTTCAAATACCCTCTCATCGACCAGCTTCCGTAGTCCCGGACGATTCCTGATATCATCAATGGAATTGCCATGTACGGTTGCGATCAGCTTACAGCCGCAGTTGATCACGCTGTAGATCGCATCGATATCATCCCGGCTGCCAATCTCATCCACCGCTATGATCTGCGGTGACATCGAACGGATCAGCATCAGCATTCCATATGATTTTGGACAACAGTCAAGAATATCCGTCCGTATGCCGATATCATTTTGTGGTACGCCTTTATAACAGGCTCCGATCTCAGATCGTTCATCTACGACACCGATAGTATTTCCTTTGAATCCTGGAAATCCATCCGACAACATCCGGATCATATCTCTAAGAAGTGTGGTTTTGCCACATCGCGGTGGGGAAATGATCAGTGTATGAAATGTCTCATTTCCATTTATTATGTACGGAAGAACCTTCTTACAGCATCCCTTAACCTGATGTGACAAACGGATATTGATAAATGATATATGTCTGACACTCTTGATCATTCCAGATTCCAGAATGACTTTTCCTGCAAGCCCTACACGATGTCCCCCTTGAATCGTTATAAATCCCTGCCGGATCTCATCCTCATATGCATAGAGTGAATAGTTACTGATATATTCCAGCGTTTCCCTTATATCGGCAGGTGCTACCATATATGCTTTCTTACATTCTGTGGTTCGCTTTCCCTTCTCCGTCACAAAATATTCCCGATTATCATAGATCACGATCAAGGGTTCATTCATCCTAAGCCTTATCTCCTGAAGCTTGTTATAATCATATATCTCACTCGAAAATATTCTCCTTAACGCTACGGATAATATCTTCAATATTTCATTCTCTCTGCTTTTTTCCAAACCGATTCACCTCATGCATATGTCATCTGTAACCATTTTCACCTGTCAGTTCCATCATCTGCCAATACTCGAAAAGCATCTGCTTTTCTGATATGATCTGATACCTAAAGTAGGATGTTACACACTTCTGATAGTTATAATGTATGCATGACAAATGAAATTTAGAACAAAAAAATACCACATTCCTTTCTGAATTTTTCAGAGTGAAATGTGGTATCAAAACCCGATGCGCAGATCTTTGACATGAAGCCCTCACAATGGATCGGCACCATGATCGTACATCCCTCGCAGCCCTGTGCAAAGCTTCGATCTGCTCGCTTCAGGCACCCTTTTTGTAATTTTCTTCTACTTCTTTTCCTGTCGTGCCAAGGTCGTTGACCCTGCCGGGTCTGCTCTCACGCACACCGGAATATTGAACGTTTGCCATGTTTGCTACCTCTCTTTAATTATTGGACATTTGTAACTATATCTATATCACAATGATTAATCACCTTTGACATTACCAACCAGGGGACGCTTCCGCTCGTTGAGTCCTGCAGCGGTACTAAGATGCTGCTTGCGCACCACCTAAGAACCGGCGGACTCAAATGCCCCTGTTTTGGTAAGTCAAGATGCTTAATCATTATCTGCTCCATGGATTTCGCAAATGTCTATCATATATTAAATAACGTATTGATCTACCATCAGGTTGTTTTGCCAATCGACGAGATCGGCTAATGTGATGCCCTCTAATACATCCTGTATTGCCTGATCGAGTTTCTCCCAGATCAGTACGCTGACACACATACTTCTGTTTTCGCAGTAGGCTGCGTTAGCGCCTACACAGTCAGCAGGTGCCAGACTTCCTTCTACCGTTTCTAATATCTGCCTCACCGTATAATTCTCCGGTGAAGCATATAACATGTATCCTCCACGCGCTCCACGGACACTTTTTACCAGTGATGCCTTATTTAATATTGCAACGATCTGCTCCAGATATTTGTCTGAAATATGCTGTCTTCTTGCAATATCCTTTATCTTAACCGGCTCACCATTATAATAGGTGGCCAGATCCAGCATCAGTTTTATCGCATATCTTCCTTTTGTTGATATCTTCATCTTGACCTCCCTGTCGTTGTTATCTGATTAAAATGATTCCATGCTTCTATACATCATCTGAATCTCATCTATTTTTTCTGCAAACATGATAAATTGTCGTTTGTATTGTAGTATACTATTTCTATAGGATTTATCAAGTACAAAATTATTTTTTATGGCGATCTATCCGGTTGTAATAAAATATTATCTTCTTTAATGCATCTTCCACTGAACAATCCACGTCAAATGCTGCATTTTCTCATTGTTATAAAGAAAAGGCAGCTGTCTTATGCAGGTAGACAACTGCCTTGCTCACTTATCGTAATCTCAATCTATCGTCTATCATGCATATGAAAAATAAACCGTATTCATCCATACAGTCTGACAACAGCAACAACACATTCCCATATCATATTTTCTGTTTATCCTACTGTTTTCATATGTCATGATCGAACCTCCTGTGTTTTAATCTCTACTTATCTCATAGGTTTAATATGTTTTAACTTTATGGGCTGATTATATATTACCAATATCTTCCTATCAATATATTTTCTCAATAATTTTTAAACTCAGCCAATTATTTTAAATAAAAAAGACTTTGTCGAAACAACTCATATCCTGAAAACTATTCTTCAGAAATTATCTTGTTCCCGGCAAAGCCTTTTCCTTTTTACTATTTAATTCATGCGTTCTTTGTTATTGATCGCTTCTTTCGAATTTTCTGCCGGTTTACTGGAAGAATCCGGCATCAGCGGACTTATTATAGATTCCATAACATCCAAGCGTAGTTGCATCAGTAGAACGAGTCTGCCACCAGGACAAGAATCCGTCAGGCAATTCTGAGACAGGTGCATCCGGAGTATAGAAATAAATCTCTGTTCCGCTGTCCATGCCGGATGGCTCTCCTTCTTTATAACGGATACCATCTTCTATTCGTTCTGCTTCTTTATCAATAACAACGCTGTCAAGCGTCATGGAATATGTATAATCATTTACTTTTTTTGATATTTGCAAACTGTCCGCTGAAATTACAGAAATACACCGTTCCATTTGGATAATCATTCTCATCTCTTTCTCCCATTTCCGAATCGGAAAATGCTCCCGTAAATGATCCATCCTCAGATAACGTGAGCGTTGTACTCCACCCACCGGCTCCACTGCTAAATACCATATCCATCGGATAAGTACCCGGCAGAGATGACACATCTTCCGACTGTGCTTCCGTTGTAGAAGCTTCAGCCTCTGTTGTACCGGTATCTTCTTCAGAAGAAGCCGCCTCTGTTGTCTGTGTCTCAGTCTCGGCTTCTGTCTTCTCTGTCGTTACTTCGGTTGATACCTCCGTTGTTCCTTTCGTCTTTTCTGTCGACTTTGATCTTTCACCATTACATCCAGCCAGCAAACCGGCTGCAAGCGTTGCTGCAAGTACTGCTGTCACGATTTTTCCTGATTGCGTTATATTCTTTCTCATGTTTAAAATCCTCCTGCATTCATTTATAAATACATTTCCGGAATTCTTATTGCGACTCTCATCACAATGCCTTTCCTCGGCTGTTTTCGAATACAAAAAGTATATGCTTGTCATCCCGTTTTGTCAGCTTAATTATTCGTTATAGATGTTGCATTTCGTTTACGATTATTACGGTTCTTTAACCAATCTTTGAACTCCGGCAGGGTCTTTCTTCCGGCTTCCGTAACCGGCTTCACCCATTTGCCTGATCTGGTATAAACAAGCTCGATTGCCAGACGCACCAGCTCATCCGTATATACAAATGAGAATACCGCAAGGAAAGGCAGATGTAAGACCATGCCTGCGATCCATGTCGCCGGAACGCTGACCAGGAATAAACCGCCAATCTCCACATAGGTTCCGACTCTCGTCTCACCTGCTGCCCGATATCCCTCATTCATAATATAGTTACAGGTTCGAACGGCACCGAAAAACAGGTAAATATATAACATATACATGCCATACCGAAGTGCCTGATCACCCAGTCCAAATAAGCCAAACAGCGGTTCATGCAATAACGCACAGATCAGCACAATCCCGAAAGTAACTGCCGGACAGAATAATGCCGACCGCTTCATAAACCGGTATGCTCCCTTATGGTCACCGGCGCCGACAGACTGTCCGATCACAACACTGGTGGCATTTGACAAACCACCGAAGAATGCATAGACAAAGCCCTCGCAGACACGGAACGCCGCCATAGCCGCAATCGCGGATTCATTCTGATGTCCGATCACAATATTGATCAGCATTTGTCCTACTCCATAAAACAGTTCATTGCAAAGGATCGGAAATGCATTTGACAGATATACTTTGATAAATCCGCCATGGAATAAGAACATCTGACTCAGACGAATCCGCACCTTGCATTCTGAACGCATCAGATAGATAAACAGCAGTAATAAATTGATGATTGCAGATGCAAGTGTTCCGACTGCTGCACCGGCTGCACCCATTTTCGGTGCGCCGAATTTACCGTATATCAATACAAAGTTCAAACAGAAATTCACTACCAATCCTACGATGGAACAGATAAGCGGCGCTTTCACCCGCTCTGTTGACCGTAGCAGGAAGCTGATAAGTACAGCAAATACCTGAAGCGGATATGCCCATCCGACGATCCGCATATACGGCTTTCCGATCTGGATAAATACTTCTTTATCTGTATATACCCCCAATAAGAATTCCGGTCTGATAATACACAGAGATGCAAATGCAAATCCCACGATTGCCATACAGATGAAAGTGATACCGAATGTACGGTTAATTCCCTTTTCATCATCCGCTCCCCAGTACTGGGAAAAGAACAGGATCGACGCACTGGCGAAGCCCCAGTAGCAGCTAAAGAACAGTGAGCTGATCTGCGAACAGATACCAACTGCTGCCACACACGACTCTCCCAGTCTTCCGATCATGATCGTATCTACCATACTGGCTGTTGTAGTTAATAAATTCTGTAATGCGATAGGAAATGCAATCGTTAGCATCACATACAGAAAGGATTTTTTGTTTTTCATATTTCATTTATCACGTTTATGAAACCTTGATCGTTACCTTTTTCGTTTTGCTCCTATATACAGAGGTGCCCTTTGCTTTAACCGTAACGGTATAGGTTCCTCGTGGTGTTCCCTTCTTTACTGTTACGCGTCCCTTTTTTGTAACAGTAATATATTTTTTTGCTTTTTTAGCAACGGAATACGTTACCTTTCCCTTAGCTTTCTTAACACCAACTGTAAAGGTATGCTTACTTCCCAGTTTTCCGGTTGCTTTTTTCACCTTATATTTTTTAGAGGTGACATTTAATTTCATTGTGTTTGATTTCTTGATCACAAGTTTTGCGACATTGGATCTGGCCGTGTTGCTGTTTTTCGTTGCCTTTGCAACTGCCACTACATAATAAGTTCCAACTTTATATGGATATGATGCCAGTTTCTTTTTACACTTAGCATCTGAATAATACCGATATGCGATTGCTCCTGCTTTTCCTTTTACAACAGCAGCATCTATCTTCTTTTTCTTTCCCGTATAGGTGACAGTTTTATTTTTCAGTTTCAGGACAGGTGTGGTTTTCGCAGACTGATCCGATTTTTTATTTTCTTTTACAGTTAAAGTAATCGACGCCTGATAATATCCTGTCTTACCTGTAATCTTTACCTTACCACTTCCTACAAATGAAATTTTTCCATTTGAGTCTATGGTGGCAACACTCTTTTTGTCCGATGTCCATGTTATATTGCTGCTTGTAAATGGACAATAGATCTCAAATCCCGGGTTTATCAGCATCATTTTCGCATTCATGTGCTTCCCAACTACATAGGAATCTGCGTCTGTCTGTATTTTAAATTTATATAAATAAGTCTCAGCATCTCCCCACATTATGCCTGCAGTGGTAACCGCCTCTGTAAATTCGCCTTTGGGGATATTGACACTCTGTATTACCATCCGGTCTTCCTGTTTAACTGCTTCCTGTGTCACCTTTGATCCAAAGCATTGTACCCATGTATAAGTTCCATTAATATAAAAACATCCAACACCTATGGAAGTATAATCTTCATCTAAAATATTTTCTCTATGACCTGTTGAATTCATCCAACTATCCATTACAGATTCAGACGTTGTCTGATTGATTGCTATATTTTCTGCTATCATATTCTTATCTGCCGAAAAACAGGATGCTCCATCCGGTCTGGTATGAGAGAATAATACAGCCTGATCGCCCGCTCTAACCATAGCAGTTTCCAAAAGACCCGTATCCATAGTCAATGCAGGTAATCCATTTTTTGCTCTTTCTTCATTCACCTTCGTCAATACTTCAAATGCTTTTGTATAGTCACGTTTTCCGGTAATCCGTATGGTCTCCACATATCGAAGTCCATTTGCGCCGAATTTGACCAGATCCTTATTCTCGCAATTTATGATAACAGTTGAAGAAAATGCATTCTCATCAACAAATTGCGTTGAAGCCGGAAGTGTTATCGACTGAAGAGACGGGCAATTTGCAAATGCTTGACGATATATAATCTTTACGTTTGGAAGGTATACATCCGTCAGTGAATAGCACTGTGCAAAATCAGCATAAGCTATTGATTCCAGTCCTAATCCACGGAATGTCTTAAGGTTACTGCAGCTGTTAAATACCGACCCTCCCCATTCCTTCATCGTCGCAGGAAGCGTTATTTCAGTCAATCCCGAACATCCTAAAAATGTCCGCATTCCAAGTGTTGTTAATCCGCCAAAATCAATAGAGCTTATATTTTCACACTCTTCAAACATAGAATAAGAACTCTCTTTTAATCCACTGCCAAATTTTACGGCTGTGAGCATATTACATTGCTCAAATGCAAAATAACCGACTTCGCTGATCTTATCTGAAATCGTCAATATTCCCGATAACTGAGAACGATAGAATGCTCCTTCCCCCAGCGTAGTTACATTTGCAAAGTCTACTGAATTTAAACCTCTTACATTATAAAATGCATATGCTCCAATCTCCTTTACATTTGCCGGTATCGCAAAGGTTCCGACTCTGCTTTGGAACGGATACATAACAAGCACTGTTCCATCCTTTGAATATACAATACCATTCTGTGCAATATAGGATGGATTTCCCACTGCAACTGTATAACTCTCTATCGTGGTATTTCCGAAAAACACTAATGGTGAAATAGATGTGATACCTGCAGGTATTTCATATGTTACAGCACTTGTTCCCTGGAACGCATAAGATTCCAGGCTTGTGGCACCCGGCGTTACAATCTTTGTTACAGCCGAACAATCACAATATGCACCACTGCCAACTGTATTCACACCAGATGGCAATACAATCTCTGTCAGTCCATAGCACTCATAAAAGGCGGCATCTCCGATCTTTGTCAATGTATCCGGATAACTTACCGATGTAATCGATGACATCTGTAAAAAATTCCGGTTTCCTATACCTGTAATACCTCTCTGGATTATAACTTTCTCAACATTGAATGTAATCCATGGTGCTTTATTTGATGAATCAGCATCCGGCATATCGCCACTTCCTGATATCGTAAGCGTGGTACCGGAAAGGCTCCATGATATATTCCCCCATGTTCCGCTCTGTGTTGTACTGTCAGTGCTATACATAGCTATATCATAATCAGAATACAACTCCGGTCCCGAACTATTTTCTTCTATTTTTACATATCCTGCTGCCGGCTCCTGATCCGCCTCTGTCTCAGCTATAATATTCGATGTCTGTTGCTCTGCATGAACAAGCTTAACCGGAGTCCAAAGCATTCCGCATATGGCTCCGATTCCTAATGCTATTGTAAATTTAAATCTGTAATTTCTCATTTTTCTCCTCCCATATTCATATATTATTCATAACTATACTGTATCTTTAAAATGTCGTTTTGTCTATAGAAATAATCCCATTTTTCTCCATTTATCCATATGCTCTGTTTTTTCATATGATCACTGGCGTAAAAATTCTCGTTCTACCCGTGTTATTTTTAAAAACAATTTATATAGCATTCTGTTCGTGTTTTTTGTTTTTACTATTGTCTTATTTAAAATAGAATGATAATGTAATATACAGAAAGCACGGTATATCTTTCATTAATCCGATTATATCGGGTCATTTTCTTTTGTTACTATAAATAACATTTTGTCAAGGAGTACATTATGAAGAAATTATCTACTGCGCAGCTTGCAGATACTATTATAAGACTACGCAAACAACAGCATATGACTCAGGCACAGCTTGCTGCCGAAACCGGAATCAACCGTTCCTTAGTTTCACGTATGGAGAAGCAGGATTTTATGCCATCGATCGGACAATTAGAAGCTCTGGGCGATGTGTTGCACTTCGATATCACAGAATTATTCATCAGCGACCTACCTGTGAAATATCCTTCTCCATCACCATTAAAGATCGCAATCGCCGGAACCGGCTATGTCGGATTGTCCATTGCCACGCTGCTTGCACAGCACAATCATGTGACCGCTGTTGACATTATCCCTGAAAAAGTAGACATGATAAACAGACACCAATCCCCGATCCAGGACGAATATATCGAAAAATATCTGGCTGAAAAAGACTTGGATCTGACTGCCACAACCGATGGAGCTATGGCGTATAAAGATGCAGACTTCGTTGTAATCGCAGCTCCGACCAACTATGACAGCACAAGAAATTATTTTGATACATCTGCTGTAGAATCAGTGATCGAGCTCGTTCTGGACGTCAATCCCGATGCCATCATGGTTATCAAATCCACGATCCCGGTAGGCTACACAGAATCTGTCCGAAAAAAATACCACACCAGAAATATCCTGTTCAGCCCGGAATTTCTCAGGGAATCAAAGGCTTTATATGACAATCTGTACCCAAGCCGTATCATTGTATCTACGGATAAGAATGACATCCGTCTGATCGAGGCTGCCCATACATTTGCCGCCCTCTTACAGGAAGGCGCCATAAAAGAAAATATCGAAACGCTATTCATGGGATTTACCGAAGCAGAAGCCGTAAAATTATTTGCAAACACCTATCTGGCTCTCCGCGTATCCTACTTCAACGAACTTGATACCTATGCAGAGACCAAAGGACTGAACACCAGAGACATCATAAATGGTGTCTGTCTCGATCCCCGAATCGGCAGTCATTACAACAATCCATCCTTTGGCTACGGTGGTTACTGTCTGCCAAAAGATACAAAACAGCTTCTTGCAAATTACAATGATGTTCCACAGAATATGATGAGTGCGATCGTAGAAAGCAACCGCACCAGAAAAGATTTTATTGCAGACCGCGTTCTGAATCTTGCCGGATATTATGACTATAACTATAATGGAAATTATTCCGCAAACCGCGAAAAAGAATGTATTATCGGCGTATACCGACTGACAATGAAAAGCAACTCTGATAATTTCCGTCAGAGCAGCATACAGGGTGTCATGAAACGAATCAAAGCCAAAGGAGCAACCGTCATCGTCTACGAACCGACACTGGAGAACGGAACAACCTTTTTCGGAAGCAAGGTAGTAAATGACTTAAATGCTTTTAAATCCATGTCGCAGGCGATCATCGCCAATCGGTATAATTCTGATCTTGACGATGTCCGGGCAAAGGTCTACACCAGAGATTTATTCGAACGGGATTGATGGAGGTGAAGTGCACTTAATATGTCCACATAGACATCTCCTGCTCCGGTGATCACCACCAGCTGTGTATCGCACATATCTAAAAACATATCCAGCGAATCACACATGCGAAGCATCGTCCACACCTGTTGCAGACTGCGAAACATTGAATCGAAAAATACATCTCTGGTTGTATATTTCTCTCCGGCAAACAGTCTGGCAGTCACCATCTGGATATTGGCTACCCGCTTGTTCAACTTATTCAGTACTTTTTCACGAGACGGATCAATTGCATGATATGTAACACGTAATGTACTTTCTAAAAATGTCTCAGTCATCATGCGATCCGTCAGGAAATCGTACTCCGGCATACAGATGCTCATCGCAATTATCTTTTTCTTTCCCGGTGTATAATCCTGTAAATAGTTTCTCTCTTTATCATATAAAACAAGAGCACCTTTCTCTTTTAAACGAAGTTTATGCCATAAGATCTGTTCCTGTGCATACAACATACCTTCCCCAAGCGTCTTAAGAACATCGACATCGTCAGCCTGTTCATAGCTGCCGGGAAGCGGACATTTCTTTATCTCGACAAACATCACCCGCTCGCTTCCCTCTAAGATCATATCGCAATTACGTTCCGGCAGATCTCCATCCGGCAAATATTGTCCTGTGATATATGGGAAATGCTTCTCCCGGAACATCTGATACACCATTTCCTCCAGCCGTTCGCCCTGATATTTGCTGAATACTGTTCCATATCTTGCAAATATGATCTGAAACATCGCCTCATAAAATGCATATCCCTCCATCCTACCATCCAGACAGAAATATGTGTCCGCATCCAGTCTGACAAGCGGCTTGCGCCAGCTATTTGTCGCATCGAGATAATAAGAAAAATCAACATTTATGGAATCTGCATCATACGCAATATCCTGTAAGATCTGATCTAATTTGTATGAACTGATACCTAACCGATCGGCAAATTCCTCTCTTTTAAATATCCTCGGTCCCCTTGCCTCCTGCATCACATACACGGCAAGTTCCTGATAATTATGAAACGAATATGCTCTCATCTTTTCTTTTCCGGTGCCATAATACGGTTCCAGCATATTCTGTAAAAGGAGCTTTACATACTCCGGATGATATTGCCTTGGAATACACATTTTCTCAAAACAAAGATTCTTTGCCAGCTTATATGGGAAATCCTCTATCTCTGTAAAGACATCCTCCCAAGTGCGATATCCCTGTATCTGTAGCACTTCCAGATAATCCTGTGCAAGCCGGATCAATTCCTGATATCTGCGTTCTTTATATGAATCCGTAAAAATCGATTCTGTTTTAAGGTATTTCAAAGATAACTGCAACAGATACTGATATGGAATTCTTACTTTTATATTTCTTCTTTCCCCAAGTGAGATCTTATTCCGATAGATCAGATACCTGCCCAGTTTCTCGTTATACTTTCCGGATATCTCCCATGCAAACATCTGTCTGATCACATACATTCCACCAAGTTCTTTTACCCGGCTCTCTAAATCATCAATCAAACGCTGTTCAGAATCTGCATCAAATTCAGGTTCACCAATCACAATCTGAAAGGAATATCCTGCCTTTATCAGATTCTTCGTTGATTCAATCAATACTTTTGTATCCTCAGACAGCACCGGCGCATATAGTTTATTTGCTTTCTTTGATGCCCGATAAAGTTGTCCGGCTGCTTCCATAATCTGTGGCAGATTGCTTACTTCGTAATAAGTACCATTTGAAAGATATGCCATCGTATGTCCAAGTATTTCTTCCTCAAGTTGAAAACTCCTGCCATTAATTGCTTCTTCAAGCTGCAAATGTACAATGAGTCGACGGAAATAAGTGCTTTGAAACCATGTTCCTTCGTACGTTTTTTCTCTGGCTTCATCCCGCTTATCTTCTTCATTTCCTTTCCCATTGTCAATGAAAACTGCCAGGCTTTTCAGCTCCGCCTCACATTCCTTTACTGACCGGTCGTTGTCCAGCCATGTATGTGTGCGGAATTTGTCTGCTAATTCTAATGTGGCATGATATATGTTGTTGAATGTTTTAGGGTTTGGTTGCATGGGTATCCTTTGTTTTTCTATTTTTTATAAATCTTCTGCCTTATATAAGATATAACCTTCATAATAATAACAATGGTCTATAATTCTATTATTCAACTATTTTTACACAATCGAGGTTGAGGATAATTAATCATTCTACCATTTCCTGCACGATCTAAAATATCAATATTAAATGTTTGCACATATTTTCTACCAGACGCATCTTCGAACTTAATTGAAATTGACATTCTAAAAAAATTTTTTTCACTTTTATCATAGGCCATCAGTATAACAAATTTTTCTCCTACCATAGCAATCGGATCGCGAACAGCATCATAACGATGTATTGCAAATTCCGTCATATTTAATCTTTTCGCAGTACAATTCAAATCAGGAATTATATTATATGCTGATCCTCTTCCTTTATTTATAAATGTCATCTGTAAAACAGTCTGTTCTATATTAGACTCAGTACTAATTTTTGAATTACGAAATACGAAATATGGTTCTTCGTTAATACGAATTTTTTCTTCTGTATCATATTTATCTTCATTTCTCTGCTCTTGTAATCTAGATATTTCTTTTTCATACTGTTTCTGCTGTTCATAATATCTATAATCAGATACTTTTCTATCCTTTTTAGCCCTAATTACCGAGACCAGAAATGTAAAAATACTAAACACAAAAGCTCCCGTCGCTACCATTGCACTATATAATGATGCATAGTCCTTATTTTCTTTTATCCATTCTAGCATTAATGAATTGTCCTTTCTAACTTAATATATTAACTTTTTTATTAATCCTACATTTTATCTATTATTAAACAAACGCTTCATCCATGAACTCTTTGTTATCTTACTTTTATACATAGCATTTTCTTCTTCATTTGCCTTTGAATTTCCGTATTGATTATCAAATATACACATTGCTTTTTTAGGAACGCCTTAATATATTAAATCAAGAATACTATATATACTTATATAAATTAGTTATACTAATATAATAAAGAATTTAGGGTATTTATAAATTTATTCAAATCTTCATAATCAAATATATCGTCACATAGATACAAAATAAAGTGATCTTCATCAATTCCCACTTTGTAAAGATTGGCCGTCAATACTTTATATAAATTTTTCCCATCATTGTCACCTTTAATTTTCGTTCTTGGATCATTTTTATAATCAAGTAGAATACTCTGTAGTGATCTCTGGGTAAAATATTTGTCACCAATTAATTTTATGAAAATCGGGTCAGGTATATCAACAAGTTTTGTTTTTAAATATTTCTCTATACTTGGAATTGGTAAAAAGCACTTATGAAGATTTTTATACTCCTTTTTCTTGGATATTTCTTTTTTAACATCCCCATCATAAATGCTAATAATCCTTTTTCCAACACCAAGCGTGTTGTAAGTAATCATGTCATGATGAAGTTGTAGCATTTGATTACATCCACCTGCAGGTAATACACAAATAAGCTTACTATTTCCAAATCTATTATTTCTTATAACTTTTTCCACTAATGCTTTAGCCAACATATCTTCTACTAATAGCAAAAAATCAAAACCATTAGGGACATACAAATTTCTTATGGCATAATTAGGGTAACATGGGTTTGTACAAACAACATTTCCTCCATTATTTTCAAGTAAAAATATATTTTTGCTTGGAATACGATGTAATAATTCAGCTGAATGTGTTGAAAAATAAACAATTAATTCAGTGGATGATTTTTTTACAAGTCCATCAAGAATTTCAACAAGACGATCTATTGCACTCGGATGCAATGCAAGCTCAACTTCATCAATTAAAAAAAGCAGTTTGTCAGTTCCTGTATTCCTTACAACAAGATTATTTATAAAATCAATTAATGAAATCAACATACTTTCACCACTGCTCATTCTATACTGACTAATGTATTTATCTCCAATTTTCCTAAAATATGGCATTCCCCTAAAATTGTACTTTCTCGCCAATGAACGATTTTTCACCTTTAACAACGAATTGTAATACGATTTATCGTTATGTAAAATATATCCTAATGTCTCCTTTACAAAATCATCTGCTTCTATTAATTCATCTTCAAAATTATCAACTTTCATAAAATCATCAACTAATCCATAATCATAAAATCTAGTACCAAAAAATATGCTTCCCTCGTAAAAGCCCTGTATTTTGATATTTGTTCCTAATACTGGATGTCCCCTATATAATTCAGTTACATCTGTAACTAAACGATTATCTTTAAATCTCCAATTATCAGCAAGTTCATCCATCTCTAAACAAATTAAACTTTCTTGTGATAAATCATTCTCTGACAATAATTTATTTGATGATTTTTTTATCATCAACGACAAAGCTAGCATAATAGTGCTTTTCCCGCATCCATTTTCGCCTACTAATGCATACATTCCTTTTTGAGATGGAAGAAATAAATCTGCATACTGAATGTTTTTAATATTTTTTATTTCTAAATGAATACTCATATAAAACTCTCTATTCTTTTTAGTGCAAGTTTAACAAAAAGCCTTGATTTTACGGCATTTGCTAAATCGTTAATAGGTTACATATATTTACAAAACAGAGTTTTCTGGATATGAAGCGACTTCTAAGAGTCCATTTCTGATGATTTTAGGTACAATAAATAAAACGTCGTTTGTTTTTCCCTATGAAGGCTTTCTTGTTCTCCCAAATTCCTCCACAGTAACTAACCTCTCATATCTACCAGGATCACCTGCCTCTGCCGGGTCCTACATTCCTTCGTTCTGCTTATCCATAGTTGGGTGCTGCTTATGCTCCTACAGCAGGGTCTTTGCCCTATAAAAAATGTCAACGCAGCTACTAGCTCTACTTTGTTTTATATACTTTTACATTCCTGTTTCACAGCACCATTGACGGCGGACGCTTTCCTGTTTACAGTACTTCTTTCTTATGCGGCTATAACTCCTCTTTCATGATGAATATCTGACATCATTTTAAACCGGTCATAGTCCACACCTTTTGTTAATACCGCATAGAATATGCGAATTAACTTACAACTGACAGCAATCATTGCCTGTCTTCGTTTTAATGGATTTTTTACACGAGTCACATAATAATCATAGATTGTTCGAAACTCTTTGTTCCTTGCCAACAATGGTATCATTACCTGATACAAGATCTTTCTGAGTTTTCTTCTTCCTCGCTTGCTGATTCTCGATCTTCCCTTATGCTTTCCGGAACTGTTTTCTACTAATTCCAAACCGGCATACTTTTGGATCTGTTTCGGCGACTTAAAACGTCTTATATCACCTACTTCAGCAATAAATCCTGCTATTGTAACACTTCCTACTCCTTTAATGGCGAGTAACTTCTCCACATGCTGTACTTTCCGAATAGTCTCTTCCAGTACCTTATTCACAGCTTCCAGTTGTGAAGTCCATAATTGATGTTCCTCAAGCAGCATACATAACTCACTTCTTGTTCCAATTCCTCCATACAGACCAACACTATTGTGTGCAGCTTCTACCAGGTTCTTTGCCCTATCTTCTGTAACGCCTCTGCCACGCATCTTCTTATCGTGCCAGATCTTTCGGATTCCTTCTACTCCAAGTGCAATTACATCCTTCGGCAATGGTGCTTTTTCAAGCACCGCCAAACCACTTGCGGCATCAAATCTTGTATATAATCCCAGATACTCCGGGAAGTGTATTGCAAGCCATCTCTGGATTCTGTTTGCAGATATGTTATGCTGCTTCATAATAATCCTGTCACGGCTGTATACCAAATCTCTTATCTCGGCATAAATGTCCTCTGGCATGTATGGAATCGAATATCTTCCATCCACTACCAGCTTTGCGATTGTTTTTGGATCCTTTAAATCTATTTTCTTTGGACTATTATCATCAAGTTCCTTGATCTTCTTAACAGAGAATGGATTGACCATTACCAATGTTTTCTGATGATCCTGTACATACTTTGCAAACGCAAACCAGTAATGACCAGTCGGCTCACAGCCAATCAGAACTGCAGTCTTTTTATTCTCATTTTCAGCTTTTCTGTCCAAAGCTGAAAGGAATTAAATCCTTCGATATCATTCTGAAATGAAAAAACTCGTTTTGTAAGCTCGCGCCCTCTGTTATCAAAAGCTCTTGCATAATGCGTCTGGCTTCCAATATCAACTCCAACAACCAATGTTGTATCTGTTGCTTGCTCAATTTTTTCATTCTGTGTATAATTCATGTTGAACCTCCGGTGTTTTGATTGTTTTGTTTACATCCGCCAAGATGCAACTCAATCATACCTTGAGGTTCTTTTTTATTCAATTGGCGCTTTTAATGAATTACAGGAATGCTCCATAATGTACATTTCCTTTATATAAATTCGATATATCAAAAATGTATAATATTGATTTCTACAACACCTTGATATTATTGTTAATTGAAATTAATTCTGCCACCTCATCAAGCTCAATAAATGTTATTTTTTTCCCAGAAAGTCTTGCCAAATGTCTTAATGTCCCTTTTAATGAAGCATCTATATATTGTGGAATTATTACAGCAATCATTTGGCAACGTGTATCTATCATTCCTTGTTCAACAAACTGGCGGATAATTTCTTGTCCTTCTCTAGAAGTTGATAATAATGGTTTCATAATTTTCCTATCATCAGAAGTCTTTTGTGAACGGTTTTCACTGTTCTTTTTTATAATACCTTTTAATTCATATGATTTATTTCCTACCTTAACTTCTCCTGACATATCTCCACATTCCATTCCCTTGTGCGGTTGAAGTTTAAATTTAGGCAAAACTGAATAAAATATTTTAGGCAAACACATCATCTTTTCATTTTGCATACATCCTCCTTCAATTTTCTTATAAGAACATCCTCCAGATTCACATTTTTCCTTCATATTAACCGCATATGATTTTAAACGCGTTGTAATTTCTATTGGATTATGTTTGCAACGGTGTACAAAGGGAACATAATAAAAAACTTAATAATGGACTGCCAATCTTACACAAAGTACCGCCCAAACGAGACTACGGGCGGTATTTTTGTATCATGGCGGAGAAAGGAGGAACTTCCCACGGGGGCTTGACTGAAAAGTTGAGCCTCTTTTTTCATGCCAAAAAACAGGAGGTAAATGCTTATGGCAGATGATAAAACCACAAAAACGCCGGAACAGCCGGTAACGGATAGCGGGCCGGGCAAGGAAACGCCTCCCGCTCCCCCAAAAGAGCCGGAGAAGGTTTCCGTTTCTCCGGAGCCGGAAAAAAAGACGGAACCGGAGGTAAAGAACCCGCAGGTTTCCGTCTATAACTTCGCTGAAATTATGAAGGAAAAGAAGGTCGAGGAACGGGCGGCAGCTCCCAGCGGGGAAAAGCCTGCCCCGGCAAAAACGGAAAAACCGGAAAAGCAGCCGGAGGCTCCGAAAAAAGCGGAGGAAAAACCCAAAGAGCCGGAACAGCCGAAGCGCCGGGGCCGTCCCCCGAAAACAGATAAGGACAAGGCCGCAGCCCCGAAGTCCAAAGCCCCCGCACAGAAACCGGAAAAGGCGGTCAAAAAGGAACCGGAGAAAAAAACGGCTCCAACGATACAGGCCGCTCCCGCTCCGAAAGGACCCGAAAAGCCAAAGGATGCTCCACGCCGGGGCAAGGAGCAGATCATCTATATCAAGCTGAACGAACTCCACGCCTTCAAGAACCATCCCTTTGAAGTCCGGGATGATGAAGAAATGCGGGCTATGGTGTCCAGCGTCAAGGACAAGGGCGTGACCCAGCCCGCTATCGTCCGTCCCCGTGAGGATGGCGGCTATGAGATCGTGTCCGGCCACCGCCGCCAGAAAGCCAGTGAGCTTGCCGGATATGCGGATATGCCCTGTATCGTCCGAAATCTGACAGATGATGAAGCCATCACACAGATGGTGGAGGACAATCTGAACCAGCGTGAAGAAATCCTCCCCAGTGAGCGGGCCAAAGCCTTAAAAATGCAGCTTGAAGCCATCAAGCACCAGGGCTCCCGCACTTCGGGCCAGATTGACCCGAAGGACGCAGGTAAACGCTCCAACGAGATCGTGGCCGAGCGCAATAAGATGGCGGTCAAGCAGGTGCAGCGGTATATCCGTCTCAATGAGCTGGTTCCAGACCTGATGAAGCTGATGGATGAAAAAAAGCTGGGTTTTACTACGGCGGTGGAGCTTTCCTATATCGGCAAGAAGAACCAGAACTATATCGCCGTCGCCATTGACAGCCAGCAGTCCTCGCCTTCACAGGCGCAGGCAAAGCGTATGCGTGAGTTGGACGAAAAGAAGCTGCTCAACGGGGATGTGATCGACGGCATTATGATGGAGGACAAAAAGGAGGTAGACAAAGTGATTTTGACAGGTGCGGAACTGAGCAAGTATTTCGGCAAGGAAACTACGCCGAGGGAAATGAAGGACCAGATCATCAAGCTGCTGGACGACTGGAAGGGTCAGCAGAAGGAACACGAAAAGCCGGAGAAGAAAACCGAACAGGAAAAGTAAGCTAAAACTTCGGGTCAGCATGGCCCGAGGATTGCGGGGCTCTGCCCCGCGCCCCGAAGCTCTGGAGATATAAATTATTCCCCGTCGCCAGTTATTCCGTAGCATAGCCGGGAAAATCAGTCAAGGGCAGCGCCGCCGCAGGCGGTGCCAGAGGCACCCTTGACGGATTTCTCCCGGTTATGCTTTTTCCCGGTCAAGCGACGGGGATATAAATTCTCCAGAGCCGTTCCCCTTCCCGGGGGAAGGGGCGGAGGGGTTGGGCGAACTCTTGCTTTTCCCTAAACCAAAACAGAAATGGAGGCTCAACCAATGAAACGACCTTTAGCGTACCTGACCGCCGCATGGAGCGGCGAGCCGGATGTTGATATGGAGCTGGCGGCCCACTACTGCCGTCTTGCTTATGAGGCGGGCTTTTCCCCGATCTGCCCGCTCTTGTATCTGCCGCTGTTTTTGAATGACAGCGTTCCCGAGGAACACAAGGCCGGGATTGATATGCGCCGGGATATGCTGCGGCGCTCCCACACCCTGATCGTCTGCGGCAGCGCTGTGGATGAGGATGTAAAAAACGATATTGCGGTTGCCGGGCGGCTGGGCATTGCGGCGACCACACTGGAAGGGGTGCTTGCCGTGAAGGGACACGGCACCCCGGGCCATGCCGGACATTAAGCTGGGAAGCCTTTTCGACGGGATCGGCGTGTTCCCTCTGGCTGCTTCCCGGTGCGGTATCCGTCCGGTATGGGCCAGCGA
Organism: Clostridium sp. L2-50; assembly: GCF_000154245.1. NCBI lineage: Bacteria > Bacillati > Bacillota > Clostridia > Eubacteriales > Clostridiaceae > Clostridium > Clostridium sp. L2-50. The sequence continues at coordinate 237,294 of NZ_DS480318.1, read as the reverse complement.
GATTGAAAAAGCGCCCATCTCCATAACCAAAAGGCACTTTCCCGACATGGTGCATTTGGGGGATATTACGAAGGTGGACGGCGGGAAAATCCCACCTGTCCATATAATTACCTTCGGTTCCCCCTGTCAGAACCTTTCTCTGATTGGCAACCGCTCCGGCCTTGCCGGGGCAAAATCAAGCCTGTTCTATCAGGCGTTTCGTATCATACAGGAAATGAGGGATGCTACTGATAACCTATATCCAGCTATCGCTGTTTGGGAAAACGTCATGGGAGCGTTTTCTACAAATGACCGGATGGACTTTAGAGCCGTCCTATCCGCCTTCTCGGACACCGAAGTTCCAATGCCTCCTTCGGGAAGATGGGGAAACGCCGGAATGGTGCGAGGGGGAACGCCTGATGTGTGCTGGCGGCTCATGGACGCCCAGTATTGGGCAGGCTCCCGAAGGCTGGCACGAAGGCAGCGGATTTTCGTCGTGGCGGATTTTGGAGGCAGACGTGCCGCAGACATACTATTTAAGCCCCGTCCAATGCTCCCACTTCCTCCGCCTTGCGGAGAGGGCGGGCGGGCCGCCGCCGAAGGAGATAGAACAGCTTCTTTTGAAACAGGGTGGCAGATACCAGTCATCCACCCCTTTCAGTGCTTCCGTATGCGGGGAGCGGCAAAAAGGCAGGAAGAAACGGCCTTCCGAAACAGCTTCGGATTACCAACTGACCCTTTTCCCACTCTTTTAGCCAGTGATGTAACGCCCTTTGCCTTCTGGTATGAGGGCGACCCGGAGGGCGGCTGTATCCGTTTTCTGACGGAAACGGAAAGCGAACGGCTGATGGGGCTGCCGGAGGGCTGGACAAAGTACGGGGCGGACGGCGTGGAGATCCGGCCTCTGCAACGTTACAAGGCGCTGGGAAATGCGATTGCCCTCCCTTGCGCCGATTACATTATGGCCGGGATTTATGAGGTGCTGGCTGACCGGGCCGGAAAGGAGGAATAAGCCCATGTTTGAAGCCTATATAACCAACACCGCCCTGTACCCCTTGATGGGGATCGAGGTAGGGACAACGGTACATTTCCCCATGACGACACAGGAGTTGCAGGCCGCCCTTGCCAAAATCGGGATAGACGGAAAACGGTACAGCGAAGTGTTCTTTACCAGCTTTGACAGTGATGTGCTGGGGCTCTACGATCATCTCTACGAATGTGAGAACATCGACGAGCTGAACGAGCTGGGCCACGCCCTGCTGGAAGTACGGGATAAGGGCGGACTGGAAACCTTTGAAGCCGCTCTTGTCTTGGGAAACCACACACGGAGCGTGAAGGATTTGATAAACCTGACCCAGAACCTTGACCTGTACCGCTTTTACCCGGATATTTCTGATGATGAAGGGCTGGGCCGTCTTTACGCCGACGAGCTTGGGACCATCGACATACCGGAGCACATTCAGAACTACTTCGATTATGAGGCATACGGGCGGGATGTGCGTATCAACGAGGGCGGCGTATTCGCTCCCGGTGGGTACGTGTCGGCAGTCCCGGAGGGCTTCAAGGAGTATTACCACGGGCCGCAGGACATTCCGCCGGAACACCGGATATTTGCCTATCCTGAAAAGGCCGAGCCTGTCCACTCCATTCTCGCTGCACTCAAACGGTTTCAAGAAGCCCCGCCCGCTCCGAAAAAGGACAAGGCGGGGCCTTCCCATGAAGAACGGTAAGACTTCGGGCCAGCATGGCCCGAAGCATGAAGGAGGTGCATACCATCAACTATTACCCTATCAATGAAGGGGCCGCCCGTCGGGCAAAGGAAATGAACAGCTTTTCCGACTACAAGGAAGGGAGCGCAACGGCGGAATACCGGGCAATGGTGGACAAGGCCGCCGCCATAGCGGAACAGCAGAAATCCCGGGTGGACCCCATGTACCATGAGAAGATCGACCATCTGTTAGACACCTACGCTCGCAAGCTGGCCGAAAACATGAACCAGGGATTTGTCATTGACGCAAGGGTTCCCTCTGTGATGATCGCCGGACCTGCCAATTTCCCGGTGGGAAAAAAGGAAAAGCAAAACCGGGCTCGGGACAGCAACATGGAGGAATGGCGGTATATTCAAGGGCTTCTGGATAAGATACGCAGTACCGGCATGGGCGGGATCAGCGCCGATGACCCGGCAGCGATTGAAAAGCTCCAGAAGAAGCTGGACGGGCTGGAACGCTCCCAGCTCATTATGAAGGAGGTCAACGCCTATTACCGCAAGCATGGCAAACTGGATGGCTGTGCGCTGCTATCGCCGGACCAGATCGAAAAGCTGAAAGCAAGCATGGCGTCAAGCTGGCGGAGCGACCCGAGGCCCTTTGAAAGCTACCAGCTTACCAACAACAATGCGGAGATCCGCCGGGTAAAGGCCCGTATCGAACAGCTTTCCAAACAGGCACAGCGGGAGTTTTCCGGCTGGGAATTCGACGGGGGCCGTGTGGAGATGAACCGGGAGGACAACCGCTTGCAGGTATTCTTTGATGGAAAGCCTGACGCAGACACCCGGGCCGAGCTGAAAAGCAGCGGCTTTCGCTGGGCTCCCAGCGTAGGCGCATGGCAGAGGCAGCTCACGGACAACGCCATCCGGGCGGCTGACCGTCTGGAATGTATCAAGCCGCTGTCCGGCGAAAAGCCCTCCCAGCTTCAAAAGAAGCCCTCTATCTTGCAGACCATGCGGGAACAGGGCGAAAAAGTCCAGACGGAGCCGGAAAAGAAAGCTCCGTCCGGCAGGGATGCCGAGCGGTAAGCCTCGGGCCACATTGGCCCGAGGTTTTCTGTTCCCCGATATTGTACGGGGGCCTCCCGGATAGCGGGGACCCCGACGGAAAGGAGGTTTTATGCAGGAAGAAGTAAACCAAAAAACGGTTGCCCTTTCGATCAGGACAACGAAGCTCACAGGAAAAGTGCTGGCTGCCGCTCTTGGCAAGGTGGTTCGGGCGCTGCAAAAGCACCACCAGAAGGCGCTGACCCCGCAGGGACGCCAGAGCGTGAAAAAGCTGATGAACCACTATGGCGGCAAAAGTGCCATGCCCTATGTGGGAGCTCCAAAGGAGTTTGACCGGATCGCGAAGGAGTTCCATGTGGACTACGCTTTCCATAAAGTGAGCCCCGGTCATTACCTGCTGTTTTTCAAAGCCAATCAGGCGGACGCTATCACGGCGGCCTTCCAGAAGTACAGCGCAAAGGTGCTGAACAAAGAGCAGGACAAGGCTTCCATCCTCGGTCAGCTTCGGAAATTCACGGAGCAAATCAGGACGCAGGCAAAGGAAAAGCAGCGGACCAGAGAGGCGGTGAAGGACGGACGTTGAGTGACAAGATCAGAAAATATGTGCTCCCAAACCTGCCGTACCTCTTTGTGTTCTGGTTTTTCTCCAAAATCGGGACGGCCTACCGGATCGCCCCCGACACAGACTTCGGGACAAAGCTCATGGGGATGCTTGATACCTTCCCCAAAGCCTTTGAAACCTACTGGCCGGGGCTGGGAGGTATTGACCTGCTGGTGGGCCTTGCCGGTGCGGCTGGGATGTATCTGCTGATACAGTCAAAGATCAGGCAGGCGAAAAAATTCCGGCGGGATGCGGAGTACGGCACCGCCCGCTTTGGAACAAAGGAAGATATAAAGCCATTTGTTGACCCTAAATTTCAGAACAATGTCATTCTGACCGGGACGGAGTTCCTTACCATGAACACCCGTCCGAAGATACCCGCCAATGCCCGGAACCTAAACGCCTGTGTCATCGGATCGTCCGGCTCGGGAAAGACAAGGTTCTGGTTGACCCCGCAGCTCCTTCAAGCCCATTCCTCGTATGTGGTGGTAGACCCGAAGGGCGGCACTCTCGACCAGTGCGGGCGGTTTCTGCAACGGGAGAAATACAGGGTGCGGGTGTTCAACAGTATCGACTTTTCAAAATCCATGCACTACAATCCGCTGGCCTATATCAAGACAGAAAGCGATGTTTTGAAATTTGTTACCGCCCTGATTGCCAACACCAAAGGCGACGGCAAGGAGGGCGACGAGTTCTGGACAAAAGCAGAAACCCTCTTGTACTGCGCCCTTGTGTCCTACATCGTCTTTGAGGGGCCGGAGGAAGAACGCAACATGAATACGCTGGTGGAAATGATAAACAGCATGGAAGTCCGGGAGGATGACGAAACCTTCAAAAACGCGGTGGACTATATGTTTGACGGGCTGGAACGCCGCAGCCCCCAGCACTTCGCCGTGAGGCAGTATAAGAAATACAAGCTCGCCAGCGGCAAGACAGCCAAAAGCATTTTGATTTCCTGCGGTGCAAGACTGGCTCCCTTTGATATTCCCCAACTTCGGGAGATCATGTCTTATGACGAACTGGAGCTGGATAAGCTGGGGGATGAAAAATCAGCGCTGTTCTTTCTTATCAGCGACACGGACACCACCTACAACTTTTTGGTTGCCCTCGCTTTTTCGCAGATGTTCAACCTTCTGTGTGAACGGGCTGACAACACCTATGGCGGGCGTCTGCCCTATCATGTGCGGGTGCTGTGGGACGAGGCTGCCAACACCGGGCAGGTGCCGGGGCTGGAAAAGATTGTGGCCGTCATCCGCTCCCGTGAGATCAGCCTGACGCTTTTTTATCAGGCAATGAGCCAGTGCAAGGCATTGTACAAAGACCATTCCGAAACCATCATGGGCAACATGGACAGTATCGTATTCCTCGGAGGCCGGGAGGCTTCCACCCTAAAGGATATTTCGGAAAACTGGCTGGGCAAGGCCACCATCTCCATGCAGACCGAGGGCCGAAGCCGGGGACAGTCTGAAAGTTACAGCCAGAATATGCAGCGGCTTGGCCGGGAACTGATGACCACCAGCGAGATCACCACCATGCCCGGGGATAAATGTATCTTGCAGCTTCGGGGGCTCCCGCCCTTCCTGTCCCCGAAGTATGACTTGAAAAAGCACCCGAATTACAAGTACACAGCCGAATTTGATAAAAAGAAAAACGCCTTCCGCTTGGAAAGCCTGTTCCGCCACCGGCCATTGAGACTAAAGCCGGAGGACGAATACACGGTGTACGAAGTGGACGGCTCCGACACGGACGAAGAAGCTGACCTGTTGAATTTCGATGATCTGGACAGCGACGAGTTTGTGTAACTTCGGGCCATGATGACCCGAAGCGCCGCCGATGTGGGCGGCTTTTTTTGTACCCAAAACCATCAAACAAAATGGAGGAACGTATATGGAATTTTTCAATCAGGCAATCGACATTCTTAAAATTCTGGTCATGGCTCTTGGCGCTGGTCTGGCGGTATGGGGCGTCATCAACCTTCTGGAAGGTTACGGGTCGGACAACCCTGCGGCAAAAAGCCAGGGCATTAAGCAGCTCATGGCGGGCGGCGGTGTCGTTCTGATCGGCCTTCAGCTTATCCCTCTGCTGTCCGGGCTGTTCAGCTAAATGTCACCCGTTGTCCCTTTTTCCAGAAAAGGAGCTGATGTATGGACTTTATCATCGACGCAATCGTTGAATGGCTGAAAGGTCTGCTCGTCGATGGTATCATGGGAAATCTGGACGGCCTTTTCGATAACGTCAATCAGAGCGTTGGCGAAATCGCCACACAGGTAGGCACGACCCCGGCGGACTGGAACGCCGGGGTCTTTTCCATGATACGACAGATCTCCGAAACTGCCATTCTGCCAATCGCCGGGGTCATCCTCACTTTTGTTATGACCTATGAACTGATACAGATGCTCATAGAACGCAACAACCTACATGAAGTTGACACATGGATGTTTTTTAAGTGGGTGTTCAAAACCTTTGTGGCTGTGATGATCCTGACGAATACCTTCAATATCGTGCTGGCGGTCTTTGATGTGAGCCAGCATGTGATCCAGCAATCAGCGGGCATTATCCAGAACGGGACAGAAATCACGCCGGATGTGCTGGACAGTCTGCGGACAGAGCTTGAGGCGATGGAGTTAGGCCCTCTGTTCGGACTCTGGCTCCAGTCCTTCCTGATCCAGCTTACCATGATTGCCTTAAACATCGTGATTTTCGTCATCGTATATGGCCGTATGATTGAAATTTATTTACTCACAAGTTTAGCGCCTATCCCGTTTGCCACAGTCCCCAACAGGGAAACCGGACACATGGGGCAGAACTATTTCCGCTCCCTCTTTGCGGTGGGCTTTCAAGGTCTATTGATCTTAGTCTGTGTCGCCATCTATGCGGTGCTGATCCAGAGTATCGCCACCGACGGCGACCCCATCGGGGCGATCTGGGGATGCGTGGGATATACGGTGTTGCTGTGTTTTACCTTATTCAAAACAGGCAGTCTTGCAAAATCCATCTTCGGCTGCCATTAAGAGACTTCGGGCCATGCTGACCCGAAGCGGAAAGGAGAAATCCATGCAGGAAAAAACTGCGGGCGGAACACCAGCCGCCCCTATAAAGCTGGATGTAAGCGTGCGGGTCATCGAACCTGTGAAAAATCTCATGGGCTTTGCCAGCGTGAAATTCAATGACTGTTTTGTGGTGGAAAATCTGAAAATCGTCCAGGGCAGCAAGGGCCTCTTTCTTGGGATGCCCAGCCAGCCGGACGGCAAAGGCGGCTATCGGGATATGGCCTACCCTGTCACAAAGGAGTTCCGGGAACAGCTCAATACTGCTGTTCTGCAAGCCTATGAGGCAAAGCTGGAACAGATGGCGGAGCGCGGCTCTGTGGGGCGTGCGTCCATTAGCGACCAACTCAAAGCCGGAAAAGCGGCTGCCGAACAGGCAAAGGCAGGGCGGCCTCCGAAGGAAAAGCCCAGCCGCAGTGCAGAGCGTTGACCTCGGGCCATGCTGGCACGAAGCAGAAAGGAGGCGGGAACCACGCCACGCAAACGGACGGGCTATGACGCGGCCTGCTATTACGACGGAAAACTGCTGGGTCGCTGTACCAAAGCGGACAGCGACGCCTATACCCTGTTGATGAACGCCTGCGGCGGGGAGGCCGCCCGTGTCCTTCGGGAATATGCCTATTTTTCCCCGGAACTGAAAGCCATCTTAGAAAAGGCAGCACTCATGCAGGCAGACCGGAGACGGACGGGCGGAATGTTCCATGCGCCGAAAAGCTCCCCGTGGGGCGAGGTGCAGAATTGTGAAACCCTCTGTCCGGGGGTGTTTTTGGTATCTACCGCCAGCCACGGCGGAACGATGGTGGCAAACGAGGTAGCCGCCGTTCTCTCCCCAGCAGCCAAAAAATGCGGCTTCAAGGACAAGGGCTATATTTGCTATGAGGAGGACGCACAGGAAAGCGTAGTGCTCCGGGAGCTGCTGGACAAAAAGCTGTGGAAAATCCCTGACCGCATTAAGGACAAAGGACAGTTTGAAGAAAAACTCAATCAGTCCATCCGGCAGTATCACCCCGAATACTGGCGGGCAAGGCAGAGCGGACGAGAGGCCGCCGAAGCTGCCCGCAGCACAGCCCCGGCCAAAGAGGCCGCAAGATAACCTCGGGCCATGCTGGCCCGAAGCAATAAAGGAGGTGTACCAAAATGGCCTATGTGCCAGTACCAAAAGACCTTTCCAAAATCAAGACAAAGCTGGCCTTCAACCTAACGAAGCGCCAGCTTGTTTGTTTTTCCAGCGCGGCGGCGGTGGGCCTCCCGGCTTACCTGTTTTCCCGTGGCAGTATCGGGAACAGTGCCGCCATGTTCCTGATGATCGGCCTCATGCTCCCGTTCTTCTTTCTGGCTATGTATGAACGAGACGGTCTGCCGCTGGAAAAAGTGCTGAAAAACATCATCCGCACACGGTTCCTCTATCCCCGTGTGCGGCCTTACAAAACCGAAAACTTCTATGCGCTGCTTAGCGCCAGAAAGGAGGCGCAGCCGATTGCGAAACAGCAGAAGGGCCGGAAAGCCCGCAGGCAGAAAGCCTGAAAAGCAGGGCCTTACCGGCCTGTTCACGAAAGGAAAGAACATTCCCACCACCGCCCAGCAGACCCTCCCTTACCGGGAAATGTACCGGGACGGGGTGTGCCGGGTAGCGGACCGCTATTACACCAAAACCATTGAATACGAGGACATCAACTACCAGCTCGCACAGTCCGAAGATCAGGCAGCCATCTTTGACGGGTGGAGCGCCTGCCTCAACTACTTTGACAGCAGCCTTCCGTTCCAGCTTTCCTTCCTCAACCACCGGAGCCGCCCGGGCAGCCGGTACAGCGTGAACATCCCCATGCAGGACGATGATTACAACAGCGTCCGGTGTGAGTATGTGGAAATGCTGGAAAACCAGATCGCCAAAAGCAACAACGGCATTGTCCGCACAAAGCTCCTGACCTTCGGCGTGAATGTGGACGACCTTCCCACCGCCAGGGCAAGGCTGGAACGTGTAGAGGCGGACATTTGCGGGAACTTCAAAAAGCTGGGCGTCAAGTGCCGCTCCCTTTCGGGGCTGGAACGGCTGGAGCTTCTTCACGGGCAGCTCCACCCCGGCAGCGGCTCCCCCTTCCGGTTTTCATGGGATATGATCCCCAAAACCGGGCTTTCCACCAAAGACTTTATCGCCCCGGACAGCTTCGACTTCCGTTTCAGCCGTCTGTTCCGGGTGGGGACGACTTGGGGTGCCGCCTCCTACTTGCAGATTTTGGCCTCGGAGCTCTCGGACAAGCTGCTGGCGGAGCTTTTGGAAATGGATGCGGAAATGACCATCACTCTCCATATCCAAACCGTCGATCAGGCCGCCGCCGTAAAATCCATCAAGGCCAAAGTCTCCGACATTGACAAGATGAAGGTGGAGGAACAAAAGAAGGCAGCCCGGTCAGGGTACGACATGGACATACTTCCACCCGACCTTGTAACGTACAGCAACGACGCAAAGACCCTCTTGGAAGATTTACAGAGCCGGAATGAGCGAATGTTCCTTCTGACCTTCCTTGTGGTAAACATGGCCCCGACCCGCCGGGAGCTGGACAATGACCTGTTCACGGTGTCGGGTATCGTCCAGAAATACAACTGCACCTTGAAGCGGCTGGACTTCCAGCAGGAGGATGGTTTTCTTTCCAGCCTTCCGCTGGGCCATAACGGCATTGAGATCAAGCGCGGCATGACGACCAGCTCCACGGCCATTTTCGTTCCCTTTATGACGCAGGAGCTCCGCATGGATGGCGAAGCCGTCTATTACGGGCTCAACGCACTTTCCCATAACGTCATCATGGCAAACCGGAAAAAGCTCAAAAACCCCAACGGCCTGTTCCTCGGCGTGCCGGGCTCCGGCAAATCCTTTGCCGCAAAGCGGGAGCTTGTGAACGTGTTCCTTGCCACCCGTGACCGGATCATTGTGGTAGACCCGATGGGCGAATACTCGCCCCTTATCAAGCGGCTGGGCGGACAGGTCATCGAGATCGCCCCGGACAGCCCCCACCACATCAATCCGATGGACATTGACCTAAGCTTTGACGAGGAAAACCCGATGGCGCTGAAAGCCGACTTTATCCTGTCGCTGATGGAGCTGATCGTTGGCGGCAAGGATGGCTTGCAGCCGGTGGAGCGGACCGTCATTGACCGCTGTGTACGCCAGATGTACCGGGAACATTTGCAGGACCCGGAAACAAGCAAAATGCCGACCCTCCAAACCCTGTATGACCTGCTCTGTTCCCAGCCGGAGGGCGAGGCGGTACGGCTGGCAACTGCCCTTGAAATCTATGTGTCGGGTTCCCTTAACGTGTTCAACCATGAAACCAATGTGGACTTAAACCGCCGTCTGGTATGCCTTGACTTAAAAAAGCTGGGGGCCGGGCTTCGGACGATTGCCATGCTCATTATGCAGGACTTGGTAAACTCGCAGGTGTCCATGAATTTCCTCCGCGGTATCGCTACATGGTGCTACTTCGACGAGTTCCATGTGCTGCTCCGTGACCGGCTGACGGCAAGCTACTGTGTGGCGATCTGGAAAATGCTGCGAAAAAAAGGGTGCGTTCCCAGTGCTTTAACGCAGAACGTGAAGGATTTTCTGGCAAGCCCGGAGATCGAGAACATCTTTGAAAACTCGGACTTCCTTGTGCTGCTCTCGCAGGCACAGGGGGACCGGCAGATTTTAGCCAAACAGCTTGGGATCAGCCCCCACCAGCTTTCCTATGTGACCCATACCAATTCCGGCGAAGGGCTGCTGTTCTTCGGGAATACCACCATCCCGTTTGTTGACCGCTTCCCGCAGAATACCGAGCTGTACGCCATTATGACCACCCGCCCGGAGGACAAAAAACAGGAAATGAACCGGGCATAACGCACTTCGGGCCATGATGGCCCGAGGTTTGGAAAGGAGGGATACATCATCGGAAAGAAACCGGATAAACGGAATTTTCAAAGGCCGGGGCCGACGGAGGATACCGGGAGCAATCGCCCCGGACCGGCTGAACGGGAAGGGCCTTCCCCCGCACCATCCCGACGCCTGCGGTTTAAGGACGAGGATACCGGGCAGGACAGTCCTTCGGGCCATGATGGCCCGAAGTCCAAAAGCGGCAAGTTTCAAGAGGACAGACGGAAAAGCCGTCCCTCTGACCGCATGAGGCAGGAAGATGAAGCGGACGGGCCGCAGGATACCGGCAAGGCACAGGAGCCGGAGGGCTCCGCCGAGAAGGCCGGGAGCAAAAAGGACAAGTACCAGAAAGCACAGGCAAAAGCGGAACACGCCGGGGAAAAGCTGGGAAAGGCCCGGGAGAAACTGGACAAGACCGAGGCAAAACGGGCAGCGAAGAAGCCGCCGGGGCTTGCGAAGAAAGCTGTCCGGGGAGCCCGCACCGAAGCATGGTTTTATCTCCACAACAAAATCCACGAAGTTGAGCATGAAAATGTGGGTGTGGAAGGAGCCCATAAGTCGGAACTTGTGGCCGAGGCCGGAGCCCGGAAACTGACCCGGTATGCCAAACGGAGATACCGGGAACACCCGGCCCGGAAGGTGGCAAAGTGGGAACGGAAGGACATAAAAGCCCGGGCCAATGTGGATTTTCAAAAGATGGCCTCCGATCACCCGGAGCTTGCCAGCAATCCGCTTTCCCGTGTGCAGCAGAAATGGAAACTGAAACGCCGGTATTCCAAAGAAGCAAAGGCGGCTGCAAAACAGGGCGCAAAGGCCGCAAAGAAAACCGCTGCCGCTTCGGGAACTGCGACCCGTCGGGCGGCGCAGTTTGTGACCCGTCATCCCGTGGCGGTGCTGGTCCTGCTCCTGCTGTTGCTGCTCTGTTTTCTTGTGTCGGCGGTAAGTTCCATCTTCCCCACGCTTGGCAGCGGCCTCGCCAATGCGTTATCCGGCACCTCCTACGCCTCGGAGGATACGGACCTGCTGGGGGTGGACGAGGACTACACAGCGCTGGAAAACGAGCTGGCGCAGACGGTAGCGAACATCGAAAGCACCCATCCCGGCTATGACGAGTACCGCTATTCCGTGGACGAGATCGGCCATAACCCCTATGAGCTGGCGTCCTATCTCTCGGCAAAGTACCATGTGTATTTCCGTGAACAGGTGCAGGACGAGCTGCGGGAGATTTTCGAGGCACAGTATGAACTGACCTTGACGGAGGAAGTCGAGATACGCTACCGCACCGAAACCAGCACCGACCCGGAGACCGGGGAAACCACCACCGAGGAAGTTCCCTATGAGTATTACATTCTCAATGTGACCCTCACAAACAAGACGCTGCCTGCCGTGATCCTGCCGAGGCTTAACGAACAGCAGCGGGAAATCTACACCGTTATGCAGCAGCTCAAAGGCAACAAACCCTATCTGTGGGAAGGGATTTACAACGGTGGCGAAGATACCGGCCCCAGCTATGAGATACCCGGCGAGGCGCTGGATGACCCGGCTTTTGCGGCGCTCATGGAAGAAGCCACAAAGTACATCGGCTGGCCCTATGTGTGGGGCGGCTCCAGCCCGTCCACCTCCTTTGACTGTTCGGGCTTTGTCTGCTGGGTGTACACGGCCAGCGGCGTCCACAACCTGCCCCGTACCACGGCGCAGGGCATTTACAACCAGTGTGCTATCATTTCTCCCTCCGAGGCAAAGCCCGGCGACATTATCTTTTTCACGGGAACCTATGACAGCCCCGGCCCTGTATCCCATGTGGGGATTTATGTGGGCGACGGGATGATGCTCCATTGTGGTTCGCCCATCCAATACGCAAACATCAATTCAAGCTACTGGCAGACACATTTCTATGCCTTCGGGCGTTTGTGAGCCAGAGGAAAGGAGTCCTTGCATGAACAAAATCGACAAGCTCGATAAGGAACTGGAAAAAGCCCGGGAGAAGGCCGCCGAATGGCAGGCCAAAATCCGGGAGCTGGAAAAGCAGAAACAGGAGGAAGAAAACAGCCAGATCGTGCAGGCGGTGCGCTCCCTCAAACTGACGCCCGCCCAGCTTATGGCTTTTCTGAATGACCCCAAAAACAGCCTTACCGCTTCGGGCCATACTGACCCGAAGCCGGAGGCACCCGAAAAGGAGGACACGGCCCATGAAGAAAACTAAATTTCGCAGGCTGGCGGCGATGGCTGCCAGCCTTTTGTGTTGCCTGATCTTTACAGTCCCGGCTTATGCACAGAGCAGCGAGCCGCAGCCGGAGACAGCTCCCTCCCCGGCAGAAACCGAAGCAGAGCCGGAAACCCAGAACCCCTTTACCCCGGACGGGACGGGAACCGTGGTGGACAACGCCACCGACGAGGATGGAAAGGAGTTCTACACCATCACCACAGCAGACGAGAGCGTGTTTTATCTGGTGATCGACAAACAGAAAACCAGCGAGAACGTCTATTTCCTCAATACCGTTACCACAGACGACCTTCTGCCTCTTGCTGAACAGGGTAAGGAACCGCCCAAAGAAGTGACCCCTGAGCCAGAGCCAAAGCCCACCGAACCGGTGGAGGAAGTACCGGAACCCAAGCCGGAGAAAAAGGACAGCCCCCTTCTCTCTCTGCTCTTGATCGGTGCGGTGGTGCTGGCCGGCGGTGGAATTGGTTACTATTTCAAGATTTACAAGCCGAAGCATGAAGCCCCGGATTTGGAAGATGATTACTGCGAATATGAGGACGGGGAGCTGGAGGAGATCGCAGAGGAACCCGAGGACGAAGATACCCCGCCATGGGAGGAAGATACGGAGGAATGAGAATGAATTTTACAAGCAGCCCTTTTGAACGAATGATGAAGGAAGTACCGCACCCCGGCTGGGACAATGACGACCCTTGTAAGGGATGCCGTTATTACAAGGAGTGCAAAGGAAAGAAAAAACAGTGCCGGAAGAAGTTCCGGGCGCTGATCGTGGAGCCCCGCCCTTCGGGCCATCGTGGCCCGAAGTCATAAATGGACGCCCGGGAGCTGACCCGTGACGAGAAGAAGAAAATCCGCACTCTGGTCACGGGGATGTGCGCCAACTATGACCGGGAAAGCGGCCTGTGCCTTCCTCTTGACTGTGCCTGCTATATGCTGCACAAGTGCTGGACAGGGGCGTACTGCCGTTACTTCCGTGAGGCTGTCCTGCCCCTTAACCCGGAGCTTCAAGCGGCGCTGACAACGGAAGGCATCTCCCCGGAGTTGCGGGCCTGTGCGGTCTGCGGAAAGGCATTTTTGCCCGAGGGGCGTCAAGCCTACTGCTCCGACGCCTGCAAGGCCGAAGGGAACCGACGGAAAAGCCGGGAACGCATGAGGAAACTGCGGGAGAAAAGGCCGGGCGGCTGTTACGATTTGCCGCCTCCAAAGGCTTGACATTCCGGGCTTTTTTGAGGGTGTTTCCGGGGTGGGAATATCTTATTACATTCCTCCCCGGTCTGCCCTCTTATTTCGTAACATCCAGCACTTCGGGTCATGTTGGCCCGAGGCACAGAAAGGAGGAATCTCTTGGAGACAGTACAAGGATATGTGATTTTGAAAGCTGCCACCTTTGAAACCGGACACGGCTTTGCGCTGGGGCATAATCCGGGAGCGCCGAGCCCCTTTGTGACCTGGCAGTTTACCGAGGGGGAAAACGGCCATCGGGATTACTACTGGGGCCGCTATGGAACCAGTCAGGCGTGGGCGCAGAGGGACTTTGACCGCCGGGTGGACGACTATCAGCAGTTTTACCATGCGGCGGTCAAGCATACCGAGCTGGGACCGGAGGGCGTTTACCGCTATTATTCCACCCAGCGGCCCGTGGACATAGGAACTTACCCGAAGCCGCCGGATAACCAGCCTCTTTCCATCGTCAACTACGATGATGACAGGCGGCGTCCTGTGGCAGACGGCAGGCTGATGGCATGGGGCGAACTGACCTACGCAAAGCCGCTGACCGAAAAGCAGATGGAGGATTATGAGCTGAAACCAGCACCGGGCAATCCTGACCGGGTGCGCCCATCCATTACTGCCCGGCTCAAAGATGAAACCAGAGGGCAGGAACCCCCGAAGGAACCCGGCCAGAAGCGAAACCATAAAAACCATGAGGAACGATAAAGGAGGATCGCCATGCACGAAAAAGACAACTATCTGAAAACCGCCGAGCTCTCCACAGAGCAGAACTGCAACATGATCGACGGCGTACCCAACAACACGCCCATCCCGCCCACGCCCCCGGAGTTGGACACAAAACCGCTGGATAAGGTAAAGGAGCCCAAAGAACGCCGGAAAGGCCGGGAGCTGGAACGCTGATGGAGAACCGCAAGCGGAATGTCCATCTGCACGTCATGGTAACACCGGACGAGCTGGCGGCCATCCATGAGCGGATGGCCGAGGCGGGCATTTCCAACGCCGGGGCTTATGTACGGAAAATGGCTCTGAACGGGTATATCCTGCACATCGACCTTACGCCCGTAAAAGAGCTGATCTCTCTGCAACGGCGCTGTTCCAACAATCTCAATCAGGTCGCCGTACACGCACACACCTATGGCGTGTACCCGGAGGAAATCGACGGATTGAAGCGGGACTATGAAAAGCTGTGGGGCGAGGTGTCAAAGGTGCTGCGGGAGCTTTCCGAGCTGGTGGCAAAGTAAGACGAGGGCGGCAGGCTTCCGTTGCGGAGCTTGCCGCCCTGCTCTTTTTTTACCACTTCGGGCCAGTATGACCCAAAAGTTTGGGACAGGATTTACTAATCTTTCGCAACATTTATGTCCCCGGGCAAGCATGATAAAATAGAGGTAGGAAGGATAGATAAAGGAGGTTTTGAAGATGAAGATACTGCTGAAAATATTGGTTGCTCCCTTTGCTTTAGCGTTGTCCCTTCTGGCGGCTCTGCTGGTGTTCCTATTTGATATTTGTGCCGTCCTGCTGACGATTGCCTCTGTGATCCTGACGGTGCTGGGTGTCGCTCTCTTTTTCACGCCGACGCCCATAGGCGGGATTGTATTTCTGTTTCTTGCCTTCCTTCTTTCGCCGTATGGACTGCAAGCGGCGGCGGGCTCCCTTCTTTGGGCGCTGGACGGAGGCAAATCCGCTCTGTACCGGTTTCTGGCAAGTTAAGCAGCCTCGGGCCATACTGGCCCGAAGTCGGGGCGGTCTGAATGGGCCGCCCCTTTCTCATGGAAAGGAGGAATGATTTTTGGCTACCACAACTTTGTTACAGCGCCATGCGGGCGAAGGCGAAACGATTGCTGAGGCTATCCGGGATTGTCTGGACTATGGCAAGGACCCGGAGAAAACAGAAAGCGGAAAGTATATCTCCGCTTATGAATGTGATCCGGCCACCGTGGCGGACGAGTTCCTTTTGGCAAAGGCCAGCTATGCCGCTATGACGGGCCGGGAACAGAAGAAAGAAAATAATGTGCTGTGCTATCAGATACGACAATCCTTCTATCCGGGCGAGATCACCCCGAAGGAGGCGAACCGTATCGGCTATGAGCTGGCTATGCGCTGGACAAAGGGGCGGCACGCTTTTATCGTTACCACGCATACCGATAAGCAGCACATCCATTGTCACATTTATTACAACTCCACCACCCTTGACTGCACCCGGAAATTCCGAAATTTTTGGGGCTCCAGCTTCGCCCTTCGGCGGCTCTCTGACAGGCTGTGCCTTGAAAACGGGCTATCCATCGTGGAGAACCCGAAGCCCCGGAGCAAGGGCAAGTATCGGAACTATGGAGAGTGGCAGAAAGACCGGAAAGGGCCGCTTTCCTATCAGGACAGGCTGCGCCTTGCCATTGATACTGCGTTGGCGGAACGCCCCGCTGATTTGGACGAATTTCTCAATTTGATGAAGCGGGCCGGGTATGAGGTCAAGACGGTTCGGGGCGGCGGTATCAGCTTCCGGCTGACCGGGCAGGGACAGGAACGCTTCACCCGTCTGCGTGCCTCCACGCTGGGGGACGGCTACGACTTGCAAGATGTTCTGTCCGCCATTGAGGGCAAAGAAAAACGCCCCGGGCGCTCGGAGCGGAAAATCAGTCTGGCGGTGGATATTCAAGCAAAGCTGGCTGCCGGTAAGGGGCCGGGATATGAACGCTGGGCGAAGGTATTTAACATTAAGCAGATGGCCGCCGCTCTTGCCTATATACAGGACAATAACCTGACCGATTATGAGCAGTTGGCGAAGAAAGCCACCGAGGCGGCAGACCGTTTCCATGTTATTTCCGAACAGGTCAAGCAGACGGAGCAGGCCATGAAAACCAATGCCGGGCTAAAGGCCGCAACGGTTCAGTATGCCAAAACCCGCCCAGTCTTTGAGCAGTATAAGGCGACGAAGTACAGCCGGAAATTCCTTGCGGAGCATGAGGCCGACCTTGAACTGTACCGGGCTGCACAAGCGGAAATGCGCTCTCTGCTGGGCGGGGCGAAGCTCCCCAAAATGGATGTGCTGAAGGAAGAAGGCCGTAAGCTCACAGCAAAGAAAAAACAGCTCTATGGAGAATATCAAAAGGCACGACGGGATATGCAGGAGATCGTCACGATCAAAGCGAACATTGACACTCTGATGGGCTACACCGAACCGGGAAGAAAGCAGGAAAAGGAGCGTTAAGGTTATGAAAACAAGGAGCAAAGCGACGCTGACACTTCGGGCCATGTTGGCCCGAAGATACGGGTTTGGGGCGAGCCCCAACAAGCCGCCTTTGTGCCACTTGTGGCCACAGAGGCATTGCTTGCCACTTAGCGGCACCCCCGAAAATGGCGCAAAAAAACAGAGGCCCTTATTCTGGAACCTCCGTTTCTCTGGCTTTCTTGAGCCCTTCGGCTGTGGCCTCCATGACAACAAGCTCTTTCTCGTTCATGGAATTTAGGAGCACATCAATATGCTTTCTGCAAGAGCTTGACCTTGCCCCTCCGTCCGCATGAATAAACTGGTCAACTGAAACGTCAAACATAGTAATGAGTTTAACAAAAAGGTCGAAGCTGGGATACTGACCTTTGTTCTCAATATTCATAATGGTACGGGAGTCACGGTCTACCAATTCCGCAACATAGGCTTGCGTCCAGCCCTTTTCTTCTCTGGCCCGTTTGAGAGCCGCCCCGAGGCCGTGAAAGTCAAACCTTCTTTCATTTTGGTTCATTCTCATATCACCCTATATCATTGTACATTTCGGGTTGGATTATGAGAATGTAATGAAATTTTACATAAAGTAGTATTTCATTTCATCAATGTGCAGCCTCCAACTTGTACTATTCGAGGTAAAGAACTATAATGTATTCTGTGGAGGCGCGAAATGGACTATATGACATTGAAAGGGGCCGCCGAAAAGTGGGGCGTGACACCTCGTAGGGCAAATTATTATTGTGCTGGTGGACGTATCCCCGGTGCTGTGAAAATGGCTGGTGTTTGGCTGATCCCTAAAGCTGCGGAAAAGCCGATTGATGGCCGGACAAAACAAGGGAGGTTGCTGAAACATGAATAGTGTTTTGATTATAGACGATGACAAGAAACTTTGTGCCTTGATGAAAAAATGTGTGGAACAAGAAAATTTATCTGCGGTAGTAGCACATGGCGGCTTAGAGGGTCTGAGGCTACTGGAAAAAAACAAGGATACCTGTTCACTAATTATTCTGGATGTGATGATGCCAGATATGAACGGGTTTCAAGTATTGCAGAAAATCCGAGAGAAAAACAATGTGCCGGTGCTGATGCTGACCGCCAAAAGCGACGAAGAAGATAAGGTTTCTGGTCTGCGGCTGGGAGCGGACGATTATCTGACAAAGCCGTTTGGAATTAACGAACTAATGGCTCGTGTCAATTCTCTAATCCGGCGCTATACCACCTTAAACCCTGTGACCGGAAACGAAGCCGCCACCATGCTTCTGAAAGATATGGTAATTGATAAAATCAACCGAACCGTAACGGTTCAAAATCTCCCGGTAGACTTGACCGGCAAAGAGTTTGATTTGCTTCTATTTTTGGCGTCCAACAAGGGTCGGGTCTTTACTAAAAAACAACTTTATACGCAGGTGTGGACAGAAGAATATGATTTTGACGACAATAACCTCATGGCATTTATCAGTAAACTGCGAAAAAAAAATCGAGCCAAATCCAGAACAACCTTTTTATATTCAGACTGTCCGCGGTGTAGGGTATCGCTTTAACAAGGAGGCATGAGCATGGAAATTAACCTTTATCTATTGTTGTCCTTATTGATTGCTTTGCTGGTAATCAGCTATCTTTTGGGAAAACTTCACCGCGTCCGTGGTCAGCTTTTTCTTATTAGGGATGCCCTAAACGATATAAAAGCCGGGAATTTGAACCGCCGTGTATTGGTGCGGGAAAGCGACCTGACAAAACAAATCTGTTATGATATTAACGAGATTGCCATGAGCAGCCAATCTCGGCTTATACAGCAAAAGCAATCCGAACAGGCTTATAAACGGCTTATGACAAGCCTTTCCCATGATGTAAAAACCCCTCTTGCTTCTCTGGTTGGATATTTGGAGGCTGTGGAAAGCAAGATGGTAACAGGAGCTGAGAAGGAAGAATACATTCGGGTGGCTATGGAAAAAGCCCACCACCTGAAAGATTTTGTGACCGCCCTGTTTGAATGGGTGAAGCTGGATGCCGGGGAACAGATTTTTCATTTTGAGGTCTGCGACCTGAATGAGCTTTCCCGTGACATCATGGCTGATTGGGTGCCGCTGCTGGAAAACCACGATCTTAGCTATGAAATTGAGATACCCGAAACAGAATACATGACACGGGTTGACTCTACCGCCTACACTCGTATTCTCAATAATTTACTGCAAAATATTCTGACGCACAGTGATGCAAGCAAAGTTTTCCTGACCGTGACTGAAACTGAGCAGCAGGCAAAAATCGTTGTTGCTGATAACGGCAACGGGATTGCCGCCTCTGATCTCCCGCATATCTTTGAACGGATGTATCAATGCGATCACTCCCGTTCTGCCAAAGGGAACGGGCTGGGCCTTTCGATTGCCAAAGAGTTAGTCAGTATTCATAAAGGAACGATTACAGCCGCTAGTGTTCCCGGAAACGGAACAACCTTTATCATCATACTTCCGAAAGCTCTGTGATCCCACGGAGCTTTTTTTGAAAAAATTTTATCTCGGCAAGGTTATGGCAAGGTTTGCGTTTTATAATTGGAACCATGAAAGGAGGAAACCGTATGACGATTATTACAACTGAAATCCAGAAATGGAAACGGAATAAAATTGTCTGGTGCATTTTGGCTCTAACACTTCTGCTTGGAGCGTTTGCGATTGAAAGGGCTTGCAGCATTTCAAGGAGCAGTCCCTTTATGGATAGTTTTGGCGACCTTTACACACTGGCCTTTAAGAATCTGTCCAGCCTGTTTCTGCCGATTGTGCTGGGAATGTTTGCAACGACACTGTTTTTCGATGAACACAAAAATGACACGATGAAAGAACTGCTTATCATCCCTATTACAAAAGCACAGCTATACTTTTCAAAAGTCGCTGTGGTTATTCTGATGTCCGTAGGACTGTGCCTGATTACTTTTCTTTTGTGTGTTGTCGGTGGGCTGATTGCCGGAGGCTTTCCCGATCTGAACGCCCAAACACTGATGGACGCTGGTCTTTTGTATCTGGCAGGTGGTATTCTGATTCCCATAGCCATGCTTCCGATTGTGTTTCTTTCCACGCTGTCAAAGGGATATATCCTGCCCATTGGCGCAACGCTGCTTTATCTGATTCCCGTAGTCATTGCCCCGGCTTATCTTACGGGAATACACCCGCTGGCAAGCGTGATGGGGATTTATCCCCATATTTCCGAAGCGGCCGCAGCTATGGTAGAAAGCCTGATGCAAGGCGTTTTATTCAATACTTCGCCGCTTGTTTGTGTCGGTTCGCTGCTCTTGATCGGTGCTACATTTGCCGCCGCATCCGTAGTGGCTCTAAAAAAGCAATCTTACTGAAAGGAAAGACCTATGAAACGATTGAGTTGTTTATTACTCGGTATTCTGCTTGTTTTTTCTCTTTGTGCCTGCCAGCAGGCCGCTCCATCTTCCGGCGAGGCTCCCGACCAACAGGCCATTACGGAAGAAGCAACCGAATACTTTAACCAAATGATGGATGGAGATTTTGAAACTTTCTTCAATGCGTTGCCGCCGGGCGTACAGGACAATATTTCTGCGGAGACGATACAGGAAACATGGGAAGAAGAAGTCGATAAGCTGGGCGGGCTGCCGGAGAACACTTCCCCGGATGTGTCCTGCTATGTGCCGGAACACTCTGACCAAATCCGTGTTGAATTTGTCATTCCTTGTGACAAAGGCAATTTCAAAGTATTCATCAACTATTTCCCGGATGGCAGCCTTTACAACTATGTTATCTGGAAGAACGAAACAAAATGAGAAAGCGAGGCATTTTTATGAGTGATCTTGTGATTGAAACCAAAAAGCTGACAAAGATTTACGGGGAACAAACTGCCGTTAATTCTGTGAATCTTCATGTAAAACCGGGCCGGATTTATGGACTTTTAGGACGCAACGGAGCCGGTAAAACCACAATTATGAAAATGATTTTGGGCCTTACACCAATCACTTCCGGCGAAGTAGATGTGTTCGGACAGAACATCAAAGGCCATGAGAAACGCATTTATCCCCGTATTGGAGCCATCATCGAAACTCCCGGTTTTTATCCGAATCTGACCGGCACAGAAAACCTTGAAATTTTTGCGAAGTTACGAGGGACACCCCAGCCCAATGCCGTCAAGAACGTGCTGGAAGTTGTGGGATTGCCCTACAAGGACAAAAAGCTGTTCAGTAAGTATTCCCTCGGCATGAAGCAGCGCCTCGGTATTGCCAACGCTATTCTGCATGACCCGGAGCTTTTGATTTTGGACGAGCCGACCAATGGACTTGACCCTATCGGTATAGCCGAAGTGAGGAACTTTATTAAGAATTTAAGTGTGGAGCGTGGCAAAACCATCCTAATTTCCAGCCATATACTTTCCGAAATTTCACTGTTGGCAGATGACATAGGCATTATCGACCACGGGGTTCTGCTGGAAGAAAGCAGCATGGAAGAATTAGAAAAGAAAAATCGGAAATACATCCAGCTTCAAGTGTCGGATATTCCAAAAGCCTCTTTAATTTTGGAAAGGCAATTCCATGTGACCGATTATGCGGTGCAGGACGAACACAACCTGCGGCTTTATGACACCGCACTGGATATGGCGGCAATCAACAAGGCCCTTGTGGTGCAGGATGTAGCTGTTATCAGCTCCCAAATCTGCAATGATACCCTTGAGGATTATTTCAAACAGATCACAGGGGGAGAGGGAATTGCTTAAACTGATACAAGTTGAATTTCTAAAACTGCGCCGGAGAAAGTTTATCTGGCTCATGCTGCTGGCGGCGCTCTTTATGCCACTGGCTGCCGTATTTTACTTTTCAAGTGTCAAAGGAACCGGTGTGGACCCCATTATGTTTTACAAATGGACAGCGTTCAGCTATACCCCGTGGATCATCCTACCGGTAGTGCTGGGGATGTTGTGTACCATGCTGATGTATAACGAAAACCAGTATGATATGCTCAAACAGCTTTGGATTGTACCGGTCAATAAAATGGCATACTTTTTCAGCAAGTTTGCTGTGGTGCTGGTGTATTCCATTTGCTTTATGCTAGTTACCGCAACGGCGTCCATTCTGACCGGCATACTATCCGGTTATATTCCCTTTGACAGTGAAAGTGTCCTTTATCTTTTGCGGAAGTGTATGGAAATTTCTCTGTTGACCGCCTTTGCGATGTTACCAGTACTGGCGGTTGCCGCAGCGCAAAAGGGCTATATTCTCCCTGTTTGCCTGACGCTGATTTATACATTCCTCGGCTTTATCCTCTTGATGGTGAATATGTACCTACATCCGCTGTCCAGTATGACCGCTATTGTTATGTATGATATTCCGGGTGTTGTATTCGATCAGCCATTAAATATTCCAGCCGCATTTCTGTGTATTGGTGTATGGGCTGCTGCTTCGGCTGTATTGGCGAATGTGGCATTGGTTCGGAGAAAGTGAGGTGCAAAAAATGATGAAAGATTTGCTTTGGGCGGAGAGTCAGAAACTCCACCGTTCCAAAATACTCTGGATTGCTGGGTTTGCAACAGTCATGGTAGGGTTGATCGTCTTTGCACAGGGACAGTTTACATTCTATGACCGCCGATATATTGACGGGGCTGGATGGTTTATGACAGCGGCCCAATCCCTTGCTACCTTTTATGTTCTGCCTGCTGTAATTGCCCTATTGGGAAGTTATATGATTTGCCGGGAGGAACAGGAGGATACCTTAAAATCTCTGCGGCTCATTCCCGTAGATGAAGTGAAACTGACACTTGCCAAAATGATACTTGCCTTTGTGTTCAGCGTTCTGATTTACCTTTTACTTTTTGCAATTACCTTTCTTGTCGAGGCAGTTTTGCATTTAGAAGCACTTTCCGTTGGCCTTGTGTTAGAAAATCTGAAAATATATTTTCTGGATGGGGTAGGCGTATTCTTTGCAATTTCTCCTATTATCGCTCTGGTAGCGCGGATGAAAAAGGGGTATTGGCTGGCTCTGGTATTTGCAGAAATTTATTCGTTTGCTGGATTATTTGCGAGTATGTCCCAGCAGTTAAAGACGGTATATCCCATGACAGCCGTTTTCAATATCTCTGGTTATTATAATGCAAATATGTTTCAGGTTTTAATCGGCGTTGTAATTCTGATGGTTTGTGTGATTTTGTCATTGTTAATTTTGAAAGGATTGAACCGCAAGACTAAATAAATGCAATATATCTAATGATCTGCCGGACGACGGCAAAAGAAAAAAAGCCGTCGTAAAGCAGACACATTTTCACGCGCCTATGAAGCGGCGGCTTTGATTTTCAGAGCCGCCGTTTCTTTTCGTCTATCCTAAACCAACGACGACCTAACACCGTGTAAATCCACGGCGGCATATAGGAGGATTGCCGCCGTGTCTATTTTTGTCTTTTTTCACAGTACCCATGATCTGCACCAGCTAAAAAAAGCGTAGCTCCCCCTCCGGGTTATTCCGGCTATGTATGCGAAATTTGTTGGAACCTTAACTATCATGTCATTTCATGCGTCCGTGTGGCTTCATGCCGCCCGGGCGCTTTTGTGTTCTTATGGGGCTGCTTCGGGTCATGTTGGCCCGAAGTCATTCCCCGGTGCCGCTCCCCGCCGCCTTCGTTTCGGTCACTCGTCAACCAACAACCGAAACGGAGGTCAATATGGCTATTATCAATTTGCGGGACTATTACCCATTCTATACATCGGATTGCTTCATGGAAGTATCGGAAGAAGTTGCAGAAATGTTCAAAGAGTTTGATCGTAAAGAGGCTGCTTATCGGCTGCGTACATACCGCCACAAAGCCTACTATTCCCTTGATCGGGATGACGGGCTGGAGCATGAGGCTGTCTTTGTCGCTTTATCTCCCCATGAACTGTATGAGCGGAAAGTGACCATGCAGGAACTTCACGCAGCGATTACCAGTCTGCCAGACAAACAGGCAAAACGGATTTATGCCCATTTCATTCTCGGCATGACCAAACAGGACATTGCCCGGGCAGAGGGCGTCCATGAAAAAGTAGTTCGTGTCGCAATCGAGCGAGGTCTGCGTCGCTTAGAAAAAATTTTGAAAAATTCTTTGTAAGGCGTACCGATTTAGGCCGGAAAATGAAATGGCTTATGAGAGGTAAAACACTTCGGCTCACAATGGCCCGAGGTTCAGACAAGCCTCATGCAGATTGAAAATTGAATAAAAAGACACCCGGATACGAAGGGGAACGCGCTGTGTGACAGACCCGCCATGACCTCGGATTTCAGAGAATACAGTCTTTGTAAAACTGAGCGAGCGAACAGGTCCATGCCATAGGTGGGGCAAGGCTGGCTCCACCGGAACAGGCGCAGAACCCGGATACTTGCGTTTAGTCACAGTCCGAGCGTTGAAGCGGCCTTGCAAGCCGTGAGCCGTCGCAGGCAATGAGAACGCCTTGCCATCAGAATGGGGAGAGTTGAAATACTATGGGGCATGAAGCCTATGTCCGTCCGATGTGTCTGAAATGAAGTGAAAACCTATGGGGAGCCCCCGGCAATGCTGTCTGATGATAGGCCAACCGATCCGGCGTGGCTCCCCATCTTTTCAAAAGAGGAGCACTTTATGGGAAATGCGTTTGGAATGATCCCCGGCTTGGAACCGGACGAATGGAGCAATGACGCCTGCCGTGGTTATGTCATTATGGCAATGGAGAACTGCGGATTTTCAAAGAAGGATATACGGCGTGTTGTGGGGCAGCTTTATGAAGTATTTGACCTCAACAGCGTGGAGGACGCCAAAGAAAAGTACCATTCCAGTCCTTACTGACCTCGGGCCACATCGACCCGAAGTGGAGAAAGCTCAAAGGGCGGCACCTGCGGGGTGCCGTCTTTTGACATTTCCCCACGGGACAAGTGGGAAAGGCTGGCATATACACGCACTTTCGCAAAGGAGGTTTTCAATGACGCAAGCTGTCACTTATGAACGAGAAACAAAGGCTGTCGCATTTCAAGGGAAGATCATTGTGCTGGAAAGCCTCACGCCGGTACTTCCCCCGAAGGAGAAAGCACAGCGCAAAAAAGAAATTGAGCGTTGTCTTTATGAGGTGTTCAGCAAATATGGGGACAGATTTCCCTAATCATTCGCAACATTGTTGTCCGGGGCTGCTGATGGTATAATATAGTTGTAAGGTTGGTAGCTCCATTCCAACAAGGAAAGGAGCCCAATATGGAATTTATCAGAGAAGATTGTATTTACGCAAGACAGTCAGTAGACCGCAAGGACAGTATCAGCATTGAAAGTCAGATTGACTTTTGCAAGTATGAATTGAAAGGTGGGAACTGCCGGGTATTCAAGGACAAAGGCTATTCCGGTAAAAATACGGATAGGCCGGAGTTTCAAAAGCTGTTGGGCGAGATTCGCAAGGGAAAGGTCAGGCGGGTCATCGTGTATAAACTGGACCGTATAAGCCGCTCTATTCTGGACTTTGCAACGATGATGGAGCTGTTTCAAGAGTACGATGTGGAGTTTGTATCCTCCACGGAAAAGTTTGATACTTCGACCCCGATGGGCCGGGCCATGCTAAATATCTGCATTGTATTCGCCCAGCTTGAACGTGAGACAATTCAGAAGCGTGTCACAGACGCCTACTATTCCCGGTGCCTGAAAGGCTTTCACATGAGCGGACAGGCACCATACGGTTATCAGTTAGAGCCTACTGTGGTAGAAGGTATCCGCACAAAGAAAATGGTTGCCGCCCCCGTAGCCGCCGACCATGTTCGGCTGATGTTTGAAATGTACGCTGAACCGGAAACCTCCTTCGGAGATATTACCCGATACTTCGAGGAACATGACATAAAAATTTATGGCAAATCCATGTTCCGTACATTTCTTTCCCAGCTTTTAAGAAACCCCGTTTACGCACAGGCCGATTTGGAGCTGTACGAATTTTTCAAGAGTCAGGGCGCAGCGATTGTCAATGACGCTTCTGACTTTGCCGGAACAAACGGCTGCTATCTCTATCAGGGACGGGATGTGAAGGAGGACAAGGACAGGTGCTTAAAAGACCAGATACTTGTTATCGCTCCTCATGAAGCACTCATTTCCTCTGACACATGGCTGAAATGTCGGAAAAAACTTATGGCAAATACCACCTTCCAGCAGGGACGAAAACCGAAGAACACTTGGATGGCTGGAAAAATCAAGTGCGGTCATTGTGGGTATGCTCTGAAAGCCACCCATGTACCAAACAGCACCGGGTATTTCCGCTGTACCAAACGGACGGAAAATAAAGGCTGTCCGGGCTGCGGGAAAATCCGCAAAGAAGAATTTGAGCAATTCATTTTCTCGGCCATGCAGGAAAAGTTCAAAGATTTTCAGATACTCCACGGCAGGGAGGAAAAAGTCAATCCGAAACTGACAGCCTATCAAGTGGAACTGGCACAGGTGGAGGCAGAAATTGAAAAGCTGCTGGATACGCTGACCGGAGCCAATGCGACCTTGCTTGCCTACGCTAACAAAAAAATTGAAGAACTGGACACCCGACGCCAGACCATTTCAAAGGCAATCGCTGAATTGAGCGTTGAAACCATATCTCCCCAGCAGATAAAGAAGTTATCCTATTATCTCGACAACTGGGACAGCATAGATTTTGACGACAAAAGAAAAGCCGCCGATGGTTTGATCTCTACGATCAAGGCCACCAGCGACCGTGTTCAGATAGAGTGGAAAATCTGACATTTCCGCTCTATCGCCCCTCATTTCTATTTTATCTTGTTTGTACCCCTTGTACACCGATGTTTAAAACATTCAATTTCCACAAACGGAATTTCTACCCTCTCTTGTGTATTTTCCGAAAGATTTGCTATATGTATCCAATCACCTGCAATACAAATACTATAATTTAACGTATCATCCTTATATATTTTTCGTATATTTTTATCTATCATTCGAATTAACATTGGTTTTGGAACATACCAATTTACAATTTCACATGTTTCATGGCCTTCTGCACATTTCATCTTCAACGGAGCTCCACATCCGCATTCACGTAAAATACCTTTGCTTATTCTTAATTCTTCTCCGCATTCTGAACAATACGGAACCTCATAAGAATCACATGTCTTACAAAATATTCTTGAAATTTTAGTAAACCATTTATCATTATCCAGTAAAGATAATTTATCGTTAGGTATTTGTAATGCATAATCATCATCTCTATTAAGGGCTGCAATAACTTGCGTTAAATACCAATTTAACTGAGTTATTTCTGATGTACTTACTCCAGTCCATTTAATTTCCTGTCCAACTTCCTTAAATATTTCTTCTGCTGGTTGACCTTTCAGATTTTCTATTTCTTCTAAAATAATACCTATTGCGTTTTCCGACCACTTAAATAACACTTGTGCTGGTAAATGTTTATATATTCCAATACTTCCATTTCGAACATTATATTTAATTGTTGCCTCTATGTCACTTGTAATTGACGAAATAAAACTTCCCGATGTATCCATACGATCATTTCTAATTCTATCTATTTCTTCCTCTTGCTCAATAGTAATTCCTCCCGCTCTTGAAACAATTGTTTTTTCTCCATCTTTTCCCTGTAATACAATCCTACTTATTGCCTTAAAATTTGTACATTTATCAATAGCTGACTTAGGCGGTTTTATTTGTACTATAGAATTTTTTAATACGTCCGCAATATATTTCGTAATGTATATTGTCATTTTTTCATGCTTACTAATACATGCTAAATATGTTTCTGTCCTTCCTATCCATAAGCATCCTCTATGTTGTTCCCAAATATTTGCATTTTTACCATTTTCATCTATATACATATATTCTCTGCTATAAACATATAAAATCTCTATACGATCCAAATATTCTTTAACAGATAATATTTTTAATTTTCTATATCCTGATAAATCTATATACTCCTCCTTATTTTCTAATTTTTTTATTATTTCATAATCGGATGCTTCCAATTTGCTGCCAAATGTCCACAATGTAAATGTAACTCGATCCCCATAAATATAATCATTTACATATTGCTCAATTTCCTCATCCGAAAGCCCTCCATAAGATAAAATTTTGCTGATTATTACACTTTTTCCTTTCCATTTATTTCCTTTTCGTCTATACACATTTTTTTAGCAATTTCATGTAATGCATACCACGGCAATGTTTGTAATTTTTGTTTTCTCTCTAATGTATCCATTCACAATCCTCCACATATAATATAATAAAGTAAAGAAATTTATTTCTTCATTACTTATTTAGTTTCCGTTTTTACATATCAATATTACAATTCTCGATCCCCTTAAATAAAGGGAATCAACACAATACTATTATTTTCACTTATACTTATTCAATTATTCCGATTCATGGATTTTAATTAGATCTGCCCCAAAAGGCATAAAAGAAATCCCCCCTCTATTCGATTATTTATATTTTACATATTACCCCTATTTATACGCAAAGTCAACATTCTTCGACATCAAAACGCTACTTTGTTTATCAATCAAAAAAGCCAGCCCAGCCTCCCCTTTTCCATCCAAGGTTCCGCCGTTCCAGCTCAATCTCATTTATCTCTATTAACCACCAATCTATACATTTCCCTGCATATGCTCACAACCACGATAGCGCCCACATATCCCAGTGCATCCAACACCAGATCAAAGGAATCAAAATGTCTCCCGACAATGAATATCCGAACGGACTGATCACACAACGATATACACATACAAGTTAATACTGCCAACACCAACATAGTCCAAATATTCTTCGCTGCAAATGCATAAAAAATACTAACACAGATGCCGATGATCAGGAATTCAAATACATGTGCCCATTGACGTACTGACCAATCCACAAATGCACTGACCCAGTTAAGGAAATTTTCCACAAGAGGCAGATGCCCCACTCTTTCCGAAAGGGCAACCGTATCATCCGGTGTCTGGAATGTCAAGTAGAATAATATACATAAAGTAATCAGGACAAATACAAGTGAAATGATCAATGGTTTTCTGGCTTTATTACCAATCAATTTCTTCAGCATAAACATCCCCCTTTTCCCAACAAAATCTAAAATTTTATACTCATAATGCAAAAACTTCATCCTAATCTGAAATCAAGAAAAAAGTCCCTCACCTCACAGCGAAGGACTATACTTTCAACTCAACCATTTATATACCGCGTATCGATCAGCGGTAAACTCTCACCCCCGACCATTTATATACCACATATCGGTCAGTGGTGAACTTTCTACTCTACCGTCACACTCTTTGCAAGGTTTCTTGGCTTATCAACATCCAATCCTCTGGCAACAGATACATAATAACCAAGCAACTGTAATGGCACAACTGCAAGACTAGCAGCGAAATGCTCATCCGTCTTCGGAACATATACAGTGAATTCCGCTGTGTCCTCGATGGAATAATTGCCTACGGTTGTAAGTGCCATAAGGGATGCACCGCGGCTCTTGCATTCTACCATATTACTAATCGTTTTCTCATAGAGTTCCGGCTGAGTCAGCACGCCGATTACAAGAATGCCGTCCTCAATCAGGCTGATCGTTCCGTGCTTCAACTCACCGGCAGCATATGCTTCAGAATGAATATAGCTGATCTCTTTTAACTTAAGGCTGCCTTCCAGACAAATCGCATAATCAATACCACGACCTACAAAGAAAATATCCTGTGCATTCGCCTGTTTGGCTGCAAACCACTGAATCCGCTCCTTATCTTCAAGAATTCTGCCGATCTTATCCGGAATCGTCTGAAGCTCTGTTATATATCCTGTATACTGTTCTTCTGTGATCTCACCACGAACTCTTGCAAATTCTATCGACAGCATATATCCCGCAATCAACTGTGCACTGTATGCCTTGGTTGTAGCAACCGCAATCTCCGGTCCGGCAAGAGTATAGAAAACATTATCTGCTTCACGGGCAATCGATGAACCTACAACATTCACGATACCAAGAGTCTTCACTTCCTGCTCTTTTGCAAGACGAAGTCCTGCAAGTGTATCTGCCGTCTCACCCGACTGGCTAACCACGATAACCAGATCATTTTTATTCAAAATAGGTCTTCTATAACGGAATTCCGATGCAAGCTCCACGCGAACAGGAATTCTTGCAAGATCTTCCATCACATACTGAGTAACAACACCTGTATGATATGCAGAACCACACGCTACGATAAATACCTGTGAAATGTTCTTAATATCTTCCTCACTCAAGCCCATATCGCTCAGGTCAATTCTGCCATCTTTGATCTTAGAATTCATCGTATCCAAGATAGCCTTTGGCTGCTCATGAATCTCCTTCATCATGAAATGCTCATAGCCACCCTTTTCGGCAGCTTCTGCATCCCATTTGATCTCAACCAGATCTTTTGGGATCTCATCGCCATCCAGATTGTAAAATGTTGCCTTACCGTCAGCCAGACGACCAAGCTCCATATTTCCAATGTAATAAACATTTCTTGTATATTTCAAAATAGCAGGAACATCCGATGCGATATAGCAATTCCCATCAGCAATACCAATAATCATCGGGCTGTCTTTTCTTGCAACATAGATTTCATTTGGATACTCTTCAAACATCATTGCAAGTGCATAAGAACCACGAATACGAACCATCGCATGATTAATCGCATCTACCGGTGTATGTTCATATTTCTTGTAATAGTAATCCACAAGCTTCACAGCAACTTCTGTATCGGTTGAAGAATAAAAAGAATAACCATTCTTAACAAGCTTCGCCTTCAGCTCCTGATAATTCTCGATAATTCCATTATGTACACCTACAACATTTCCATCATCACTTGTATGAGGATGTGCATTTGTCTCTGATGGTTCACCGTGCGTTGCCCATCTGGTATGTCCGATACCACAAGTGCCAAATACAGCATGTCCTGCATCTGTCTTCTCAATCAGACCTTTCAAACGTCCTTTTGCCTTAACGATCTTTATCGCTGAGGCATTATCTCTGACAGCAATACCTGCTGAATCATAACCCCTATACTCTAACTTTGACAGACCATCCAAAAGAATCGGTGCTGCCTGTTCCTTACCTACATAACCAACAATTCCACACATTTGTTTATTCTCCCTTGCTCATTATTTTTATCATCTGTATCAATACCTGAATGTATTATTATTGTCAGATTTATCTGCGATTGTATCACTCTTTGAAATGATATTCAATCTCTTCAATTTGAATTCGATATTTTCACGTGCTAGTAAAAAATTGTCAAAACCATGCTAATAGGCTTAACTGCATTCAATAATGTCAGCTTCTATTGTTTTTCTAATACAATATTTATAAATCTATCTGATCCAATACGTGTCTGACTGCTAATACTCTCTTGTCAGTCATCTGCCTTATTTTAGTTTTCTCTTGCCTAACATCTAACATTTAAAATGTGCACATGCAGCAAAATCCGTATTTCATCGTATTCTATATGTACACTCCGATTGCTTTATTTGGACGTCCGTTCCAATTTCATTTTCTACAAGCAATTTTCTAACATCTGCTTCAGATAATTCACAGTTATGACCGATGCACACAGACTTTAATGCTTTTGACGATTCTTTTATCCATGGAATTTCATAATGCTTCTTTATATGTGTTTTTAAGTCACTAACACTAACACCTTTCTGCGCAAATTCAATTTCTTCAATTGGATAATAAACAATTCGAATTTCTGCTTCAGACTCAAAAGTAGGGTTTTTCACAAACCCTGAATAATGTTTAAATGTAGGACGAATGCACATTATCCATGCCGATGTTCCCTGTTCTTTCAATGCCCTATAGCAAACATCTGTCATTTGTGCTTCAAATTCTTCTGAATGATATATAACAGTATCACACCCTATGGCATTTGATTGAACAGTGCTCGGATGCGGTTTCTGTTGCCTAATGCCGTCATTATGAATAAACCAATTTATATCAAATCCTAGTGACAACCCTCTTGTGTGATCTCCATACTCAGTCCATTGAGAGGATATATCTTCTTTCTGGCAAAAACACACTCCATACGGTGGTCCAGTTTGGATTTCTGTCTTGTACTGTTGATCAATCAGCTGAATAGCATTATCCAAAACATCCTTTGGAATGTCGGTTTGCTTTAATCTTTTCTTGACGCCTTCCCAAAGAACAACAAAAGTTCTAATTACTTCCTGCTCATCATTAGAATCTGTTAAATCACACAGCCAAAGCACTTTACTCTTTAAAATACTCTTAAACGTTTCAACTGTACAATAATGATAAACCAGATATGTTTCGCTCATTCACAATCACCTCAGTATTTTCAATATTGCAAGACACATCTACTCCTACCGCTACATCAAGCCGCCGAACATTCCCCCACTGCGTTATAG
Source organism: Clostridium sp. L2-50 (assembly GCF_000154245.1). Classification (NCBI taxonomy): domain Bacteria; kingdom Bacillati; phylum Bacillota; class Clostridia; order Eubacteriales; family Clostridiaceae; genus Clostridium; species Clostridium sp. L2-50. Next base: position 204,977 of record NZ_DS480318.1, on the reverse strand, counting down.
AAGATGTCTGATAGCTGTAACCCATCATGATCGTGCTGCTTTTATCGGACATACCTTAATGCATTGATAGCACCGCACACACTTGCTTTCATCAATCTGCGGATACTCAAATTTCTCTTCATCCTCTACCATTGAAATAGCTTCTTTCGGACAAATAGCATAACAGGCTGTACATCCACAGCATTCTTCTTTTCTTTTATATAGTACCGGTATTTCTCTTTCCATATCCAATCACTCCAAGATTGTATTTTTTATTATAGTAATCAACCAGCTTAACAACTACTTCTGTATCAGTCTGGCTATAAAAAGTGTAACCATGCTTCAGCAGTTTTTCTTTCAGTTTTGTGTAATTTTCGACGATACTGTTATGTACACCGACTACCTCGGACTCCACTGCACCAGATCCAGAACGAGTACAGTTACCAGAAACATGCGGATACGCATTAATCTGGCTTGGCTCCCCGTGTGTTGCCCAGCGAGTGTGTCTAATACCACAGGTTCCTTTCAATGCCTTACCGCCAGCTGTTTTCTCAATCAGATTAGACAGACAACCTTTTGCTTTCATGACCTGTGCCAGACTCACGCACCAGAATACGGCCAGTATCGCTCAGTGCTTCAGCAACCTTGGGCACCGCTTCCTGTGCAGCAGGAGCATTCTGTGCGGCTTTCTTATCGGTCACAAGAACATTCTCCAACACCTGCGGATAGATTTTCAATGGTACCGCCAGTTCACTCATCGTTTTCTTCTTCGCCAACATCACTTCCATCATCTTCAGACTGGTCAGGATACCATCGTCAGTGGTTACATACTTAGAGAAGATGATATGACCGCTCTGCTCACCACCAATGCGGCAGCCGTTTTTAACCATGTATTCATAGACATATTTGTCGCTCACAGCGGTCTTAGCGTAACCGATACCCTACTCATCAAATGCTTTGTACAGACCAAAGTTGGACATGACCGTAGTAACAACTGTATTATTCAGCAGTTTGCCGCGTTCTTTCATATAGCAGCCATAGATGTACAGGATATCCGTTCCAAAGTATTTAGACATTTTTTATTCTCCTTACAATCAAACACGAAACACAAAGAGTAAGCCGTATTCTAAATTACTCTCTGCCCCCCCGATCACTCGAAGCATACTTTTCATTATTTTCTTTACCTTCCTTTTAACTCTTGTTTTTAAAGAATATTTAATCGGAGCTGCATATTTTTCTTCCAATTCTTCAAAACTCATTGTGTACATATCGTCAAAAAAAGTATCTCTTTGTGATGGCCTTATACACGACTTATATTCAGCTGGATTTCCTTTTACACCAGCTTCATATGTCACTTCTTTTAATTTCATTTCGCAACTGATATAGTTAAATATTTCTTGTCCCTTTTTTGTTCGAATTAATACGAGAGATGTTCCTAACCCGTCATTCATTTCAGGAGCAACATCTTTGATTCCCCAAAAATCTGCAATTGTTAAATCAGACTTTCTTTCTTCCTTGGCCGCACACTCATAGCAGGATGGCCGCAGGCAGTAATCTCTCAGAAACATCTGCATATAAGGATCTTTATCTCTAGATATATACAGTTTCTTTTCTTCACTCTGAGGTATATTTTTAAGCATCTCTTTCATGCCAAAATCAACCCAACCGTCATCCTTACAACGAAAATTAATATCCCTTAGCTTGCCACCATTTTTCTTTTCCTGGTATTCTGCGTATTTCTTCCATAGAGCTGGTGATGGTGCACCATGGCAAATTACATCTACACATATAAGATTGTCATAATCTCTTTCAAGAAAATTCTTTAATCCATTTACTTGACAGCCTGTTCCGGTAAATAGTACATGTCTTCCAGCTATTAAATTCCTTTTAACACTCTTAAACGTATTTCCTATCTTTGCCTGAAGATATTTTGATCCACGTAGCCTTGCCATTCCCACTTCATCTGTAACTGCAATAAACTCTGCTGAATAGCAATCCTCAGACATTGCGACACCATACACAACGCCTTGTTTATTAAGCACATACTCTGCCAGAGAGGAAAAAACTGCCCCAGAAGAACTGTTCAATCTCAAATCTTTATTTATATTGTAACAAGCATATACTTTTTCTGGCTTCATTCGCATTCCTCTTCTATAATCATTTCCTAAAAATTTTCCTAATTGGTCCCACAACTAGCTGTTTCTCTTCCGCATTCACCCCTAAGAAAAACATCGAAAGTGCATACACGATCATATATATAATTGCAAACACTCCCAATTTAACGAGTCCCGTAATACTGGCAAATTTCATAATGAAAAATCCGACTACACAAGGTGCAATCAATGCAGGGATAAACTTTGCAATTTCTTTCCAAAAATAAATCATATTCATTCCAATACGGGCATGATAATACCAATTCATGAAGATAGCATTACCCGCAATAAGAGAAATAGCTGTTCCAAGCGCAGCACCAGCTGGTCCCATAAGTTTAATCAGCGGAATGCTGATAAATATGTTGGCAATTGCAATTGCCAAATAGACAACTGCCCTTGCCTTATGCATATTCTTGGCTCTTTGAATCTCAATTCCAAGATTTTGTATTAAGGGAACTGTAACAGGAATAATAAGCAACAGTGCCACAGCATACGAAGCACCGTATTCCGTCCCTGCCCAAATTTTTACAAAGGGAACTCCAAAAAATATAAATCCAGACAAAATCAGTCCTAAAACCATAAACTGAATTCGTCCAACCTTTGTAAAAAGTTTTGTTAATTGATCATTATCATTTGTCTCGGCAACAATACGATTAACTTTTGGAACAAAAACATTTGACACGGACGAAGAAAACTGAAGATATAATGTATTAATCTGTCCGCCTACTCCGTATACGGCAACTGCTGTCGTACCAGCAAATCTACCTAACAAAAATTTATCTACGCTCCAATTAATTTGATCGATAATCTGATTCAGGAAGATGAAAAATGTAAACACCCACATTTCCTTAAGCAAACTAAGTTGAAGTCCTCTAAACGCGAATCTGATATGTAATTTTCTAAAACAATAGAACATATTAGATATCAATAACACAAATGTAAGAAATGTTGTTACGGATACCATGCCTATTGATCCGTACCCCATAATAAGTAATGGCAACGTCAAAAAAGGACTAAATAAATTCTGAAGAAGTATCAGCAGTTTTTGAAACAGAAACTTTTCGTGCGCCGTAATTGAGCAGTTAAATACACAATTCGGAAACGTCATTGCAAGGTTTATAATGAGCAGTCCCATCAAAACCTTAGCGGTAGCATATTCGCTTTCTGTAAGACCCGTACCAAAAATGCCACGAATTTTTCCTATCATTACAAGTCCACATAAAACACAGATAACAGAAATGGAACAGAAAATAAGCATAAACATTCCGTTCAACCTTGCAACGCCATCTTCATCTTTCTGTGCTTTATACCTTGAATAAAACCGTAAGTAGGAACTTCCAAATCCCAAACTTAAAAGACTCAAGTAAGAAACCACCGAATACACTAACTGATACAATCCGTATTCGCTTTGTCCCAAAAGGCGCAACATAATAGGGGTGTAAATTAAACTAACTAATATTTTTACTAATTCACCAGCATATGATAGTATAACACCGGCTTTTCGCTGATTAATCATATTTTTCATTTTTCAAAATTTTCTATTCTAAACCTTTCATTTATTAGACTCATTTACTACACAAACCTCATCCTGTTTGAACCCCAATATAATTTTAGCGACATACAATCAATTCTTCAATGCGCTACTCAAAAACTCTCTGGAAGATTTTTGCATAGTAAGAACATTTTTATCGACAATCGAGTAATCGATTGGATTAACTGTTTGGGTCACTAAATTTTCATTAATAGAAATGACACGATCCGGCGTTCCGTACAGTTTCACTAAATCATATATTCTAACGTTCATCAAATCTTCAGGATTATTTGTTGGTCTCTCTAACAAATAAAACTCCTTATGAAAAACATAGGAAAATACACCTGCATGGAATGAATCTGTTACAACAATTTCTGCGTGCTGGATAAGACTAAGAAATTCTGGAATTCCAATATCATATAACTGTTCATCACCAAAATGCCAATCCTGTGTCTTAAACTGAAAAACACTGCTATTAACAATGTGTGGAAGCGTGACAAGCTTTAATCCTTTTTTCTTAGCAAATTCTTTTATTTGTTTTCTTTGATTTCGGTCATCACCAAGCATATAACAAAAAATATACTTTCCATTGATGCACTGCTTTCCTGCTAACTCATGCCAACTTTCTCTGTCTACTAAAAGTGTCGGATCTAATACATGTTTTGTGTTATCAAAAATGCACCTTTTAAACTGCTCCACCGTTGCCTCTTCTCTTAACGAAACAGCAGAATATTTAGCTAATGCCTTTTTCATATATTGAATATACACATCCGGCAGGTTGCTTACCGATACGCTTGATGCATATGAAAAAACAATTTTATGATCTCTAGCATTTAAAAAATTGAATACATATCCATCATCAACCACACCTGGTTTCCAGATCTGATCGCTTCCACTTATAAAAATATCATATTCCTTTTTACACTCAGAAATTGTTTCTTCTGTATAAACTTTAGAATGCCTAATAGATTTTTCTCTAAATTCCGATACTTTTTCTGTACGCGAATTCAAGCATTCTGAATACCGCTTTGCAAAGAATCTTGTTACTATCTTAGAATATACGCGCCATACAACTTCAGCAATGCCCATTTTTACCAGTTTCTGCATTTTCGTCTGTTGCGGCGGCAGATATAACGGCTTTATATTCTCTCTTTTATAAGAGATTAGTTCACTATCATATCCCAATTCACTAATATACTTATCCAAAGCATAGGCTTGCAATAAGCCACCATAGTTTTTACTATTATAATAAAGTGAAATTATACCTACTTTTTTCATCTGACCTTAATAATCCTCTCACTTACTATCTATGAACAGCATTCAAAAAACCATCATAAAGAGTAACCAATGTTATTTTGCTTGAATCAATGTTATAACCTGCTTCGTTTATTTCATCCAAGTGTGATGTTCTTGTTTTTTCCCAATTTACTTTTTCATTCATCATCCTTTGTGCCCATTCAAGCGGAGTTTCATTTAAAGAATAATACCTGATATTTTCTGTAAGTTTTGTGTCTTCTGGAACTCGATCTGAAGCAAAACAAAATAATCCAGACGTCTGTGCCTCAACCGCAACCATTCCTAATCCCTCCATTTTAGAAGGAAAAAGAAGTATATCCATTGCAGAATACCATTTTTCAACATCACCCACACTTCCCATAAACAGGCATTTATCCGCTATCTCAAGCTCTTTTGCTAACTCTCTAACCGGTTCATCCAGTTCTCCCGCTCCTAGCCATAATAGCCTGGCATCAGGCACTAATTTCTGGAATTCAGCAAATACTCTTACTGAAAAAAACGGATTCTTTAAATAACTCAATCGTCCGACTACTCCAACTACAACAGCATTTGCCAGCCCAAGAGATTCTCGAATTTGATTTCTATTCTCCTTGTTGAACACATATTTTTCGGCATGGATTCCATTGGGGAGGATCTTAAAATTTCCTATTCCAAAGATTTCGTTGCCTGCTGCTGTAGAACAAGCTAAATGTGCATTAGACAATGTTGAACACAAATTATCAAAAACAAAAGATTTGATTTTATTTTTGTAAGTATCTGCCAGCTTCTGAGCATGGCTATGATACACTCTAACCGGAACTTTGTTTTTGTAAGCAGACAATAGAACGGCCGCTCCATTATGATTCGGCACATTTACATGAACAACATCATACCGTTGCCCCATAATTTCATCCAAAAATTTCATCTTCTTTTTGCTAATATAAGAATCTGCTTTTGGTATTAAATACAATTTACTTCCATTTCTAATAGCTTTTTTTTCGTTAGCTGTATCAACATTTTTTAGCACTAAAAAATCAACACACTTTGAACTTTTAATCAGTTCATCGTAATTATTCATGATACTATTCGTTACTCCATTATTTTGAGTAAAACTGCTAACCATAATAAGTATTTTTTTATCTTTCATATTTTCGCACTCTCACATAAATTGATATGGTACTACTCCATAGAATTCTGCTGCCTTAGTTATCGTCAGCCAAACAAAGTAAAAGCCGAACATGAAATATATGAACGCTCTAACAATTGGTACATTGGATTTCAACTTCATTGAGCTGATTGCATAAGGACAAAGAATCAAAATAAAAGGTGTAAAGTATAATGAAAATCTATTCAGAATATTCATGCGGAAAATCAATAAGTTAAATGTCGACGCTATCAAAGCCATATAAAGTAAAAAGCTTTCATTTTTCGCTAGGCAGTACATACTTTCATCATCTTTCAAAAAATGATTTTCTGTTTTCTTTTCCCACACCAAAACATAATAGCCAAGTAAAAATGGTACAAATGCAAGAATAAAATTATAAATCGTCTGGAGATTTATATGTCCAACACCTTCCGAAGCACTTGTCAAATATCGTTCATAATTGTTTCCTGTTCCAAAGAAATTGAGTGCAGCAGTATAGAAATTCATATAAAACAAGTAAAAAACTACCATTACTCCTACACCAATGATTATTTGTTTCTTTGTGAACCTTAGCCGATCAAATAGAATCATCAGTATACACAAAATAGCCGAGCTGTGAAAGGTTGATGCCAGCAAAATCAACAATGCAAATTTTATATAATCTTTTATTCTTCTTTCGCTATTATTCAACAATGTATAGGCAACCAATATGATTGAAATCGCCAATCCCTGCCTCATCATTGTCATAAATCGATAATAAAAACAGCTGAACAGCATAAGTTCCGTACTTAGTATAACATCCGTTGACTCCTTATAGATAAAATATCCAAATGCTGCGCACATTAGAAAAGAAGTCACAAAAATGAAAAACTGTACATCATTTGAAAAAAGATGTAAGAATCTAGTAAAATAGCAATATCCAATTTCGTAGCCAATCGTAGTTGAAAATGTAGGAATCTGCGACCAGCTATAATCTCCAATCATATTAAAACGTTTTGCATAGTGCCCCGCTAAATCCGTTCCAACACTTGGATCTCTTAAACTTGCCACCAAAATCAAAACACCAAATGTAACAATCAGATATATTTTTCTGCGTCTATTTGAACTGTTTGCTCGATACAAGTTTCCGTATATATATATAAATACAGCTAATACAAAATATATTGCCATTGCTATTCTCTCCTCTTTAACCTTTTTCCACCAGCTCTTTCAGCTTCTTTTTTAGTCCAATCGGAATTGATGCTTTTAAAGTCAGCATCACTCTTTTTATTCCAAGACTCTTTTTAAATTCTTCATCGACTGCATCATACCCCTTCGCATGATACAGTTTCATAATTTTCTCTCGTTCCTCGCTATAATGGGATGGTTTTCTCAGTTGTCCATTATTTGCCGAAATTCGTGTATAGTTGGATGCGACTAATTCCAACGAAGCTGTATCTGCTATTAGCTCCATACCTTTCTCTGTATTAGCCAAAACGCAAGAAATGCCATCATATACTCTGTCTTTCCACTTTTTATCTCTAAAAAGTTCCGGATGTTCATGTTCGATGCCCCAATAATCTCCGATAGTAATATCGCTATACCGCATTTCAGACGCATATTTACAGCTATAACAATTCTCGCGATAAGTCTCACCCTGGAGAAAATACTCGTAAAATGAAGAAACTCGACAATGAATATGCCTTGACTTTTTATTTATACCATATTTGATATAAAAATCCTTCCAGCCTTTTTTCTTATCCCTAAATTCAAAAGTCTCTACGCTATCTGAAAGCGTGTGGATGTAATCATTCAATAGTTTCTGACTAGGAACACCATGACAGATTATATCAACCGTAATGAGATTGTCATATTTCTTTTTTAAGTAACCCTTCAGAGCATCCACCTGACATGGTGTACCAGAAAAAAGAACTTTCTTGCCTGATTCAAGGTCCTTTTTAATACATGGCAAAACATCAAAAATATAGCTCTGCACATATTTGGAACCCTGAACTTTTGGAAGTTCCTCAATCGTATCAATTCTTATGTGCCTCAGCGTATAGTTTCCATCTTTCATCTCATAGGCTGCGCCGTATACAACACCGCCATTCTGAAGCATTTCTGTCGCAAATGCGCTGAATGCACCTCCGGAAGATGATTTCATTAACTGATCGTGATTTGTATTTGTTGCAGCATATCCCACAATCGGTTTAAATGCCTCATGGTTCTTTTGATAATTACATACTATCTTGCATAAACCACATTGCACACACTTGTCTCTATCAATCTGGGGATAAATAAATCCGTCTTGATCTTCTGTCATTTTTATTGCGTTTTTCGGGCATATGCTGTAACACGCACCGCATCCGCAGCAATTTCTCTTTTCATGAAAAAGCTCTATGTTATTCATCCGATTCACTTCTCCCCTTTCTGATCCTCATTCAAAAATTCTTCTGGATAAATGTTGTTGCTTTTACTCTTTCTCGTTCAAGCACATCATTGACTTTTGCAAAATCAATTGGTTCGTATTTCTTCTTATTATTCATTACACGATGTTCTGTTCCCGTAAGTTCCAGCACACTCTGCAATCTGGAATTATATTTACCAGGATAAAAAATGAAAAATTCTTTGTTGAAATTTAAAGAGAAGGCTGTACAATGGAACGAATCTGTAATCACATAATCAGCATAGTTGATCAACGACAAAAATTGATTCACTGTCGGTGTGTAGATCATTTTTCCCTGTTCTTTTAAGTGGTTCAGATAATAGCTCATTCTAACAATCCTACAGCCCGTTTTTTCAGAAAGTTCTTTAGCGAACTGTTCCATCTCTGAATTTGGATTTAAACGGTAAATAATAATGTATTTTTCCCGAATCATTCGAGGGGCAATCATGTCACTCCACTCCTCTTTATTCAGCACAAGCGTCGGGTCAAGGATGTGTTCAACATTTTTATATCCAAGTTCTTCCAAAAGTTCTTTAGCTTTATTTTCACGCACCGAAATTGCGCTGTACTTGTGTACATAATTACTCATTTCGGCACGTTCATTTTCCTTAATTGAGTTCATACCAATGCTGACCGCATAACCAACTCGTTTTTTTCCATCAGGAGCAAATTCCAAATAGTATGCTGGAAGTATTCCACCATTGTATTCGCTATTCCAAGTCTGATCGCTTCCAGTGCAATACACATCGGCTACCGGTGGATTCTTTTTTAAATCATCATAGTCCTTATATCTTCTTGTCAGTGATACATTTTGTGCTAAAAAATTCACACAGACCTTATTTCTCTTTATATTTTCTATTTTTTTCAATGCGACATACGCTACTGACTTCAATACATTTTTTCCAAAATGCTTGCTCTCAAGCCCATCTTTGAGCATAGCATCTTCTTCCGCATTCGGTCTAACATAGTCAATAATCTCAACCTTATGCCCCATCAACTCCAGCTTTTTTTGTGTTGCATAGGTCTGGAGCACAGAGCCATAATTTCTAATATAATGTAAAGTTATTACTGCAACCTTTGACATATTTTCTCCTTATTATCCAACTAGCTTTTTCTTCATAACCTTCATATACAGTGCTGGGCTAACAATAAACAGCAACATCTGAACTTTCTTTACTGCATGAAGTTCTGATGTCATAATTTCCCGTATATTACTCTTTAAATCTTTCTTCACGAGCTTCACAGCCTCTGAATCCAGTTTTCCTGCACGAACCATCGCATTTGCAATAGAAAGATCACCATTTACGCATTTATATCCTATAGCCAGATTTTTCATAGAGGCACAATTCTGTGCAGTTTCATCCATAATGGAGGTAATGTTGCTGTTCTGTTCCAAATACCATGCGATGCTGTGATCAGCATGAAATGTTGCCGCACCCTCACGTTGCGCATAATACGCATAGAGCGCATACGGTACATAAACAACCGTTCTGCTTTTAAATAAGGCGCGCATCAAAAATTCCAAATCCTCTGCCATTCTTTTACTGGTATCAAAACGCAGATTCTGGATAAGTTCCCGTTTGAAAAGTTTATTCCACACTGTCACTTGAACTGGTCGGCTAAAATCTGCTATGAGCTCAAATGCTTTCTTATTGTCAAATTTCAGCACATTGAAGTCATCACCCGAAGACCTGTGTACAAGTTGATCAGTCGCACCATCAGTAATTGCAAATTGGCACATAGCCATCTCTGCATCAGCCAAGACTGCTTGCCGATACATATCCTCAAACATCGTAGCAGCAACGTAATCATCACTATCCACAAATCCTACGAATTCACCTGATGCCACTTCAAGTCCACTATTTCTTGCTGCTGATACCCCAGCATTCTTTTTGTGGATTACGATAACTCGCTTATCCTTGGCAGCATACTCATCGCAGATATTTCCGCAATTGTCAGGCGATCCATCATCCACGAGTATAATCTCAATTTCCTTAAGTGTCTGTCCTAGCACAGAATCCAGACATCTAGTGAGGAATTTCTCCACTTTATATACAGGGATGATAATAGAAACTTTAGGTTTCATTGTATCCCCCCCATTAATTCTTCCTTGTGTTTAATAACAGATCCTGCTGGTACATCCTTATAAATCAAACAGTTTGCACCGATCACGCAATTATCACCTATGTGCACTCCTGCAAGAATTGTTACATTACTTGCTATCCAGCAGTTATTTCCTATAGAAACTTCCTTGCTTGTGAATCCCTGTGAATGAATCGAAATTCCAGCATTCTTCTCACTGTACTTATGGTTATGGTCGTATATCTTAACACCCTCGCCAAAAATGCAATCATTTCCAATCTTAATTTTCTTTATTGACGTCGCTGAAAAATAATTATTCACAAAACAATTATCGCCAAATTCAACACGACCTGTAGGTTCAATATACAGTTTAAAATTACCTCTGAATTTAAAATGCTGTCCGTATACAAATCTATCTCTGTATACGAAACGATAATATGCAGTTATCACTATCCGTCTGGCATTTATTAAAACTCTATGAACAAAAAACATGACCCTTACTCCTCACTAAGCATTCGTTCATAGCACTCCATCAGTTTTATAACGTGATGTTCCGAAGAATACTTTTCTCTATTAAAATCTTTTTCAATGTTGGACTGCAGTTTGGTTACAAGCGCATCACTTTCCATACTACAGATAGCCTTATAAAGAGCATTTACTTTTTTCCCTGAATAAATCAGTCCATTATATTCATGCTGAATGTAATCTTTACCGGCTGAGCAATCTGAAACAATACACGGCAGACAATATCCTCCCATTACCTCCGGGATAGTTAACGGAGCACCTTCATACCATACCGATGGGAAAACAAGTGCACGTGCCTGAAGGATATACTCCTTCATTTCCGCCTGTTGTTTCCATCCAACAAACTCTATCATGGGGTATTTTTTTTTCAGATCATCCAGTCTATCTCCAGAGCCAATTACCAGTCCACTCACTCCGGCTTTAGTGATTCCCTCACAGAAAAAATCTATGCCTTTCTCATACGACAAGCGGCCAATATACAAATATTTTTTATTTTTGCTGGCAGGAACAATTGACCGCAGTTCAACATTGATTGGATTCGTAATCACCATCTTTTTATAGCGAAAAGGAATTCGTTTCTCAGAAACATTCTCATTGAATTTTGAGATAAATGCCACATATAAGTCTGTTCCTTTAACCAGCTTGTGCATGCCAATCTGCCGGATAATTCTATACAGTTTATATATGTAACTTCTCTTGTCACAGTTACACGTCACACAATCAACGCTCAGTGCTTCTCTTTCACATATCTCTTTCTTTTGAAAGTCATAGCAACAGCCGTTTGGACATTGTAGAAAGTAGTCATGCATTGTCACAAGAACTTTAAATCCCATCCTCTTAATTGGAATAAAAATGGATGAACTCAGTACCTTTGACCAGCCGTGCATATGGATAACCGTATCTTTAGGATCATACTCTTTTAACAACTTCTCCATCTCCTGCCGTGCAGAACGATTGTAAATTCCTCTGATGATTCCACGCAACCTGTTGCTGTCTTTTATTGCTTCCTCTTGATTCAGGCATATAACATGTACGTTGCTATTTTTTAGCTCATCACATACCGAACCTTTTCCTGTAAACATGACAACATTGCTGTCTGTTTCTGCAAGTGAAACAGCACTTGTAACAGCTACTCTCTCAGCACCACCAGTTATATTTGCAAAATCACAAACAACAATAATATTTTTAACCTTCATGTCTACACTCTTCCCACCTGATTATTCTATCAACAGTTCTTCAAATTTTTTTCTTGCAACATTCCAAGTGAAATTATCCTTAATAAAGTCACTTCCATTTTTTCCAATTAAGCATCTATTGGCTTCATCTGTAAGCAGATCAGTGACCCAATCTGCAAACTCCGAATTATCGTCTGCAACAATCCAATCTTTACCGTTCACAGCATTTATATTTTCGGCTCCAATGCTTGTCGTTACAATGGGTAGTCCCATCGCCATTGCTTCAAGATTTTTGGTTTTTATTCCACTTCCAAATGTCATTGGGCAAACAAAAACCTTACACCGCTCCAGATAATCTCGGACGTCTTCTACACGTCCAGTAAAATACACGTGTTCTGATTCAAGCTTACGCAATTCCTCCGATACACCACCACCAATAACCATGAACACTGTATCCGGAACCTTTTGCAAAACAATTGGTAGGATTTCTGAAATAAAATGTCGGACTGCATTTTCATTGTGTGCTACACTCATTGCTCCCAAAAAGCCGACTATGTTTTTTGTTGCCTTAGGTTCGCGGTAATAGAAATAATCCACATCCACACCTATCGGAACTGCAACCGCTTTGTCTTGTTTTAATTCCTGATTAAATTCATAGGCCTCTTTTTCTGCGACAAATACTGTTTTTTCACATATCTGTCCAATTTCTTTTTCATATTTTTCCAACAAAGCAACCTCATTCTTCATTACTGCCAATTTCAAAGGTTTGACCAGCATTATTGCTCGGAGAACTTTCGGCACAGTATAAAGAAATGCCCCGTATGGATTTATTCCATCAATGTCATTGTCTAACTGTCTTTTGTAGCGCAACGAAATTCTATCATCCAGATCTGCAATTCTAAAAGAATCTATGTCTCTTATGTATTCAGTACTGCGAACCATGTCTCCAATTACGTATTTTGGATGTTCTTTTTCAACAAGTTCATCTACCATCTTTTTTGCTTCAGGACTCCAGTACAATGCTACCTGCATCGGTTTTTCATGCAAGATAATAGAATCTTTTACAATTCCCAATATGCGGCTTTTTGCAGACGCTTTTGGTAGGACGATTAATTTATCAATAAATTCCGGTTTTTGTGTAGGATCATCACTGCTCTCCAAAAATGCAGCGACAACCAATCGATAACCCAATTCTTCTGATAAAATTCTGCAATAATGATATAAAGATGTCTTTCTGCCAGAAGATGCCGGAAATGGAAGTCTTGGCATTATAAATAATATTGTTTTTTCTTTACTCATCCTTAATTTCTCCAAAAAATTCATTCTCTAGCATCAGACACAGACAATGGTAAACAGGAAGATGCAATTCCTGAATCATATATGTCTCAGTCTGTGGAACTTTGATACACACATCACTCATCTGCGCTAACTTACTGTCCTTTGCACCGGTCAGGCCAATCACCTTCATTCCTTTGGCATGAGCAGTCGTCGCTGCATACAAAACATTTTTACTGTTTCCACTTGTCGAAATGCCAAGAAACACATCCCCGGTCTTGCCATAGCCATTTACCTGCTGTGCAAAACACAGAAGCGGTTCGCAATCATTCATGTACGCAGTAGATAACGCCGGATGTCCATCCAGTGCAATAGCAGGAAGCGCACCTTGCAGGTTTTCTACAAGAACAGTTCCAAGCTCCTTATTTTCCTTAACAAGTTTATCTGCGAAATCTGCGTCTGGTTTTCGAGGGAGTTTGAAGCCTTTCATTAATTCGCCAACAATGTGTTCCGCATCTGCAGCTGATCCACCATTGCCAGCAATCAGTAGCTTTCCACCGCAACCATAGCAATCTCTAAGAACTTTATATGCCTTCAAAATATCATCTTTTGCCACTAAAAGTTCAGGATATCTTTTTACAAGTATCTCAATCTCATTCATTCGATTTCTCCTTAATTATTCTGGAAGGATTACCAGCAACAACGACATTTGAAGGAACGTCATGTGTCACTACGGCGTTAGCACCAATAACCGCATTGTCACCGATTGTCACATTGCCTAATACACATGCACCAGCTCCTATCATCACATGATTTCCAATTACAGGTGCACCACCCTCATTAATTCCTCCTGACCACTTGCTACCTAATGTTACATGTTGAAAAATAGTACATTTTTCGCCAATTATGCATTTGGGATGCACAACACAACCAAGTCCTCTATGGTAAAAATAGGTTCCTGCACCTATTGAAGCTTTAGCACTGATTGAATTTGCAAAGAGTATGTGTTCTAGAATATCTAAGAATCTTCCTATCTTCTGTAGCACTCCTCCATCTCGATTAATGAGAGCATGTGCCCACTTCCACAATATGTTCATTTCTCTCCTCACTTCATACCTGAATTTACAAATGAAGATAGCGATTTAACCGTAACCATCTGACCATAGTTTTCATCAACTTCGCTTAAAAGCACAGTCTTGCATCCAGCATTGATGCCAGCTTTAACATCGTTTTCCCCATCGCCAATCATCCACGACTGTGACAAATCAATGTTATAATCTTCTGCTGCTTTCAACAGCATTCCTGGCTTCGGTTTACGACAGTCACATTCAATCTTCAGTTCCGGGCACTCACCTTCATATCCCTTATGAGGGTGATGCGGGCAATAATAAATGGCATCCAAATATGCGCCTTCTTTTCCAAGGAGTGTTTCCATCTTATTGTGGATTTCTTCAAGTTCATCAAAAGACACTTCTCCACGGGCAATAACCGGCTGATTTGTCACAACAATTGCTAGATAACCAGATTCATTAATCTTACGGATTGCCGTCGCAACGCCATCAATCAATTCAAAATCATCTATCTTTCTAAGAAACCCAACATATTTATTGATAGTACCGTCTCGGTCAAGAAATACCGCCTTTTGTTTGTTTTTCAGATTTTTTCCAGAGACTCTGCCCTCTTTATAATCTGCACATACAGAGTAATACCTCTCTGGAGTGCCCATGTCTTTGACATACTCTGGACTGTCATAACAGAACATCTTTCCTGTCCCCGCTAATGGTTTCAATAACTGACGATCCAAATCGACTTTTACCGGTTTACCATTTGCGCCATTTTTACCTATTAAATCTGCATCAATACCGGAAAACTCCAGTACTTTAGGATTAATAACATGTAAACCTGCATTCACACGATTTTTGTAGTACTGTGGCCGTGCATCTTCCTTGGTCAACCACTTTTCGACTGTGCCATTTTTATCCGCGACAATTAGTCCGCTATCATAGGGATGACTATTC
This sequence comes from Clostridium sp. L2-50, assembly GCF_000154245.1. Taxonomy (NCBI): domain Bacteria; kingdom Bacillati; phylum Bacillota; class Clostridia; order Eubacteriales; family Clostridiaceae; genus Clostridium; species Clostridium sp. L2-50. The sequence continues at coordinate 189,395 of NZ_DS480318.1, read as the reverse complement.
GGATGCGTAAAAAGTGTAACCAATCCGCCACGTTTCCGGTGAAAAGCAACAAAGCGGTTAAAATCCACATCAAACATCGCATCTGCATTTAGGAGCAAAAAATCAGATGTCAGCTTATCTTTTATTTTGAACAGCGCACCTGCATTGCCGAGTGGCTCTTTTTCAAAATAGTACTCAATATGTACACCAAACGGCTTTCCTGTTGCCGGAGAGTTTCCAGAACCGTCACCAAAGTAATCCATAATAATATTTCCCAAGTGACTTACCGTCATAATAATGTCATCAAATCCCTGATCTTTCAGACATTTGATTTCTCGTTCCAATACCGGAATGCCTTCAATTTTTATCATCGGCTTAGGAATATCACTCGTTACAGAGGAAATACGAGTGCCTTTCCCGCCTGCCATAATCACTACTTTCATGTCTCTAATCCTTCGGTGTATAGTCTTCCGGTGTATAATGGATTATACGCGTTCCACTATCTTCAAATTTGAACGGAATATAGAGTAGGTCGCGCATCGCCCAACGAACAGCATCCTGTCGTTCCGGCTGTACATAGAATACAAGGAATCCACCACCGCCGGCACCAAGAAGTTTTCCGCCCAAAGCACCAGCAGCCATTCCTTTTGCATAAAGTTCATCAATGCTATTTGTGGACACCGCTGATCCCGTTTGACGTTTCAACTTCCATGTGTGATCCAACAACCTACCGAAATCATCAAGATTCTTTTCCTTATCTGTCAGAACTCTCTCTGCATCGTCAACTAAAGACAGCATTTCTTTTAACTGTCCTGTTTTATCAACCTTACCTGAGGCATTTACTTTCTGAACGTCAGAAGAAAAGCGAGTAAAACCAGTAAAGAACATCATTAAATTTTGATTTAGCTGCTTCTTTCTCTCAGGTGAAATGATCATAGGTAGGACTTCATATCCATCCGCATTAAAGTTGATACGATTAAATCCACCAAATGATGCTGCAATCTGATCCTGCCAGCCACCTGCTTCCTGACACAGATTTCGCTCCAGATAAATTGCTTCATCTGCCAATTTTTTCTTATCAGCATATTTTCCTTTTAGCGCATAAAAGGCATTCAGCATTCCTACTGCAAAAGAACTTGATGTTCCTAACCCGGAACGTGCTGGGAGATCAGCTTCATATGTAAGACGAATTTCGTGCATGTCTAGCATCTTCATCGCATTGCGAATTGCAGGATGTTGAATGTCATCGATATTTGTCACACGCTCAGTTTTTGAATAAGATAACTCAGTAGAGTAATCAAAGAAACGTGGCAGGTGTCTAACGTTCACGTAACAATATTTATCAAATGTGGTAGACAAAACGGCACCGCCATATTCTTTAAAAAAGCTTTCCATATCTGTTCCGCCGCCAAAAAAAGACATACGGAAAGGTGTCTGTGTAATAATCATTTATTTACTCCTCTGGTTCTTCTCGAACCAATCCCTTAAAAGTACCTTCATATCTATGTACACATCTGCTCTTCACAGATAGTATTTCTTTTTCCTTTTGCTGCTCCTAGTCAGCTAAGTTTTCCCTTAAAATTTCATTATATCCAAACCAATATCACATCGATCCTTCACCCTTCAACACAACACCCACTGTCTTGAACAGTATCTTGATGTCGTTTACAAGACTCCATTCATCGATATACTTACGGTCTAATCTTACAACCTCATCGAAATCCGTGATATTACTTCTTCCGCTGACCTGCCAGAGTCCTGTGATACCCGGTTTGATCGCCATACGTCCTCTATGATGGGCGGAATACTTCTCCCATTCGTCCTCTGTTGGCGGTCTGGTTCCGATCAGACTCATATCACCCTTTAACACATTGAAGAACTGCGGGAATTCATCGAGTGACCAGTCACGGATCCGGTTTCCGATGCCCTTCTTGATCGTACCATCCGGCAGCTTCTTGCAGCCAATGATTCGCGGATCATATTCCATCTTGAACATCATGCCATCCTTAACCTGATTCTGCTCCATCAGCTCTGCTTTTCGTGCTTCCGCATCCATATACATGCTTCGGAATTTATAGATCTTGAACTTCTTACCATTCTTACCGATACGGTACTGCGAGAAGAAGATCGGTCCCGGTGATGCAATATAGATACATGGTGCAAGGATGATCGTAAGAATGCCTGTAAAGATACATCCCACAATTCCACCAAGGATATCGATTGCCCGCTTCACAAAAGCCTGATACATCGTTATATATGTAGTGCTGACGGTCAGTACATGATGACCAAGCTGTTTATCGAATACATACTGATAATTAGAAAGCTCTGCCGGAACACGCACCCGCACATGAACCGTGATTCCCATATCTGCAAGCTGTCCCAGAAGATTCTCCGGAATATGCTTCTCAAATGGTATATTCACATAGACCTCATCTACCCAGCCATGCATGATCTGTTCCAGAACTTCGTCTGAATATGTATATATACTAAGCTCCAAATCTGCATATTCTGTATTGTAGCTTTCTGCCTCATCCTCAGTTGCATCTAATAATACAACACCTGCAACCCGATACAGATTATAGTATTCTGTATCCATTTCTGCAAGTAACGCATTCAGATATTCTTTGACTGTCACGATCACAATAGATTTCTTTGCCACACGATGTCTTCGTATATATTCCTTCCAGAGAAGTGTAACCACATAACCCATAACCAGATAAATCATGCCAAACAAAGCCATAACCTTTCTGGAATAGGCCGCACCCATCTTCATCATGAACAGAACAAATACTGCCAGAAGTACAACCAGTACAGACTGCTTCACGGATGCGATTGCTTCACGAAAACGTCCTCGTTGCAATACGCCTTTATATATATGACATACTATGGTAACCAATAATTGAAATAATGTCAGAAGTACGGCTATTGTCCGATATAACTTACTATGATACGGATTCTCTGTTCCCATCCGTATAAAATACGCCATACAATAAGATGCATGCAGTGCTATCAGATTCAGCACTGTAAAATCCAGATGTTTTAACCAGCCCTGCGGTCCTTTTCTATACATTGTATTCCCTCATTTCCCTCATAAATGTGTTCATCATGTATCTTTATCAAGTCAAGCTATATAAATATAGTTGTTAATGGCTTAGAAATCCTTAACGCTTCTTAGCCACTAACAACTATAATTCAATTCTTATTAAAAGTCAATTTTCTACGTTTAAGTTGAGTGTAGAAATTTCCGGAAATAATACTGTTATTTTAGGCAAATTTTCCAAAGTATTCGACGCAGTTCTACAACTTATATCCATTCTTCTTTAACAGCGCTCTCGCTGTCTCCGGTGAATCCACACCTTCTGCATTCTTGATCGGGGCGAATTCATAGTCTCTGACAACCTCGAATGGCAGACAGTCATTCATGAACTGAAGCATATCAAGAGCAAGTGTCTCGAACTTATAGCCGTTCGGCTCCGCAGGCTTTACCAACTCTTTTTTCTCATTCATATATGGAATAACCTTCTTCGCAGCATGAAGCGGCATATTCTCGTTTAAGAGCACCTTCAACTGATCAACCGGGAAGATATAATTTAAGATCACCCCATAGTTATAGGCATAGTCACCGTTTGCATTTTTCTCAAACCGCATATCATCTGTTAATTCATAATATTCTACGATATGTGGCTTTCCATCCAGATTACAAAGGACGCCTACCCGTTCATATGGATCTGCTTTCTTTACGACTTTTGCTGCCGACTGGTAATCCTCCATCATCATTGCTCCAAGGAATACCGGGTCTGCGATCTTCTGTAAGACATTGTCTACAGCGAATACATTGATATACCGGATGCCTTCTTTATCAAGCTGTTCTACCAGTCCTGCCCGTTTCATGGATGAGAACCAGCCACCATTTCCATTTGGTGACAGGCAGATCTTTGATGGTGCTTCCATCAATATCTTTCCATTAAAATCAACGGATGGTACCAGCTCCTGTTTGAAGAAATGCAGATACTCCTCCTTATATTCAAAATTCTTATGCTCTGCAAAGAAGGATGTCGTTGCTTCGTAGTTCTTATCACTGGTCATGATATAGAGATGGATCCATCGTCCAAGTGTCCTCACAACAGTCAGGATCGTCTTCACCTGACATTCGAAGATATAGAGATCTCTCGTCAGTCCGATATTGTATGTGCCCTTCGGCCCATCAAATCCAAGTCTGGTTCCCTGACCTCCGGCAAGCATAACAAGAGCGAGCTGTCCTTTCTGGATCGCCGTCTCGCCAAGTACCTTGTAAGCGAATTCGTATTCTTTGATCGTATCAAGCGTTAATGCCGCTGTCGGTGTGATCGAGCCGGTCTTTCCGGCTGTGCCTTTTTCTTTTAACACATCAAACATCGAGAAGTCTATCTCGCCGATCTGTAACAGCAGGCTCTGCTTCTCTTCATCGTTTAGTTCATCATAATAGGCGAGCACATGCTCCTGCCCGTACTTTTTCAAAATTTCCAAAGCGTTTTCATATGTCATATATTTTCCCTCACATTTCTATGTCGCCACTATGTATGAGGTTAACTATACTATTATTCCGCAAAACGCTTCCGCTCTATCTTCGACGTAGCGGTACATAAGGCTGCAAAGGACGCAGCCTAAGTACCGACGCTCAGATAGGTTTGCTTCATAATATATAGCAAAACCTCATACTCGTGGCATTTACGTTATCTTGTTTTACACTGTCAGTTAATAACTATAGATACATTGTATGCAACAAACCGCGCTTTGCGGAATACAATATCTGCTTTACATAGCCAGTTAATGACTGCGGATATATTGTATGTAGCAAACCTCTCTTTGCGTCGGTACTTAGGCTGCGTATTTTGCAGCCTTATGTACCGCTACGTCAAAGATAGAGCGGAAGCGTTTTGCGGAATACAATATATCCGCAGTCATTAACGTCCGTTATTCAATGCATAACACGTTTTCTCACTTCTAACGTCTCTTTAAAGACCTTTGCTACATCCTTTAATCCAATCCTTCTTCCGCCCCTGCTGTCATCCCGGCTGTAGTTCAGCTCAATCGGAGCTTCGCAGATCTTTCTGCCATCTTTTGCTGCCATGGCAAGGATCTCAATATCAAATGCATATCCTTCTGCCTGCATCTGGCTGACGATTGGTTTGATCACTTCTTTTTTGAATAACTTGATACCGGTCTGTGTATCGTGGGTGTTCAGATGGAACATCATCTTTAACATCAGATAATATCCATAGCTCATAATCTTACGCAGCATCGGATAATGGAGCTTCGATTCCGGATGCAACTTGGAACCGATCACGATATCGGCGTTCTGCTCCTTCATATCTTTTAAGAATCGTTTCAGCAGGATCGGTGGCAGTTCCAGATCGGAATCCAGAAATGCGATGTATCGTCCCTCTGCTGCTGCGATCCCTGTCCGGATGGCATGTCCTTTTCCACCATTCGGCTGATACGAGATCCCCCTGATATGGGTATCCTGCATTTCAGCCCGGTGGATACACTCTGCGGTATTATCTGCACTTCCGTCATCAACTGCTATGATCTCATACCGTTTGACGAAACCGGACAACACCCTGCTGGTTTCAAGCAGATTATCTGCTATATGTGTTCCTTCATTATAGGCGGGCATGACGACAGATAGGGTCATATCCCCTTCCTTATTTGTTTCCATGGTCAATGTTCTCCTGTCTGACAGTCTTATTCTTCTATGTTCGCCTGTTTTACGATACCGTAGACTGCCTCTCTGACGATTTCCGACATGGATACACCTTTTTGCTTTGCATACTTTGAAAGCAGTTCATGTGTATCTGTGTCGATTCTTAGTCTCAGAATTGTGTCTTTCCGTTTATCGGTCGGTCTTCCCGGACCTCTCTTGATTTCCTCTGCCATCTCCCTGCTCCGTTTCTTTTTATTTAAAGAAAATACTTCTTTACTCCATGTATCGCATATCCTGCAAAATATCCAAGTGACTTCACTGTTCCAAATCCCATCTTCCGGTATACCTGATACGTCATCTTTGCAGAATGTAATTTGGAACCTGATTTACTGTTCTTCACCATCCGGTAAAGCAGTAACGGTTCATTGATGCCTGCTGCCTCCCCGTATTTCTTAAGGATCTGCAGCCAGCAGATATAATCCTCGTGAGCATCATCATCCCCCATCGGGAACTCTGCTGCCACCTCACGCTTCATCACTACGGATGAGCAGTTGATCACATTTCCATATAACATACCTTTATAAGTGATCTTCTCCGGTACCGGCAAGATCCGCCCGGTATGGGTTCCGTCCTCTTCCATCAGTTCTCTGGCAGTTGAGGATAATACCACTCCGGTCTTCTTCATAACAGCAAGCTGCTTTGAGAGCTTTCCCGGCCGCCAGATATCATCGGAATCTAAGAATGCTACATATTCGCCCTCTGCAAGCTGCACACCTTTATTTCTCGTTGCTGCTACGCCAAGATTGGTTTCATTCTTATATAGTCTAACCTGTGGATTGCTTTTATATTCTGCCAAGCACTCCGTCGGATCCTCCGGTGAACAGTCGTCGATCACGATGATCTCTGATATCACATCCTGACAAAGTGCGGAATCGATTGCCTGTTTAATTGTTCTACTGCAATTATATGCCGGAATGATCACGGATACTTCTGGTTTCATTTACTTCTTTTCCTCTACACTATAGAAGGCATCCTCGGCTTCATCATGCGGATGCTTGATGCCTGTTTTCTTTGTCTTGTCTTCACGGATCGCTGTCGTCTGATTTGCATCGATTCCTTCCGTGTTCTCCTTCTGGAATAAGATCTTGAAGGTCAGCAGGATCAGCTTCAGATCCAGCCATAAGGAATACTGCTCATAATATGTCAGATCAAGCTTCACCTTATCTCTCGGTGTGGTGTTATATTTACCGTAGACCTGCGCATATCCGGTAAGTCCGGCTTTCATCTTCAGACGATAATCGAATTCCGGGAAGGTCTCCCTGTACTGCGCTGCGATCTCCGGACGCTCCGGTCTAGGACCTACGACTGACATATCACCCTTTAAGATATTAAAGAGCTGTGGCAGCTCGTCTAAGTGTGTGGCACGGATCACACGGCCAACCGGTGTGATTCTGTCATCATGCTTTCTTGCAAGCTGTGCGCCATGTTCCTCGGAGTCCATCCGCATACTTCTGAATTTCATGATCTTGAATACCCTGCCATTTAGGGTCAGACGATCCTGTTTATAGAATACAGGGCCTCTGTCATAGAGCTTGATCGCAAGTGCGATCAGGATCATAAACGGTGAAAAGATAATGATCATGATCAGAGATACGATAATATCCATCAGACGCTTGAAGATCATATCTTCTCCTGTCAGTCCCTGGTTTCTGGATAATAATAACGGTGTATCAAACAAATGGATCGGTTCTGCTCCTAAGATAATGATATCCGATAACTTCGGTACCACATACGAACGGATTGAATGCTCGAAGCAGTATTTTACCAGTTCGTTTCTGATATATGCCTTTGTCTCACAAAGGATAACGCCATCGTACTGTAAGATTTTTTCTTTTAATGCTTTCTCACCTTCACTGACATGAATACGGTCAGCAATGATATATTTATCTTTTCTGGCATTGATCTTATCAATGAATTCGGTCGGTGTCTTATATCCGTAGACAAGCAGTAAATGTCTCGGTGGATAGAACTTGCGGTACATCATCCTGCAGACAAATACCCATATAAATATAACTATGATCTCTAAGAATGTAAGCTCGATCATGTTCAGTGCCGGCAGATAATTACGGGCAATGATACACAGCTCGATATAACCTACGATATTTGCACAGACCAATGATAATATTTGTGAAAAGAGAACATCCATCACCCGGAGGAAGCCTACTTTATAACCACCATACAGCTTCGTAAACAGATAAATGATAATCGCATACATACCGATTACCGCCCAGTTACCTTTGTTCCAGAACGGAATCTGGATAGCCTGAGTATTATCTGCATATTCGGTATACCACATTCTCGCAAACAGCAGTACTTCCGCAGCTAACAGAAGCACGCCTTCCGAAAATGTAATAATACGTTTGTAAATGTCTCTCTTTCTCACATGTCTGGTTTCTTCCATATCAATCTCCATCCCACCATGAGAGGTGGTCATCAGGTGGATATGCCACCTGCTTTCTCTTCATTTTTTTCTATTGGTATCGATTATTTTAACAGCTCACGGAGCATCTGGTTTACGGATGCCGGATCTGCCTTGCCCTTCATTGCTTTCATGGTCTGTCCGACCAATGCGCCAAGTGCTTTTTCTTTTCCGCCACGGAAGTCTTCGATCGCCTTTGGATTATTGGCAATTACTTCTTCTACAACCTTACGGAGTGCACCCTCATCATTTACGGTGGCAAGTCCATGTTCTTTTACATAGCTTTCCGGTTCGATATCATCTGTAAATATCTTCTCGAATACTTCCTTTGCGACATTGCTGTTGATGGCTTTCGCATCTACCATCTGTATCAGCTTTGCAAGGTGCTCTGCGCTGAATGACAACTCATCTGCATCGATGGAATGTTCTTTCATCAAACGCATGGTCTCTCCCATCAGCCAGTTGGATACCTTCTTCGGATTTGCTCCGAGAGCGATCGTCTCCTCGAAAAGGTCTGCCATCTTCTTTGTATTTGTAATGATATCTATATCATAGTCTGGGATATCATACTCTTCTTTATACCGGATCTTCTTCTCATCCCGGAATTCCGGCTGACGGCTTCGGATCTCCTCCATCCACTCGTCACTGATCTGTACCGGTACAAGATCCGGATCAGGGAAATAACGATAATCCTGTGCATCCTCTTTGGAACGCATTGGATATGAATATTCCTTGGTATCATCCCATCTTCTGGTCTCCTGTACAACCTTTTCACCTGCCTCGATCAGGTCGATCTGACGTTCTCTCTCGTTCTCGATCGCATGGGCGATAGCCTTGAATGAGTTCAGGTTCTTTGTCTCTGTTCTTGTTCCGAATTCTTCTGCTCCGACTTCACGAACAGACAGGTTGACATCGGCACGCATCGAGCCTTCATTTAACTTACAGTCTGATGCTCCGAGATACTGGATGATCAGACGTAATTTCTCAAGATAAGCAATTACTTCTTCCGCAGAACGCATATCCGGCTCAGATACGATCTCGATCAGAGGCACACCGGAACGATTGAAATCCACCAGTGAACTGTCTGTATATGGATCATGTACCAGTTTACCTGCATCCTCTTCCATGTGGATCTCATGGATCCTTACGAATTTCTTCTTGCCCTCTACTTCGATCTCTACCTTTCCGTTTCTGCAGATTGGGTAGTACAGCTGAGAGATCTGATAGTTCTGTGGATTATCCGGATAGAAATAATTCTTACGGTCAAATTTACAGTTCTGTGTGATCGTACAGTTGGTTGCAAGACCGACAGCAACTGCTTTTTCTACTACCCCTTTATTCAGTACCGGAAGGGAACCCGGCATACCGGTACATACCGGACATGTATGCGTATTCGGTGCACCACCAAATGCGGTACTGCAGCCGCAGAATATCTTCGTCTTTGTCGCAAGCTCTACATGAACCTCCAGACCGATCACGGTTTCGTATACTTTACTCATCTTACAGACCCCTTTCTGCTACAGCGGCAGGCTGCTTGTACTCTCTTGTCTGCTCAAATGCATATGCCGCCTGAATGATTGCTTTCTCGTTAAATGCATCTCCTACCATCTGGACACCGATCGGCATGCCGTCTTTGTCGTATCCGCATGGAAGGGAAATACCCGGAAGTCCTGCAAGGTTGACCGGAACGGTGTATACATCGCCCAGATACATCTTGATCGGATCGGATAAGGATTCACCCATGGTCAGTGCAGTTGTAGGTGCAACCGGACCGAGGATGATATCGTATTTTGCAAATGCTTTATCATAAGCCTGTTTGATCAGGGCTTTTACCTTAAGTGCTTTTACATAGTATGCATCATAGTAACCGGATGACAGGGTAAAGGAACCTAACATGATACGTCTCTTTACTTCTGCGCCAAAGCCTTCGGAACGTGTCTTCTTATACATGTTGTGAAGGTCTGTGTACTCTGCTGTACGATAGCCGTATTTTACGCCGTCGAAACGTTCCAGATTCGAGCTTGCCTCTGCGGATGCAATGATATAATATGCAGGAATTGCATATTCTACCATACCAAGGTCAAATTCTTCCACGATCGCACCTTTTTCTTTTAATACTTCAGCTACATGGTACACAGCATCCTTGATCTCAGGATCCAGTCCTTCTGTGAAATAGTCCTTTGGAAGTCCGATGCGCATACCTTTTACATCGTCCTTTAATGCGCTTGTAAAATCATTATCCGTACGTTCTACAGATGTAGAATCTTTCTTATCATACCGGGAAATGATCTCTAATATCGTTGCACAGTCTGTTACATCCTTTGCAAGTGGTCCGATCTGGTCAAGAGATGAACCATATGCAACCAGACCGTATCTGGATACTCTGCCGTAAGTTGGCTTGATTCCTGTTACACCACAGAATGCTGCCGGCTGACGGATCGATCCACCGGTATCGGAACCGAGTGCACACGGTACTTCTTCTGCTGCAACAGCGGCTGCTGATCCACCGGAAGAACCACCCGGAACTTTATTTGTATCCCATGGATTCTTTGTCTCGCCATAATAAGAAGTCTCGGTTGTACTTCCCATTGCGAACTCATCCATATTTGTCTTGCCTACGATCACGGCTCCTGCTTCCATTAATTTCACAACAGCATCTGATGTATAGGTCGGTACGAAGTTTGATAAGATCTTGGATGCGCAGGTGGTAAGTACACCGTTCTGACACATATTATCCTTGATCGCGATCGGTACACCTGCCAACGGGCTTGTCAGCTCGCCGCTGTTGATCTTCTTCTGTATTTCTTCTGCCTGTTTGAATGCACCTTCTTCATCTACGGTGATAAAACAGTTATATTCTTTGTCGTATGTCTTTATATTCTCGATGCAGGCTTTGGTTGCTTCCATAACGGAGATCTCTCCGGCCTTGATCTTCTTTCCAAGCTCTACTGCTGTCATACTCATCATATCCAATGTCCGTTACCTCCTAATCAAATGTTCTTGGCACCTTATAGCAGCCATCTTTCTGCTCCGGTGCATTTGACAGCATATTCTCTCTGTCGTCGCCATTTGTTACTTCATCTTCACGGAATACATTATTATAAGAAAATGTATGGCTCATTGCTTCTACATTCTCAGTGTCCAGTTCGTTTAACTTACTTACATAGTCAAGCATATCTGACATATCTTTCTTTGCCTGCTCCTTCTCCTCATCGGAAAGCTCAAGCTTCGCCAGAATACCTACATAATCGATTGTTTCGTCTGTAATAACCATGGTATGTCTCCTTGTCTGGTTTTTATTAGGCAATTGCCTACTATTATTTATAGTACCACAAAATTAGTTAGAGTGTACCACATAACTCCGTTGTTTGCAAGTCTATGTCCAAATGAAGTCGTCCTGCTGTTCAGCAACAATTGTCCATTCAAAATATTTCATTTATGACAAAAAATGGAAGAATGAATTACTATTATGAAGCAAGCCTGTCCACTCTGTGTAACTTCGAACTAATCTCGACAAAACCTCGATAAGATCTCAGTTATTCATGTCGGTACTTAGTGAACTGCTGAATGCAGTGAACTTAGAACCGCTACATGAAGATAGAGCGAAAGCGTCTTGCGTAATAATATGTAATCATTCTTCCATTTTTATGTCATCATTTATTAAATGGACAATTGTTGCGTCCTTTTATAACATGCCCTCTAAGGTCTCACGAATTGCCTTGATGAAGTTCTCGCTGTTTAATACAGTTGGATTCTCAAGGGTTGTGATAAGTGCAAGATCCTTTGTCATCTTTCCGGATTCGATCGTTGCGATCGTTGCTTTCTCAAGCTTGTTTGCGAAATCAACCAGAGCGTCGATGCCATCCAGTTCACCACGTTTTCTAAGTGCGCCTGTCCATGCAAAGATTGTTGCAACAGAGTTTGTGGATGTTTCTTCACCCTTTAAGTGCTTGTAGTAGTGTCTCTGAACTGTTCCGTGTGCAGCTTCGTACTCATACTTTCCATCTGGGGAAACCAGTACAGATGTCATCATGGCCAGTGAACCAAATGCAGATGAGATCATATCACTCATTACGTCACCATCGTAGTTCTTGCATGCCCAGATGAATCCACCCTCGGATTTCATAACTCTTGCTACAGCATCGTCGATCAGTGTATAGAAATATTCAATACCTGCTGCATCGAATTTCTCTTTGTATTCTTTATCAAAGATCTCCTGGAAGATATCTTTGAATGTATGGTCGTATTTCTTTGAGATCGTATCCTTGGTTGCAAACCAGATTGTCTGCTTGATATCCAGCGCATAGTTGAAGCAGCATCTTGCAAAGCTTTCGATTGACTTGTTGATGTTGTGCTGTCCCTGGATCACACCCGGTCCGTCGAATTCATGGATCGTCTCTTTGATCACTGTGCCATCTGCACCTGTGAATACCAACTCAGCCTTACCGGCACCCGGAACCTTGATCTCTACGTTCTTATATACATCACCATATGCATGTCTTGCGATTGTGATAGGAGCCTTCCAGTTCTTTACACATGGCTCAATGCCCTTTACGATGATCGGCGTACGGAATACTGTTCCGTCGAGGATCGCACGGATCGTTCCATTTGGGCTCTTCCACATTTCCTTCAGATCATACTCTGTCATACGTGCAGCATTTGGTGTGATCGTTGCACATTTAACAGCAACGCCATACTTCTGTGTTGCATATGCGGAATCAAATGTTACCTGATCATTTGTCTCATTTCTATATTCAAGTCCCAGATCGTAATACTCGGATTTCAGATCGATAAATGGATAGATCAGTTCATCCTTGATCATTTTCCAGAGAATTCTGGTCATCTCGTCTCCATCCATCTCTACTAAAGGGGTAGTCATTTGAATTTTTTCCATCTTGCTCGTTCCTCCATGTTCTTTTATTATAGTTCTAATTACTTACCTGTTTTTATACACGCCTAGAATTATACATGAAAAATGCTGCTATTTCCAGTTTTTTGAAAGTTTTTTACACATATCCGTAAATTCCGCGCACGGACACTTCCCCAGATATAATGATCGACTCCTGTCCATCTTTATCCTTCACACGAAGTCCTCCATTTGGTGCAAGTCCGAGGGCTGTGTATTCTGTCCGGTTATATCCTTCGATCACATAGACCTGTTCATCCTTGTTCACAAGGATGGAATTATATTCATCCAGCATGAACTGAAGATCCTGGCATTTGACAAATGCGTCATACAACTCTTCAAAATGATTTGCCACACTAGCGACCAGTTTGCTTCTGTCACAGCCGGTTCCGTTTTCCAGCTTGATCGACGTCGCCTTGTCTGCCAGTTCTTCCGGAAATTCCATCATGGATACATTGATGCCGATACCTACAACTGCATATTTGATATCCATACCTTCCGAACTCATCTCTGTAAGAATGCCACAGATCTTCTTGCCGCCGACTACAACATCATTCGGCCATTTGATCTGTGCCTGCAAGCCCGCTGTATCTGCAAGAGCACGCGCCGTTGCGAGTGCCGACAGGATCGTAAGTCTGGATACATTCTCGATCGGCACATCCGGACGGAGCAGAAATGTCATGGCTATGCTGGTTCCCTTCGGAGTGCTCCATGCCCTTCCTCTTCTTCCTCGTCCTGCATTCTGTTCATTTGCAACAAACAACGCTCCGTGTGTTCCATCTGTCTCTCCTGCAAGCTTTGCCCGTATATTTGTGGAATCCGTCTCATCATAATAATACAGTTCTCTTCCGATCACCGATGTCGTGAGTGCTGCCTCTATCTTCTCTTTCGTAACGACATCCGGCTCTCCGACCAGACGATAGCCTTTATTATTTACTGCATCTATAATGTAGCCTTCTGCCTTTAAGGCATTGATATTTTTCCAGACAGCGGTTCTCGAGACACCTAATTTCTCACAGATTGCCTGACCGGATATATAATCACTGCTCGTTCGAAGCAGCGCAAGGATTTTTTCTTTCATGATTTACCTTCTTTCTGTCTCACTTTCCTGATAAATTCCCATCTTCTTTAACAAATGATAATAGATTGCATCGCACTTCTCACGTTTACCGCTGAACGGCAGTACGAATTGCTCTTTTCCTATATCTATCTTTAATATGTAATATGGCATATGTGGATCAGGGATGACCAGATTCACATTTGTAATCTTATCGTATGGTGTATGATAGGATTTCCTTCCCTTTTCTATTACCAGTTCATCGTCTTCAAAACGATAGGTCAGATCAAATGCCGATTTGCGAAATGAAGATTTCACAAGCATCAATCCATATGCCGCAAGTGCAAGTCCAAATGCCAGCTTGAATATCCGTCCGCCGGCACTGCCATGTGTTTTGATCATTAACAGAATAAATGCTGCTCCGATAGCAACAAAAAAGACACCCACCATCCGGTATGCAATTCTGGTTGCTCTGTTTTTCTTTACGGTATGCTGCATGTGTTTTCCTCGTTCTTTCTGTATATTTTCTGTTCTCTATTATATTTTCTACAGTCATAAAAAGCAAGCCAGAGTAAACATGACATTTTGCACTAAAACCCCCGACAAAAAACATGATTTTTACCAGATTGATTTTTCTTATAAAAAGAAGTAATATCCAGTATGCATTTAGAATATGGAAGTCGTTGCGGGCAGTTTATTTAATAGAATCATACAACTTGCCAATACAGGGACATTTGAGTCCGCCGGTACTCACATTTTGCACTTAGTGAGTGCTCGCACGAACTTAGAGCAAAAGCGCACCCTTGTGGTGCGATGGCGCATAAGCGGCATCTTAGTACCGCTGCAGGACTCAACGAGCGGAAGCGTTTCCTGTTGGCAATGTCAGTATGATTCGTAAATAAACTGTTCGCAACGACTAAACTAACACAAGGAGGTAAAATCATTGAAAAACTTACTGAAAAAAATTAACGGTTCCAAGGATCTGACTGAAGGCAATCCTATGAAACTGATCTTGAACTTTGGACTGCCATTATTATTTGGGCTTTTATTCCAGCAATTTTATAACATGGTCGATACGATCATCGTTGGTAAATTTCTGGGTGTCGATGCACTTGCAGCCGTCGGCTCAACCGGATCGATCAACTTTATGATACTCGGTTTCTGCATCGGTATCTGCAATGGTTTTGCCATCCCGGTTGCTCAGGCCTTTGGAGCAAAGGACACTGATAATATGAAGAAGTACATTACAAACTGTGTCTGGGCTTCGATCTTCTTCGCTGCCGTTATGACAGTTGCAGTCGGAATTCTTACCAGAAATATTCTGATCTGGATGAAGACACCGGACAGCATCCTGGATCAGGCATTTATCTACATATTTATTATATTTATGGGAATACCTGCAACCTTCCTTTATAATATGGTTTCCGGTATCCTGCGTTCTCTCGGCGACAGTGTAACCCCTGTTGTCTGTCTGATCGCATCCTCCCTGTTAAATATCGTACTGGATATCCTGTTAGTTCGTCCGATGGGTGTCGCCGGTGCTGCTGTTGCAACCGTTGTTGCACAGGCAATCTCCGGTGTCGGCTGTCTGATCTATATGTGTAAGAAGCTCGGATATCTTCATTTTACAAAACAGGACTGGGCATTTAGTATGCGCCACTGTCTGACCTTATGCGGTATGGGTGTTCCGATGGGGCTTCAGTATTCGATCACAGCGATCGGCAGTGTTATTCTTCAGGCTGCAGTTAATTCGATGGGTGAATCCGTTATCGCTGCCGTATCCGCCGGAACAAAGATTTCCATGTTCCTCTGCTGTCCGTTTGATGCCATGGGATCGACAATGGCAACCTACGGCGGACAAAATGTCGGTGCTAAGAAAATGGATCGTGTGGATGCCGGCTTAAAGGCATGTATCAAACTCGGTATTGTCTATGCGATTCTTGCATTTGTATTTATCCTGTTATTCGGCAAGAATCTGGCACTGCTTTTCCTGGATGCAGAAGAAACAGAGATCATCAAGCTTGTATATTATTTCCTGCTTGGCAACTCAGGAGCTTACATCCTGCTTGCCCTTGTAAATATCGTCCGGTTTATGATTCAGGGACTCGGCTACTCCGCATTTGCCGTTATCGCAGGTATCTGTGAAATGGTTGCCCGTACGATCGCAGGCTTTATCCTGGTACCAAAATTCGGTTATGTCTTTGTAGCACTCGGCAGTCCGCTCGCATGGATATTTGCAGATATCTTCCTGATTCCTGCCTATATCTATGTTGTAAAACGTCTTCGCCGCAAGTTCGGTCAGGAGACCCCGGCGATGCTGAAGCGTTGTCAAAAGAACCTTGCATAATATATTCTAATACAGCTTTTTCCATATAATCAAAAAACCATACCGGCAGCATATATATTTTTTATGTGATTTACCTATCCACCCAAATATATATGCTGTCAGTATGGTTTTTCTTTTTATTTCTTATTTATTTCTGTAGATAATGTCGGTTCTCTTTGGTCCGTTTGAAACCATAGTGATCGGATATCCGATATGTTTCTCAATGAACTCAATGTAGTTTCTGCAGTTCTCCGGAAGATCTTCGTAGTTCTTGATACCACGGATATCTGTCTTCCATCCCGGCAGAACCTCATATACAGGCTTTGCTTTCTTTAACTTAGCTGTTGTAGGGAAGTCTGTTGTTACTTCACCATCGATATCGTATCCGACACATACAGGAATCTCATCCAGATAACCCAGTACATCAAGTACGGTAAATGCTACATCTGTTGTTCCCTGCATACGGCAGCCATACCTGGAAGCTACACAATCGAACCATCCCATACGTCTTGGACGTCCGGTTGTTGCACCGTACTCACCGCCGTCACCACCACGACGTCTTAACTCATCTGCTTCATCTCCGAAGATCTCGCTGACGAATTCACCGGCGCCTACAGCACTTGAATATGCCTTTACTACTGTTACGATCTGCTTGATCTCATATGGAGGGATACCGGCACCGATCGCACCATAAGCAGCCAGTGTGGACGATGATGTAACCATAGGATAAATACCATGATCCGGGTCCTTTAATGTTCCAAGCTGACCTTCTAACAAAATTGTCTTGCCAGCTTTGATCGCCTCATGAAGATATGCGGATACATCACATACATATGGCTCTACGATAGCCTTGTACTCCATCAATGTTTCATATACTTCATCTACTGTAAGAAGCGGCTTCTTATACAGATACTCAAGCAGAACATTCTTGGATGCGATAACTCTGCTGATCTTATCCTTCAATTCTTCCTCTGTGTCAAACAGTTCGCTTACCTGGAAACCGATCTTTGCATATTTGTCTGAATAGAATGGTGCGATACCTGACTTTGTAGATCCGAATGACTTACCGGCCAGTCTCTCCTCCTCGTACTCATCAAACAGAATGTGATATGGCATAACCATCTGTGCTCTGTCTGAGATCAGGATCTTTGGCATTGGGACTCCCTTTTCTACGATGCTGTTCAGCTCTTTGAACAGAACCGGGATATTTAATGCTACACCATTTCCGATAACACTTGTTGTATGATCATAGAAACAACCGGACGGAAGTGTATGCAATGCAAATTTACCATAGTCATTTACAATTGTGTGACCTGCATTTGCACCACCCTGAAATCTGACAATAATATCAGATGTTTCCGCCAGCATATCTGTTATTTTACCTTTTCCTTCGTCGCCCCAGTTGGCTCCGACAACCGCTCTTACCATATTTTTATCCTCGCTTTCATGGCATTTTCCCGGAAATATCTTCCGAAATTGAACTCAATTACTTTTACATTATAGCATGTATGTATTATAAGTAAAATCGATATTAATTATATATAACATAAGTTGTACTTATATTTATTCTTTACAAATACACAGGTTCGGTTTACACTTTATATACAACAATTAGCATAACTGCATTTCTATATTTGATATCGTGTATACATCATTTGATATACATGTACCCGATATATGCATATGCATGACCTTAATAACGTTTTTACAATTATCTGTAATAAAATTAACCGGGAGTTTCGACTATGAATATTAATTATGAATATTATAAGATTTTCTATTATGTGGCAAAGACAGCAAGCATCTCTGCTGCTGCTAAAGAACTGTGCGTATCCCAGCCCGCTGTCAGTCAGGCGGTCAAATCTTTAGAACAGGCAATCGGTATCAACCTGTTCATCCGGACGAAAAAAGGTGTATCCCTGACAGGTGCAGGCGAACTTCTCTACAAACATGTAGCCGAAGGATACGAGGCAATCTCCATGGGCGAACAGCAGCTTGCCAGATTGATGCACTTGGAAACCGGCGAGATCCGGATCGGAGCCAGTGATATGACACTCCAGTTCTATCTGCTTCCGCATCTCGAACGCTTCCACCAGCTCTATCCCGGCATCAAGGTACATGTAACAAATGCTCCGACCCCAAGTACGATCGACCACTTATTTGCAAATAACATTGACTTCGGTATCGTTACAACTCCTCTCCCACAGAATCCGAACATGGAGATTCGAAACGCACGGGAGATCGAAGATATCTTTATAGCCGGTCCAAGATTTAACGACCTGAAAGGTAAAGTTCTCGACTATCCGGATCTGCAAAAGCTTCCGATCATCTGTCTGGAAAATGACACCAGCACAAGAGCCTATGTAGATCAGTTTCTTGCAAATGAAGGCGTCACGCTGACCCCTGAATTCGAGCTTGCAACCAGTGATATGATCGCACAGTTTGCAAAGAGAAACCTTGGGATCGGATCGATCGTGGCTGACTTTGCCGGTGACTATATTGACCGTGATGAGATCTTTCGGTTAAATTTCAAGAAGCACATCCCCAAGCGGAACATGTGCATCATCAGTGACCGCAGGCGTGGCATGAGCATCGCCGCTATGAAGTTGATGGAATTGCTGTAGCTTTCCTGTCATCCGATAATTGGTCCTTCACCTGTTTCTCCGGCATCCCTCTATGATAACGTGTTGCGGTTTCTGTTTGATGCACATACCTGATTCGTACATACTCCTGTGTAAACTCGCCCTTCGGGCTCAGACATACACTCGTATGTACTGGTAATGTGCATCGCACGACGAAATCCTCACAATGTCATCATAGAGGGATGCCGGAGAAACAGGTGAAGGACCAATTATCGGATGACAGATAGGCTACCTTTACAGTAAACCTTTAACTGTTAATGAACTTCTGAGCTATATTGATTATAACGCTATAACAAAATATCACATGAATTAAACAGGGATGCATATCCCCTTGTAATGACATTGTGAGGATTTCGTTATGAAGTGCACATTACCAGTAAATGCGAGTGCTTGTTTGAGCCAAAAGCGAATTAGCACAAGAGCATTTACGAATCAGGTATGTGCACTGAATAGAAACCACAACGCGTCATTACAGTGGGATATGCATCCCTAATTGATTCATGTGATATTTAACTTTTATACGTTGATCTCAGCGGTCATGCCAAGTATGTCTTTATTTGCATCAAGTACCGGCTTTACAACCTCTGTGATGAATTCCTCGGTCTGCTCCGGTGCGCGTCCGACAAAGTTCTTTGGCTCAAGGATGGCTTCGATCTCTTCCTTGGTCATGCCAAATGCAGGATCTGCTGCAATCAGATCAACAAGGTTATTTTCCTTGCCCTCTTTCTTTACAGTTGCGCCTGCCTGCATGGAGTATTCACGGATAAGCTCATGCAGCTCCTGACGATTGCCGCCACGTTTTACAGCATCCATCATGATATTCTCAGTTGCCATAAACGGAATCTCCTTCATGAATCTCTGATAGATAACCTTATCATATACAACCAGACCATCTACAACATTCAGGTACAGGTCTAAGATACCGTCAATTGCAAGGAATGCTTCCGGAACAGATACACGCTTGTTTGCGGAATCATCCAGCGTTCTCTCAAACCACTGTGTTGCTGCTGTAAATGCAGGATTTAATGCATCAGCCATAACGTAGTTTGATAAAGATGCAATTCTCTCACTTCTCATCGGATTTCTCTTATATGCCATTGCTGATGAACCGATCTGGTTCTTTTCAAATGGCTCCTCGATCTCTTTTAAGTGCTGTAACAGACGGATATCATTTGAGAACTTATGTGCACTCTGTGCAATACCGGAAAGTACATTTAAGACTCTGGAATCTACCTTACGGGAATAAGTCTGTCCTGATACAGGATAGCATGCTTCAAATCCCATCTTCTCTGCGATCTTCTTATCGATCTGGCGAACCTTCTCATGATCTCCGTTAAAGAGCTCTAAGAAGCTTGCCTGCGTTCCTGTTGTTCCCTTACATCCAAGGAGCTTCTGCTGACCGATCATGTAATCCAGATCAGACAGATCTAACATCAGTTCCTGAAGCCATAAGGTTGCACGCTTACCAACAGTTGTTGGCTGTGCAGGCTGGAAATGGGTAAATGCCAGTGTCGGCAGATCTTTATATTCCATAGCAAACTTGGACAGTTCGTTGATTACATTTAATAATTTCTTTCTGACAAGCTTCATAGCCTCTGTCATAACGATAACATCTGTGTTATCACCAACATAGCAGCTTGTTGCTCCCAGATGGATGATGCCGGCAGCCTTTGGGCACTGAACGCCGTATGCATATACATGGCTCATAACATCATGACGAACCATCTTCTCACGCTCTTTTGCTACATCATAATTGATGTCCTCTGCATGTGCCTTTAACTCATCGATCTGCTCCTGTGAGATAACCGGCTTGCCGTTTTCAGAAAGGCCGAGTTCATACTCCGTTTCTGCAAGGGCGATCCATAATTTTCTCCATGTCTTAAACTTCTTATCCGGAGAGAAAATATACTGCATTTCTTTACTTGCATATCTCTCGCAGAATGGGCTTGTGTATCTGTCTGTACTCATTTTTACCTCTCCTGTATTTCTTTATTTTACTTTTGAATCTTCACCGCGTTTGAAATTCTCATGTTCTCCGCGGATATCTTCCTTTGGTGGCTCCATCGGATATTCCCCTGTAAAGCAGCCGTGGCAGTACTGTCTTCCACCGGAGATCTCTACCAGCCGCTCCTTGCGAAGATAAGCAAGGGAATCGGCGCCGATGATCTTGCAGATCTCATCAACCGAACGGTTATATGCTATCAACTGCTCTCTGTCCGGGATATCCGTTCCAAAATAACAAGGATATAAGAACGGAGGCGAACTGATCCTTACATGAACTTCCTTTGCGCCAGCCTCGCGAAGCATTCCTACGATACGGTCTGAGGTTGTACCTCTGACAATGGAATCATCGATCATGATGATACGCTTGCCCTTTACCGCTTCTTTTAATACATTTAACTTCACGCGGACACTGGACTCTCTCTGGCTCTGCTGTGGCTTAATGAATGTTCTGCCGACATAGCCATTCTTGACAAATGCCGTTCCGTATGGAATGCCGGATTCCAGTGAATATCCCTGAGCTGCTGCATTTCCCGATTCCGGAACACCTACAACCATATCTGCATCTACCGGACTGTCCTTTGCAAGACATCTTCCCGCGATCAGTCGGGATTCATAGATTCCCATTCCGTCAAATACGGAATCCGGACGAGCAAAATAGATATATTCAAAGATACATCTTGCATGCTTCTCCTGACACATATCCTTATAGGACTGAATACCATACTCAGGCGAGATCGTTACGACCTCTCCGGGCTCTACATCACGGATAAATTCTGCACCGATCGTATCAAGGGCGCAGCTTTCCGATGCAAGGATATAGGCATTATCACGTTTTCCGATACAGAGCGGGCGGAATCCAAACGGATCTCTGGCTCCGATCAGCTTTCTTGGACTCATTACTACAAGTGAATAAGATCCCTTCACTTTTCTGAGTGCTTTCATAACTGCTTCCTCGGCACTTGCACTGTTCACACGTTCTCTTGCGATATGATAAGCAATAACCTCGGAGTCAATCGTCGTCTGGAAGATCGCACCTGTAAGTGCCAGTTCCTTACGAAGCTCCGGCGCATTGATCAGATTACCATTGTGTGCAAGACCAAGTGTACCTTTTACATAGTTTAAGACTAATGGCTGAGCATTTTCTATCGTACTCGCGCCGGCAGTTGAATATCTGACATGTCCGACACCGATATTTCCTTTTAATTTCTCAAAGGATTCCGGTGTGTACACCTCATTTACCAGACCCATGCCCTTCATGGAGCTTACCTTCCCCTTGGGACCTTCCGTGTCTGATACTGCAATACCACAGCTCTCCTGTCCTCGATGCTGCAATGCAAACAATCCATAATAAATGGAGGTTGCAACATCATTGTTGTCAAAATCATACATTCCGAAAACACCACATTCTTCATGCATCTTGTCATCATTCTCAAAATAATGGGATCTTATATTCTCGTTCATGTTTTGCCTCTCGTATTTTATTTTTTAACACACTAAGACTTTATACGTTTTCTGTTTTTCTGTCAATGTTGGAATGTGAAAAATTATTCCGGAAATTAACAGCCATTTTCTCTATATTGCATAACCTTTCTCTTTGATCAGATCTACCATCTGATATACATATTTGTTGCAGAGTTCATCACTCTCTGCTTCTACCATAACACGGATAAGCGGTTCTGTTCCGCTCTGGCGAAGAAGAAGTCTTCCGTCAGAACCAAGCTCCTCTGCGATCTTCTGATTTAATGCCTGCACATCCGGATCATTCATAACCGCATCCTTACTGGATACCTTTACATTTACCAGAAGCTGCGGGAAGATTGTCAGGCTCTTGAAGCACTCTGATAATTTACATTTGCGTTCCAGAATAACTTCCATGATCTTCAAAGACGTCAATACACCATCTCCGGTCGTTGCATATTTGGAGAAGATGATATGTCCTGACTGTTCGCCGCCGATAGAATATCCATGCTCCATCATGGATTCAAATACATATTTGTCACCGACTGCTGTCTTATCATAGGAGATTCCCTTCTTATCCAATGCTTTATATAAGCCAAGGTTTGACATGATCGTTGTTACGATCGTATTCTTATTCAGTTCTCCGCGTTCCTTCATATAACGTCCGCAGACATACAGGATCTTATCTCCGTCTACTAACTCGCCCTTATCATCAACGCACAGACAACGATCTGCATCACCGTCATAAGCAAATCCTACGTCCAGTCCTTTTTCTACTACAAACTTCTGCAGTCCCTCAATGTGGGTAGATCCACAATTTGTATTGATATTGGTTCCGTCCGGATCATTATTGATCACATAGGTCTTTGCTCCGAGTGCATCAAATACTGCCTTTGCAACCTGATAGGCTGCACCGTTTGCGCAGTCCAGTCCAACTCTCATATTCTTAAAGGATCGGGTAGGGATCGTCATCAGGTATCCCATGTAACGATTTCTTCCCATGGAGTAATCAACCGTGCATCCGATATTTTCTTTTGTAGCCAGCGGAATCTCCGGAATCTCACCATCGATATAACGCTCAATCTCTTCTTCAACCGCAGCCTCTAATTTGTAACCCATGCCATTGATGATCTTGATACCATTATCATAGTATGGATTATGACTTGCCGAGATCATGATTCCACAGTCAAAACCATCGGTTCTGACAATATAGGAAACACTCGGTGTCGGTGTTACATGCATCAGATATACATCTGCACCACTTGCCGTTAAGCCTGCGACCAGCGCATATTCAAACATATAACTTGAACGTCTGGTATCCTTACCGATAACCACCTTTGCCTTGCCTTCCGGATTCTTCTTGCCATAATAATAGCCAAGATAACGTCCGACCTTGAAGCTGTGCTGTACAGTAAGATCCTTATTTGCTTCACCTCTGAATCCATCTGTTCCAAAATATTTACCCATAACTGTAAACCTCTTTCTTTCAACTCAGTTTGAACTACTTAACTTCTTCTTTTTCTTCTTCCGGTGATACCAGTAGAGCGATTGCCCGTCTGTGAACCGATATCTCTGATCTGGTATATTCTCCACCATATTCACCATCCAGGGTCCATGCGATCGGCTCTTCGCTCTCGATCACAACACGATTCGTACGGAATGCCACCATATTCGTCTCATTTGTATTTCCAAGGAGCAGCGAATTGATGATTCTCTGGAGATCTGCAAAATTCTGGATCTTACGGATCAGAACTCCTTCGAACAAGCCATCGTCGAATTCAACTCCATGGCTGGTCAGACTCTTATATCCACCAACCGATACTGAATTCGATATCATACCGAACATGAACTCACCGGTATATGTCTGGTTATTAAATTCAATCTTCAGATTATATGTCGGAACATTTACAAGACTCTTCATACCCTGTAATACATATGCAGCATGTCCTAAAATATTCTTCATATTCTGAGGGGTTGCATAAGATGTATCCGAAAAAATGCCAAACGCCGCAACATAGACAAAATAATTCTTATTCAGTTCTCCGACATCTACCGAAAAAGGTGCGGCCGCGACAAGCTGTTCCGCTGCCTCGATTGCTTCCTTCGGAATCTCAAGGCTTCTGGCATAATCATTTGTCGAGCCACATGGGATATACCCCAACGGCCGATTCAGTCCACATTCCATAAATCCCGTAACCGTATTACCAAGAGTTCCGTCACCTCCGGCACATACGATCACATCGTAGTTCTCTCCTTCTTCTTTTACGACACGGGCAGCATCACCGACTCCCTGTGTCAGATAAATTCTGACTTCATAGTCTTTCTTGCAAAAGATATCTATGACATCTATAAGACAATTCTTCAAAGTTGTTCGTCCCGCTTTGGGATTTACAATAAACAGCATTTTTTTCATAATCATACCTCATTACTGTTTACAGGAACGCATTTATCCGATTGCTCTGTTCCCGTCCGGTTTATGCTTTATGCATTGTGATTCTTTTTATATTCCATGTAGAGATCATATCCCTTTTTTCTGAGCTTACAGGATGGACAGTGACCGCATCCTTCGCCCGGAATACCATTATAACAGGTAAGGGTCATATCTCTGATAACATCGAGTCCGTCGAGTTCATCTGCCAGCTTCCAGGTCTCCATCTTATCGATCCACATCAATGGTGTGATGATATCGAATTCATAGTCCATCGCAAGATTCAGTGTTGTATTCAATGATTTGATGAAAATATCTCTGCAGTCAGGATAGCCGGAGAAATCACTCTGGCTGACACCGGTTATAATGTCGCTGACGCCCTTCTGCTTCGCATAGATCGCTACAAATGTCAGAAATACCATATTTCTTCCATCTACAAATGTATTCGGTGTACCGACCTCCGGTGCATTCTCGTCTACCTTCATCTCACTTCTTGTCAATGAATTTGGTGCAAGCTGATTCAACAGACTCATATCCAGAATATGATGCTCTACTCCAAATTTTTCAGCAATCTTCTTTGCACATTCTAATTCTTTTATATGCTTTTGTCCATAGTCAAATGATACTGCGTATACTTTTTTATACTTCTTAAGCGCCCATAACAAACAGGTCGTACTGTCCTGTCCACCACTGAATACAACAACTGCTTCATCTCTGTTCTTCAAATTCTGCATCTTTCATATCCTCCTATCGGTTCATCATCAATACTTTATTCTGTAAATTCACATCATTCTCAAATGCACCACGGAACGTCGTTGTATAGGTCTTCGTTCCCGGCTTCTTAATGCCCCTTGCTGTCATGCAGCTATGATTGGCCTCGATCAGTACGGCTACATCCGGTGAGCCTGCTGCCTTTCCAACCACATATGCGATATCGGATCCGATCCGCTCCTGAAGCTGCAACCGCTTCGCTACCATGTCTGCAATCCGTGCGATCTTGCTGAGTCCTAAGACCCTGCCATGTGGGATGTATGCCACTGACACCTTCATATCATACATCAATGCCATATGATGTTCGCAGTAGCTAAACACCTCGATATCCTTTACGAATACCATATCACTTGTATGTGCTGCATCTTCCTCTTTGAATGTCTTGCCAAACATCTCAGCAATCTCATCGTTGGTATAATTCATTCCCTCAAATACTTCTTCATACATTCGCGCAACACGGTCCGGTGTCTCTTTTAAGCCTTCCCGGTCAGGGTCATCACCAAGCGCTACAAGGATTCCACGAATATGCTCCTTTATTGCTTCTTTATCAATTGCCATTTCTACTCCATTCTCTTATTACTCTTAATCTATTATCCAAATAATATGTTAATATCGATATCTGCGGTTTCATCCGTTTTACACTCCGCGCATCTCCGGATCCCAGATATACTTATGAAGCTGTAACTGTAATTTTACACCATTCATTTCATTCTCGATCATAAAATCAACGATATCCTCCGGATTGATCTTACCGTATACCGGACTGATATAGACGTTTGATTTGATATCCAATGCCCATTCATGAATAATGTCTCTTGCTGTTTCCAGATCCTTGATCGAGCCGGATACGAACTTTACCGCATCCTTCTTATCAATGTAGTTATAATTTGAAAAGCACATATTACTTTCCATTCCGCTTCCCGGAAGCTTATAATCAAGTGTAAATGCTACCCGGTCTGTCAGTGCTTTAAACTCTGCGATATCAACACTTCCGTTTGTCTCTACTTCTACCTGAAGCTCCTCATCCATCGCCAGCATCAGGAGCAGCTTATCGATATCCTTCTGGATCAATGGTTCTCCACCGGTTAATGTCACGTTTCTGACTCCGGTTCGTTTGATATAGTCATAGATTTCTTCATCCGTCAGTTCTTCGTATGGGGCATCTGCTTCATTTGCCCATTTGGTATCACAGTAACTGCAATTCAGGTTGCAGCCTGTAAAACGAATAAATACTGCCAATTCTCCGGCTTTTACGGATTCACCGTTGATGCTGACAAATCGTTCCGCTACTTTAAATTTTGCCATTTCTATTTCCTTCTTACTTTTTGTATATGATATCCTTCGATGTCATTTATCTATTATGACATCCTTGATCTTGCCTGTTATTTATTCTAAGTCTTTTTTGTCTTATATTATTTTACACTATATAGTTTTTCTTCTGCTATTATGCCATATACGTTGCTGCATTGGTCGGGGTCTCATAAACTGTGGTACGAATCACCTGATATCCCTTATCTGCCATATATTCATAAAAATACTTTGCCAGATTCTCTGCTGTCGGACGCATCGGAAGCTCGATGATACGGAACTGTTCTTCTGCCAGTGCTTCCATCGTCTTTTCCTTCAATGTACCTTTCTCCATGATCAGGCAATGATCCATCTCTTCTGTTTTCTCTCTGAGATCCTTTTTCAGATCTCCAAAATCTACAACCATGCCTCTGGTCTGTCCGTCCTGCATCAGCTTCTCGCCGCCGACTTCAACTTCAACCGTCCAGCGGTGTCCGTGCAGATTTCTGCATTTACCCTCATAGCCCGCAAGGAAATGCGCGCTGTCAAAACTTGAATTTGTCTTTAAACTGTACATATCTTCCTCTTTCTTTTATTTTCGAATGTTATATTGCACAGCTGTCAGCTTGTACGATGTAATCGCCCGACTTGTTTCGTTTCTATTCGACCTGCACGCCTATTTGTCAGCAGTCGCCCAAACTCACCCATACGGGTTCAAACATGGGCTTGGTGCTGACAGCTAGTGCAGGTCTCATAACGAAACTACACAAATGTCGATGCTTATTACATCGTACAAGCTGACAGCTGTGCAATATAACATTCCTATGTAAAAAACGCGCATATAGGAAAATGCCCTTCATGCGCGTGTTTTCCTAGTTTTGTTTAGTGACAGGATGGTATTAATGAACTGTCAGTTATTCTGTTTCTGCATTGTCTGTCATATCTGACCGGCATCTGTTTTTAGATGTTTAAGAACTTCTTTACGACGCTCTCCATTTCTTCTTTGTCACATACTGTGTCGTGAAGAACAGGAGCTGTACGGATGTCCTCAATCGCCTGTGGAACCTTTACACCGGATAACTTGCAGAGCTCATCAACTAATTCAAAGTCACTCTTTGCTGCATAAGCTTCGTCGATAGATTCCATAACACTTCTTGTAAACTTGTATGGGCTTGCTGTAGAAGCGATAACCGTAGGAGTCTTATCTCCTGTTTCTTTTACATACTTGTCATATACGGTTGCTGCTACTGCTGTATGTGTATCCATGATATAAGAATCCGACTCATATACTTTCTTGATCGTTGCCGAGGTTTCTGCTTCTGTTGCATAACCGCCCGCAAATTCAGCAAGCTTTGCTTTCATCTCATCTGTGATCGTATATACACCTTCTGTGCTTAACTGCTTCATCAGTGCTGCATTCTTCTCTGCATCATTTCCTGCGATCTTGTAGATCAGTCTCTCTAAGTTGCTTGAGATCAGGATATCCATAGATGGTGATGTTGTTAAGATAAATTCACGATTTCTGTCATAAGTACCTGTTGTAAAGAAATCATATAATACCTTGTTGTCATTTGATGCACATACGAACTTCGCGATCGGAAGTCCCATTTCTTTTGCATAATATGCTGCAAGGATATTTCCAAAGTTACCGGTTGGTACAACAACATTGATCTTGTCGCCAGCCTTGATCGTTCCGTCCTTAACCAGTCTTGTATATGCATATACATAATAAACCATCTGCGGAACCAGACGTCCGATATTGATTGAATTAGCTGATGAGAACTGATATCCTTTCTCGTCCATGTATGAAGCAAGCTTCTCATCTGAGAACATCTTCTTAACACCTGTCTGTGCGTCATCGAAGTTGCCTGTAATTCCTACGACAAATGTATTTTCACCCTTCTGGGTTACCATCTGCTTCTCCTGGATCGGGCTTACACCATGCTTTGGATAGAATACGATGATCTTTGTTCCCGATACATCTGCAAATCCTGCAAGTGCTGCCTTTCCTGTATCACCGGAAGTAGCTGTCAGAATAACGATCTCGTTCTTTACATGATTCTTCTTTGCGGATGTTGTAAGCAGATAAGGAAGAATGGATAATGCCATATCCTTAAATGCAATCGTTGAACCGTGGAATAATTCCAGATAATATGCACCTGCTTTATGTACGAGTGGTGCGATCTCCGGTGTATCAAACTTCTTGTCATATGCTGAATTGATACAATGCTTTAACTCTTCTTCTGTAAAATCTGTAAACATCAGCTTCATTACTTCATAAGCAACCTGCTGATAGTTCATCTGCGCCAAATCTGTAAGGCTGACATCAAGAGCAGGAATACTGTCAGGAACAAATAATCCTCCTTCATTTGCAAGACCCTTTAAGATTGCTTCTGATGCGGTCGCTGTTTCATTTGCATTTCTTGTACTTCTGTATATCAATTCCATATGGCACTCTCCTTCTGTTTTATTTACTCTTTTGACTTATGCAGGCTTTCTTTTTCCGATGCTTTTATCCAGACATACTGAAATCAACCTGCAAGCGTCCACATTATAGCATACCCGTTTTCAAAACACAAGACGGCGGAAGCATCTATCAAATCTGTTTTTTATATTTTACAGGATCTGATCATTCTTCCGCCATCGTATTGTCTGTTTCCACCTGTTACAAATGGAAAAGATTATTTTACTTTAAGGGTAATGGTTGCTTTCTTACCGCTTCCGTCCTTTGCTTTTGCCGTGATCTTAACCGTTCCCTTCTTCTTTCCGGTTACCTTACCCTTGGCTGTTACCTTTGCAATCTTCGGATTACCGGAGGTCCAGGTCACCTCTTTACTGATTCCCTTTGTCGGAGTCAGATTTGCTTTTAAGGTTACGGACTGTTTCTTCTTGATCGTTACTTTCTTCACAGTCTTTTTCTTTGATGTGATCGTAACCTTCTTAACTGCCTTTTTCATGACTTTAACAGTATAAGTTGCTTTCACCTTACTGTTACCGACTGCTGTTGCGGTTACCTTGATCGTCTTACCCTTGGCAGCTTTCTTAACTGTCAGAACACCCTTGCTGTTGATAGAAGCATACTTCTTATCCGATTTACGGATCGTCCATTTTACTTTCTTATTTGTTGCTTTCTTAGGTGTAACCGTTGCCTTTAAGGTCAGTTTCTTGCCCGGAGCGATCTTTTTGGTTGCTGCCTGGATCTTGACCTTTGCCGGTTTGACCGTCTTCTTTGGTTCTTCGGTTGTTGGTTTCTCGGTCGTCGGCTTTTCGATCGTAGGTTTCTCGGTCGTCGGCTTTTCCGGATTCGGTGTTGGTGTCGGTGTTACAGTTTCTTTCTTCTTTACCGTAACGGTGCAGGAGCCTGTAACACCACTTCCGTCCTTCGCTGTTACCATAATAACTGCAGTTCCGGCACTTACTCCCTTCACTTCACCGGTCTGTGATACACTTGCCACTTTCTCGTTGCTGCTCTTCCAGTCAAATGTCTTCAGTGTTGCATTTGCCGGTATAACGACCGCTACTGCGATCCGTTCTGTATCACCAATATTTAATACCACGCTGGTCTTGTTTAACGTGATTTTCTCGATCAGGATCGTATCCGGGATCTCATCTCCATTTTCATCCTTTGGTTTCGACGAAAAGATATCCTTTGAACCTGAAGAGGATGCTACTGTATTGTCTCCAACCAGAATAATATTGTCTGATTTGATCGGTGGATTCTTCGTATCCTGATTCGCTCCGACCGTTACCTTGGAATCCTCGATCCGTACAGTATCTGCTTTGATCGCCGTTCCTGTCTCATCTGTACCTGCGACAAGCTCTGTATCCCGGATCAGAACTGTGCCGCCTGCTAAGACTCCTCCATCAACCGATACCTTTCCGCCTTTGATCGTTATGTCACCGGTCGCAGATATCTTACCGGAAACCATAAGCGTTCCGTCACCATTGATCACAAGTCCGCCGTCTGTCTCGACATTACCTGCGATCGTTATCGTTCCTTTTCTCACGATCTCGGTCTTACCACCAGCATTTTCGGTGATCTCAATAGCTCCGACCTCCGCCTGATCCAATGTGATCTTTGTTGCTCCACCTGCCTTAATAACAAGCTCCCTATTCTTTCCTGTGATCACATAGTCTTTGCCATCCTCTGTAAGTCTAAGAACCGGTTCTGTATAATCGACAGTTGTTCTTCCATCCTCTGTCCGTAATGCATCCTGATATTCTTTGTCCGCAATCTTTGCTATATCGATCGTATACGGATCCTGAACAAGTGTATATACCGTAAGCAATTCCACTGCTTTTCCTGCATATGCAGTTGCAGTTTCTGCATATCTGCCTGAAACCGTATACTTTGTAAAGCTTCGCAAACCTGTAAATTCAATTGTTTCGCCATTTGAAGCTGCCTGCTTCCACGTTGTTCCATCCACTGAATACCGGACGCCAGCCTGACCGGAGATCCGGATCGTATCCTTTGTTCTTGCAAGAAGTGCCACACTATCCGGAACCGCTGTCTGTTCTGCCTTCTGTACCTTTACAGAAACCATTTTCTTATATACAGCATCCTCATCTGTATCCTCGATCTGATACTGCTTCTTGCTTGCATCACTCCATGTAAATACAACTTCATACTGATTGGTTCCATTTGCTACTTCCTGTTCACCCATCTTCACATCCGGGGTGCTCCACGCAAATGTTCCGTACTCTTCAGAACCACCTGTCAGCACAGAATCTGAAAGTGTCTGTCCATATACCAGATCAGAAGCCTCCGGGAACGTGATAGCCGGAAGTCCTGCTCTGCTGACTATTACGGTCACATTCTGTGTGATCGTGCCTGCTGCCGCATCATACCCTGTAATCCGGTCAAATGCATAATTCTTCTTCACATCGGAACGAAGGGTCAACACCACCTGTCCCTGATACGTTCCTCGTTCCGGTTTCGTTGCTGCATCTGCCCATGCAAATGTTCCATAGGTCTCATCTCCACCAGATAACTTCGACTCAGAAAGTGTCTGACCGGTTACGATCATTCCTGCTGTCGGGAATGTAATACCCGTTACCGGACATTTCTCAACCGTTGCAGATACCGGGATCTGAAAGGACTGTCCATTATCTGCCTCTATCAACAGATTGTCACTGTAAGAACCTGCATCCTTACCTGTCTTTAATGCGATACCCACTGTTGTCTTATCTGACGCTGCAACCTTTATCGATGTATCGCCGGATATTTCAAATGGGCTGTCTGTGCCTTTTTCTAACGCTATCGTTACAAATCCTGTATCATTTCCCTCATTCTCTAATACAAATGATGCTGTCGATCCTGCTTCATATCCATAAATAACAGGATCACAGGTTAAAGCTGTCTGATCTGTAACAAATTCTGCCTTTGGTGCTGCCTTTACTGTCACCCTGCAGCTTGCTGTGAGATTTGTTCCATCTGTCGTTGTAGCTGTCACAGTTGTCTCACCTGCTCCGACCGCAGTTACTTTTCCTGTTTCCGAAACGGTCGCTACCTTCTCGTTTTCAGATTTCCATATCACCTTCTGTTCCGCAGTCTTCGGAGTAACCGTTGCGCGGATCGTAATGTCGAGTCCTTCTGTTAATTCAACGATCAGGCTATCCAGTTTGATGGCTGTTGCCTTTACTTCTTCCTCTGTATCACCACCGGAATTGGTTCCGTAATAAGTCTTCACGCCTACAGCACCAAGCTCTGTAGCAGATGCTGTCTTTGTACTGTAATTCGTTGTATTCTTCTTAGCATAGGATAAATATACAGTCTCATCATTCTTATGTACCAGATAAAGTCCGGCTGCCGCACCAACCAGTCCGGCATTATAATCAAGTGCTACTTCATTACAGAAATAATCTCCCTGATCATCCTTATAAGTTCCATCCGCCCCGGGTCCGCCTACCAATGCTCCAAGCAACGTATAATGATCACTGTTTATGATCTTTGAATCTGTCGATCTGGATGCCGCTCTGTGATGCGGATATTTACTGGAGTTCTCATTATAGCCTACGATATAGCATCGTTTATTCGGGTTATCGCCTAACATATAGTTCATCTGACTGGTTGCCCATTTGGCGTAAGTCGTTGTTCCTGTCAGCTTATCATACACAAGACCGGTAAACTGTTCTGCTGCACTGTATCTGCAGGAGCCCCAGTCACTGACACAGTTAAATACTCCATCGATCTTACTCTTGTTCGTGCAGACCTCTGTAATGCTTTTGAGCTTTGCGGTATCCTTCTGAAGCATACACGCCAGTGCTCCGGTATTTCCCCAGTCCAATACCCAATACTGATTCACGCCATTATCAGAATTATCTTTATAATCGTTATAAATAGAATTATAAGAAGTATCACCTGTAGCAGCTGCAAGTGTACTTGCAGCAAATGCATAATCATCACCATATGATCTTGATGCATAAAATGTTGATGCCCCATCAGTTGCACATGCTTTATTATTATTCTTTACAAATGTAAAGAGATCCTTTGCTGTCTTTAAATCCTCATCATTTCCAAAGTTAATATAGTTCAATGCCAGTGCTGCGATCGCAACACTCACTTCATCGGTAGCCGGATTGCTCGCATCTGCAAAGAATGCCGGACGATTTAAAGTCTGAGTTTCCGGTGCTGTCCATACACCATGATCTGTATTGCCGTCACCTACCTGATAACAGAATGCGATAACCTGATCTCCCTCGTACACTGTACACCGCTTAAAGTAATCGCAGAAATAATCCGTGATCTTCTTCAGATGTTCCTTCTGACCAAGCTCGTCAAATGCATCCTTGAACTGATAATAGCTCATTCCAAGCATGGATGCTGCATATCCCTGTGGAAGTCCGAATTTCACATGATCGCCTGCATCATGGAAGCCGCCGGAAGCATCTACATTGTAGGTCTTTCCGTTCTTTGTATATGTTACATTTTTATCGTAAGTATGGCAGTTGCCACGCCAGGAAAGTGCGCAGGTTCCTTCCAGATTGCCACACATATTTGCATCATAGAAATACAGGCTTTCCTGCAATGCCTTTGCATAGTTGAATTCTACATCCAGATCTTTATTCGTTGTGGTATCACCGGACGAGGTTCCACCGGAACCACCGGAGCCGCCTGTATTATCATCATTTGTCTCGCCCTTGGAATAATCCACAGAAGAAGAGGTTCCTTTGTTATAATAAACGGCTTTTACCTGAATACTGGATGCATCAATATATTTTGACGAGAAACCGCCACCCGGTATGTCCTTCTTCATCGTTCCTGCCGCAAGGACTGCATTTGCACCACTCTTCATCGGATACATATAGATCGTATCACCATCTGCCACAAAGGTTGCATTCCAACACTTAAATGCCGAAGCCGTACCGGATGGTACCTGCAGCACTACGATCCAGTCGCAGATTGATACCCCTGTATTGTTATTGATCGTCATTTCAAAGCCTGACCAGTCAGTACTTGGTGATCCCTGATTCGCCACAGTTGCTGTTACGCCTGATGAGTAATCTCTCTCTGTTCCAAAATCAGAAGAACCGGAATCACCACCTGATTCACTTCCTGAACTGCTGCCGGATTTTACCAGTACAGCCTCTGTGATCTTGTATGTGATACTTGTTACGTTCTCAAACTGAAAACCAAAATTATATAACTGACCGGATTTGCTATAGAACTGTGTCAGATCCAGTTCTACGGTCTGAGTGCCGGAGCCTGCATTCACATTGACCCATTCACCCTTCCATGTTCCTTTCGCGTTTACAAACGCCTGTCCGCCAACATTTCCTGTTCCGCTGGCTGATGATACCTCGAAGCTGACACGAAGCTTGGTAAGCCCCGCACTCTTAAGCTCCGACAGATCGCTGTATCCGCCATTTCCAAGATCAAGGCTGACCTGATTATCCACATTTCCACTTGCCGTCACCTGACCCGTACTGTAAGACAGAGCAATCGTCTCCTCCGCTGCCTCTGTCCTGTCCGAAGGAATCACCACAAGGCTTACTGTCATCGCAAATGACAGCATCCATGCTATGACCCTTGTAACCCATTTGTCCCTTTGTCTGCTCATACCTTCTCCTTCCTTTTTCTCAAAAGCCGTTCCGGTAATCCCACCCCTCATGTCATGAGCTCACCGAAACAATCCTTCTTATTCGCAGTTAAATCAATTATACCAATAACTTCCGGATCCCACAATGAAAATCCACTATCCATCCTTACAAATATTACCAGGTATTTTGTTCATATTAATCTGATCTTGTTATATATAACAGACACAAGTCTGACTGCCGAACTACTCATATAATAAGCAATGACATTCATGCAGTTTCGTAATGAGATACACTCTAGCTGTCAGCACTAAGCCCTTGTCTGAACCCGCAGGGTGAGTTAGGGCGACTGCTGACAAACAAGCGAGTGTATCGAATAGAAACGAAATGAGTCATGTGTTTTATATGAGTAGTTCGGCAGTCAGGCCTTATGTCGTCATATAGGAACTTATTCATGATATATATAACAGATAAAACCCATGTGTGGCAACAATCTTCTATGATCGGGAATGACATTCATGTAGTTTCGTAATGAGATACACTCTAGCTGTCAGCATCAAGCCCTTGTCTGAACCCACAGGGTGAGTTAGGGCGACTGCTGACAAATAGGCGAGTGTGTCGAATAGAAACGAAATGAGTCATTCCCGATCATAGAAGGCTGTTACTACACATGGGCTTTATCGTTGCCACACAGTGAGCAGGGCATGGTCTACTCGCTACGCAAAAAGGACAGAACCCAAAGGGTTCTGTCCCACTCTGTCTATACTGAATTATTTGACATATACGTCAACAGTTCTTCTTCCGTAGTTTAAAGCTGCCTGATGGCTTGAGAAGAAAATATCGATTCTGTTACCACGAATTGCACCACCTCTGTCCTCTACGACATATGTGTGACCATCAATGATAAGTTCTGTACCAAACGCAAAATTACTTGGTGCCGCAATTGTTCTTCCTTCTGTAGCATATGTACCGCTGGCTGTAATTCCATCGGACTTACCACAACAGTATGAACATCCGCAGTAAGCTGTTGTTGTGAATGTACCAAGATAAGTTCCCGGCTGATAGCTGTCATCTTCTACATAGATTGCACCAGCTGTAGCTTCTTCCGTAGCTTCTGTAGCTTCGATACCACGCTGCTGCTTCTCATCGCCTACGCTCTCTGTTGTCTTCTTTGCTTTCTTGCTCTTCTTTGCGAGTGCCATCTCTTCTGATGAAGATGCCGGCTCCTCTGTAGTCGTTTCTGTCGTTGTTGCCTCAGCGGTTGTTGCCTCAGTTGTAACTTCTGTTGGTTCCTCAGCAGTTGCTTCTGTTCTGTCTTCAACTGTAAGAAGATCAACTTTATCTTCCTTTGCTGCAAGAGCAACGGCTTCTGTCTCTTTACTTGTCTTCTCAACCTTTGCCAACATATCGGCATCATTGATGGACTTCTGTAAATCTGTGTATTCTATCTTAGAATATTCAACCTTCGTATCTTCGATTGCTGTAGATTCAAGCTGTGAAACAGCTACCAGCTTTGCTTTTGAATGAACTCGTGATTCATCCGAAGCCAGAGTGACAAATGATGCAACTCCGAGGGAAGTGGATACTACAACAATACCTGCTCTCATCAGATATTTCTTAATATTTTCTGAAAACATCTGGCTGGAGCTTGAAAATTTCTTCATAATTTTCTCTCCTTGATTTCTTTTCAGTTTCGAAATTGTTACAAAAAGATTAACTCTTGTTTGTATCGTTATTATAATGCCTGACAATCAAAAGGTCAAGCAAACCAGCCATTTTTATTAATTATGTCGTAGCTACAAAATATTTTACCAAAATAATATGGTATTTTTATATAATTTTAATAATTGTGTATTGTGCATTTTGCATATTTTAACATCTTAACATTTATGCAACAACTTGGCACATTGGACACTTCCACAAAGATAAATTCTTAATTTTTAGCATCAAAACTGCATTTTTTCTTAAAAAAAATAGAAATAATTTTGAATCGCACACGCATCCAGCTGCATATATTTCAAAATCATCTCTATTTGTTTCTAATGTCTGACACACCAAGTCTGTATCTGAATTCGCAGGTGTGTTTTTGGGGGGCTGGCTGGTTCTATATGTAACCAAGGACGTTCATATAGTTTCGTTATGAGATACACCCTAACAGTCAGCACCAAGCCCATGTTTGAGCCTATCAGGGCGAGTTTGGGCGACTGCTGACAAATAAGTTGAGTGTATCGAATAGAAACGAAATGAGTCATTTGTTTACATATAGAACCAATCAGCCCCCAAAAACACACCTGCGGATTCATACATGACTTAAAGCAGCATTCCATCCGTCCATGCATCAAGCAGCTCCACCATCTCATCATAGCTCTCTACCTGATTGATCAGATTCCGGAGTCTGGAAGAATCATACATACCTGCCGAATACCAGGCAACATGCTTCCGCATCTCATGAATCCCTGTAAACTCTCCTTTAAAATCGATCATCAGCCTGGCATGACGGAGCATTGTTTCCTTCACCTGCTGCTTATCCGGTCTTGGCGGAATCTCTCCTGTCTCAAAGTATGTCTTTAATTCATGGAAGATCCATGGATTGCCTCGTGCACCTCTTCCTATCATAAAAGCATCACAGTTCGTCTGTTCTTTCATCCGAATCACATCCTCGGGTGTCAGGATATCCCCATTTCCGATCACAGGGATATTCACTGCCGCTTTCACGTCTGCGATCACTCCCCAGTCCGCATGGCCATGATAATATTGCTCTCTGGTCCTGCCATGTACAGCCACGGCAGCCACACCGCTTTCCTCCGCTATATGTGCAACCTCGGGTGCATTGATATGCTCACTGTCAAAGCCGCTTCGGATCTTAATGGTAACCGGAAGCTTACATGCTTTTGTCATTGCCGACACGATCTTTCCTATTAACAGCGGATTCTTCATCAGCGCAGATCCCTCGCCGTTATTCACAATCTTCGGAACCGGACAACCCATATTCACATCGACAAATGCAAATCCACGATCTTCGATCTTCTTCGCCATCTCTGCAAGCAGCTCCGGGTCTGACCCAAATAACTGCACACCGATCGGATCTTCTTCCGGCGAAACCGCAAGCAGCGGAACTGTGTTCTTATTATCATAGTACAAGCCCTTTGCACTGATCATTTCCGTATATAAAATATCGCAGCCCTGTTCCTTTGCCAACAAACGAAATGGCTGGTCACATACCCCAGCCATTGGCGCCAAAACAAGTTTATTCGTAAAATCCATAAATACTCCTATGCCTGTTTTTGTTTATCCATAATAATTCGTAATCCATATAAGGTCAGATCCGGATCATAAGTATCGATGCAATCGGTATTCTCATAGATCATCTTACCGAGTCCACCGGTCGCAACAACCTTCATATTATCAAAACCGGATTCCTTCCGCATACGTTTTACAATGTATTCGGTCTGTCCGATATACCCAAGGCATACACCTGCCTGCATACTGGAGATCGTATCCTTACAGAGTATCGTATCCGGCACTTTGATCTCGATTTCCGGCAGCTTCGCAGTTCCGCTCCATAATGCATTTGCACCCAGACGGATACCCGGCGATGTTACTCCTGCTATAAATGAACCATCTCCATTTACCAGATCATATGTGGTTGCTGTTCCAAAATCGATCACCAACACAGGCCCGCCATACATATGATACGCGGCTACCGCATCTACAATACGGTCTGCCCCGAGCTGCCTTGGATTTGGAATTGCAATATTAATACCTGTCTTTACTCCCGGCTCTACGATCAGAGGATCAAGTTTGAAATATTTCCTTATTCCGTTTGTCAAGGAATGCATCACATTCGGCACTACAGATGCAATGATAACTTCATCGATCACATCTAACGGAAGATTTCTCATTCTGAGCAACTCTCCCAAAAACACACCAAATTCGTCTGAAGTTCTCGATATTCCTGTCGTCATACGGAATGTCTTCTCTAACTTTTTCCCGTCAAACAATCCCATCGTGATATTCGTATTTCCTACATCAATTGCAAATAGCATCTCTCACCTCTAATAGTCTTCCAGATAAAACACCTTATAAAACAATTCCAGACTGGAAAACAGCTGCTGCTTGTCCTTCTGTAACTGCTTGATCTTCAATTCGCATCCGATCTCATCATATAACAGATCTTCATCAAATGCCTCTGTTACAAGATTCAGGCTTCCTTCCTGGTCAAATTCAAGCCTCAGTATACCACCTACATCCTCTGTAAACAATACACACATGATTTTTAATTCTTTTTTTATTTCTTCCGGAAGTCCTTTAAACTCCTCATTCAGATAAAATTTCTGTTCGTACTTCGAACTAGCACATAATACAACCTTTTCTGGTTTCATTGTTTCTCCTATCCTATCACATCTGCCATATCATACATGCCTGCCGGTTTTCCTGCCAGGAATTTTGCGGCTTCTACCGCACCCTTTGCAAATACTGACTTGGAATATGCAGTATGCTTGAATTCGATCACTTCGTCAATTCCTGCAAAGATGACCTCATGTTCACCAACGATCGTTCCGCCACGAACGGCTGAGATACCAATCTCTTTCTTATCTCTCTTTTTTCTGACCTGACTTCTGTCGTAGACATATTCATATTCTCCGCCTCTTGCTTCATTAATAGAATCCGCAAGTGCTATCGCTGTTCCGGATGGTGCATCTACCTTCTGGTTATGATGCTTCTCAACGATCTCGATATCATAGCCTGCCGGTGCAAATACATTTGCAGCATCCTTTAACAGCTTCATAAGAGTATTGATTCCAAGCGACATATTGGCTGACTTTAAGATCGCAACCTTCTTACTGCTCTCTTTTACCCTTGCAAGCTGTTCATCACTTAAACCGGTTGTACAGAGAACTACCGGGATCTGTTTCTCCACGCTGTAATCAAGAAGTGCGTCCACTGCCGCTGCTGCTGCAAAATCAACGATTACATCTGCTGCCACATCACACTTCTTAATATCTGTAAATACCGGATATCCGTTATCTCTGTTATCTGCTATATCAATACCTGCAACGATCTGTGCATTTGGATCATCTGCTACAAGTCCTGTGATCACCTGTCCCATCTTACCGTTACATCCATGCATTATGATTCGAACCATGTTCTTTTCCTCCATTTATCCTGTGTTTTACTCATTCATCCGCGGCAGCCGCCAGATTCTCATGCGGCATGAACTTTGGCTTACGTAACCGCGTAAACAAAAATCCCGCAGAGCCTGCGGGATTTTATATACTGCAGACAGATTCCTGTATCCCTTCTGTCCATCTTTGTCTATATCATACAGAATGGCTCTTTATCAGATCATCTGTAGTTTCTTTTTTAAAGTAAGCCGTATGCTGTCATTGCAGCCTTTAACTTCTCTACATGTGCCGGCTCCATCTCTGTTAATGGCATTCTCATCGTTCCGCCGCATAAGCCCATAAGCTCAACTGCCTTCTTAACAGGGATCGGATTTACTTCACAGAACAGTGACTCACACAGATCGATCATCTTTAACTGAATATCAAGACTTTCCTTTACATCGCCATCCATGAACTTCTTAACCATATCATGTACATCTCTCGGAGCGATATTTGCTGTTACTGAGATAACACCTTTTCCGCCTAATGACAGAAGCGGTACTACCTGATCATCGTTACCGGAATAAATATCAATACAGCCGTCTGCCAGCTTTGCCAGCTTAACAACCTGTGCGATATTACCGGATGCTTCCTTGATACCTACGATATTCGGCACAGTCTTTGCAAGTGTAACCGCTGTCTCCGGCTGAATGTTACATCCTGTACGGGATGGTACATTATATAAGATGATCGGAACCTTTACAGAATTTGCAATAGCTGTAAAGTGCGCGATCAGACCGTTCTGAGTTGCCTTGTTGTAATATGGTGTTACTAACAACAATCCATCTACGCCATAGCTTTCTGCTTCTGTAGAAAGATAAATGGCTGTTCCTGTACAATTAGAACCTGCGCCTGCGATAACAGGGATTCTGTGATCTACATATTCTACACATGCTTTTATACATGCAAGGTGTTCTTCATGTGATAATGTGGATGCTTCACCTGTTGTTCCACATACTATAATGGCATCTGTACCATTTGCAATATGGAATTCAACGAGTTCTTTCATCTTATCGAAATCAACCTCACCATTCTCCTTAAACGGTGTTACTAAAGCTACACCTGATCCTTCAAAAATTGACATGAAATTTTCCTCCTTAAAATCTAATACATAAAATCGTCGCGGAACTCTCTTTACTGTATCCATACAGCACTAAAGGTCGGCATACGAGCGCCGACCTTTAGAAATAATATACTTCTTTAAAAAGTAGCCCTCCATCTGTGACGATGACAGTCATACAGTTATTCGCTGCACAACCAGGTTACAGCTCTATGGATAACTGCTTCCTTCGGCGGTATCCCCTTTCAACACATATCATCTACCTCCATATATATCCATATATTTACTGATAAATACCGCGCCTCTACTGAATTTTTCTTTTTTCCATTAGATAAAATTACTATATCATTCCTGTCTGTTTCTGTCAATATGTAACGACTTCTTTTCCCTGTCTGTTCATTGCTTTACTGTCCCTTTACCGGTCTACTCCAGGCATTCCATTTTGCTGACAGATACCTCATAAGCAGTCTTGCTGATGATCTGATCATTCCCGATTCGTTTCTGGTATTCCCGGCTCTGGATCCTGCCCCATACAGCGACATGCTCGCCCACCTTCAGTTTTCCCGCAAATCTTGCGTTTCTGCCCCAGCAGATGCAAGGAATATAGTCGCTCTTGCCATATGCCCGGTTGACTGCCAGCAGAATATCTGCGATCTCCCGTCCCAGTGGTGTCATACGGTACACCGGTTCTTTGCATATATAACCGTCCAGATAGATCTGATTCGGCTTATTCTCTGCTTCCTCATCATCTTCATCCAGTACCGATATCTCCCTGACAAATACCGATAAGATCAGACGGTTTCTCGTCTCTTCATGCTTGTTATAAGACCGAAACTGTCCTCTCGCCATCACCTTTTCCCCGATATGGGAATTCTCTACATCAAATAACCGATCAGACACCATAAGTGGTATTACGTCATAGGTATCACTCAGTCTGGCAACGACAAGATCCACCATATAAAATCCTTCTCCGAAGATCTCATGACTGAATGTAAAGTCTGATGCAATCTCCCCCGCTACGATCACCTGGTTATTGTTTAATGTTTTTTCCATGTTTTTTCTCCCTTCTGGTATATCCCTTCGAATGTATACCATAAAATATATTCTTTTATACCGGAAGATATGCTGCTTTTTTTTGTCTTGTTTTGTCTTATATCGGGAGTTAGGGCAAATTAATTGAATAAATAGAATAAAGCCGGACTATATAAGCCCGGCTCCTTTTTAATATCACATATTTCTAATCATCTGCGTTGTCTGTATGCTTCATACGCAAGAAGGGTTGCCGATATTGCAGCATTTAATGATTCCACCTGTCCTGCCATCGGAATACGGAGCAGACGATCAGCCTTTGATGATAACTCATCGGTCAGTCCGTTTCCTTCATTTCCGATCAGAAACGCATTGTTTCTTTTAAGCTTCCCTGCATACAGGTCACATCCATCCAAATGCGCCCCATAGACAACGATCCCATGTTCTTTCAACCGGTCAACCGCCTTCGCCGGATCATCCACATAGACAAACGGCACACGGAAGATCGTTCCCATTGTGGATCGTACCACTTTCGGATTGTATATATCACAGGAATCTCCTCCAATAATAATACCTGTAACATCGGCAGCCTCTGCCGTCCGCACGATCGTACCGAGATTACCCGGATCCTGTATAGATTCCAGAACTAAGAAAGTATTTCCGTTCTCGCGTTTATCCATCACAGAAATCAAATCTTCCATTGTATAATGATATCTCTCAACGACAGCAAGAAGTCCCTGCGGTGTCTTCGTCTGCGACATCGATCGGAATACGCTGTCTGATACGACAACCAGTCGTCTGTCCTGTTCCGTGATTCCTTTTTCCGGAAGCTCGGTTCCATATCTCTGATATGCCGTTTCCGATACAAATACCTGCTTAACACGATCAACCGGAAGTTCCCGGAACATACGGATTCCTTCTACTATAAACACCTGTTCTTCTTTGCGAAATGACGCATTTTTATTTAGCTTGTTTATATTCTTTATCTTGGGATTTGAATTTGCAGTAATGATCTCCATATCTGCATCCTCCTGTCATTTATCTATTCTAAATATCATTCACAGCCACCATATATACACGCCGGAACTCTGCTATTTCTTCTTGTTCGGGCGAACCGTCACACGGCTGACACCATATTCCAGCTTCAACCGGTCAACAATACCGGAAGCGCCATCAACCATAAAACCTCTGCCCATATTCTTATACTGTTTTTCCTGTTTTATGAATATGTATACCGGACAGTTTCCTTTATATTCTTCAAGAATCGACAGGAAATCCTTCTCCAGTTCATCATATTCTTTTCTATCGTCAAAACATACCCAGACCTGAAGATCACCTTCTGTAAATTCCGGTTTTCCTGCATTTTCTCTGCGTGGCTTCATTCTGCCGCTGTTATTATAACGGCTGAAATCATTTCCGGCCACAACCTCATCAAAGGTCAGGATCTCCTCAGCGATCAGCTTCGCATCCTCCTCGGATACCGTTGCACGTCCCTTTACGAAGATCTTATTATCTGCCGTCAGCTTCTCACGATAATCTTCATATTTCTTAGGGAATACGATGATCTCCGTTTGTCCGACCATATCCTCCAGTGTTACAAACGCCATATTCTGATTATTCTTCGTCATTTTTACCGTAACATCTGCTACCATACCGCCAAGAATACAGATACTCTGATCCTGAACTCTTGCACGTCCTTCTTCCTCATCGATCATGAAATCCACCGATGAAAATGCCGTTTTCTCACTCATCAGTTTCTCATAATCAAGAAGCGGGTGGCCGGATATATAGATACCCAGTACGGATTTCTCAAGTGCCAGCTTCTCCTGCTCGTCATATTCCTCTACATCCGGAAATTTCG
Source organism: Clostridium sp. L2-50 (assembly GCF_000154245.1). Classification (NCBI taxonomy): domain Bacteria; kingdom Bacillati; phylum Bacillota; class Clostridia; order Eubacteriales; family Clostridiaceae; genus Clostridium; species Clostridium sp. L2-50. The sequence continues at coordinate 145,223 of NZ_DS480318.1, read as the reverse complement.
TCTTTGCAGCTTCTGCAAACTCACCGCCAAAGAATTCTGCAAATGACATCTGTCCTGCAGATAAATTCTTCCGCTCTTTATAGACTTCATCGATCATCATCGGATATGCCATCATCATCTGACGTCTCTTCACGCCAAAGCTGTCAAATGCACCTCCAAGGATCAACGCCTCAACAGTCTTCTTATTTGTCTCCTTCGGTGTCATACGAACCAGGAAGTCCTTCATGTCTTTATATGGCCCATTTGCCTCCCGTTCTTCTACGATCCGGTCTACTACTGCACTTCCGACACTCTTGATTCCTGACATGCCATATCGTATCGCACCCTTGGCTGCTGAGAATCCGCTGTAGCCTTCATTGATATCCGGCGGCAGGATCCGGATTCCCATCTGGCGGCAGGACTGGATATAGCCTGCGACCTTGGAACTGTTATCCTTTACCGATGACATCAGCGCCGCCATGAATTCAACCGGATAATAGCATTTTAAAAATGCCGTCTGATAGGCAACAACCGCGTACGCTGCTGCATGGGATTTGTTAAATGCATATTTTGCAAAATCCGTCATATCATCGAAAATCTTATTTGCAGTTGCCTCCGGGATACCTCGGGCGATACAGCCCGGCACTCCTAATTCTTCATTTCCATATACGAAATACTGTCGTTCCTTCGCCATGACATCCGCTTTTTTCTTAGACATAGCACGGCGTACCAGATCGCTTCGTCCAAGTGTATATCCTGCAAGCTTCATAACGATCTGCATAACCTGTTCCTGATATACGATACAGCCATAGGTCGGTTCCAGGATTTCCTGAAGTTCCGGCACATCATAGGTGATCTTCTCAGGATGTTCCTTACCATTGATATAGTTCGGAATAAAATCCATAGGACCCGGACGATACAGAGAGATTCCTGCTATGACATCTTCCAGACTCTGAGGCTTTAGCTCCTTCATAAAGCTCTTCATACCGGAACTTTCAAGCTGGAAGATACCTTCTGTCTTTCCTGAAGTAATTAACTCAAATACTTTCTTATCGTCATAATCGATATGGTCGATATCAATATCAACTCCGGTCTCCTGCTTTATGAACTTCACCGCATCCTGAATAACGGTCAGAGTACGAAGTCCGAGGAAGTCCATTTTCAGAAGTCCTAACCGTTCGATCGTAGTCATTGTAAACTGTGTGATGATCGAATCATCACCGCCTCTTGCAAGCGGTACATATTCATCGATAGAATCTCTGCCGATTACGACACCAGCCGCATGCATACCGGTATTTCTCGGAAGTCCCTCTAACTTCCTTGCCATATCAATCAACTGCTTGACATCTGCATTTCCCTCATACATCTCCTTCAGCTCCTTGCTGACCTTCAGAGCTGTATCAATATTCATACCGATCTCCATCGGAATTGTCTTCGCTACCGAATCACAGAGTGCATACGGAAGATCCAACGCACGACCGACATCGCGGATAACATTTCGTGCTGCCATCGTCTGGAAGGTTACAATCTGTACTACCTTTTCTTTTCCATATTTACGGACAACATAATCGATAACCTCCTGTCTTCTCTCATAACAGAAATCCACATCGATATCAGGCATAGATACTCGCTCCGGATTCAGAAATCGTTCAAACAGAAGATTGTAACGGATCGGATCAATATTCGTAATCTCCAGACAATAGGCCACGATACTGCCCGCTGCAGATCCACGGCCGGGACCAACCGCAATCCCATGATCCTTGGCATATCTTATAAAGTCTGATACAATCAGGAAATAATCCACATATCCCATTTTCTTGATCGTATTGATCTCATAGGTCAGGCGCTCCATCAACTCCGGTGTTACCGGATTATAACGCTTCCTGATACCCTCCATACAGAGTTTTTCCAGATACTCCTCGGCTGTCAGCCCATCCGGCACATCAAATTCCGGCACCTTCTGCTCACCAAATACGATCTCTACATTACAACGGTCTGCAATCTTCTGTGTATTTGCAAGCGCTTCCTTCGCATAAGGGAAAAGCTTATACATTTCTTCTTTGGATTTCAGGTAATACTGTCCGCCTGTATAGCGCATACGATCTTCATCATGTACCTTACGGTTCGTCTGGATACACAGAAGAACATCGTGTGCCTCCCAGTCCTCCGCAAGGATATAGTGAGAATCATTAGTTACGACCATAGGAATACCCAACTCTTTGGACAACCGCATAACACCCGCATTTACCGTCGCCTGCTCTGCCAGTCCATGATCCTGCATCTCGAGGAAATAATTATTTTCTCCAAATATCTTCAAATGACGGAGCGCTGCCTCTTTGGCTTCCTCATAGTTGTTCTTTCTTAAGTTGACCGCAACCTCGCCTGCCAGACAGGCTGAAAGCGCAATAATACCCTCGTGATATTGTTCCAGCACTTCCATGTCTACTCTCGGCTTATAATAAAATCCCTCGGTAAATCCTCTGGATACAATCTTTGACAGGTTCTTATATCCCTGATTGTTCTCTGCCAGCAGCACCAGATGATAGTATCGTTCCTCTCCTCTGGTATTCTCACGGTCAAATCGTGATCCCGGGCTGACATAGATCTCGCAGCCTATGATCGGCTTGATCCCCTCTGCCCTTGCTGCCTCATAAAAATCAATAACACCATACATAACGCCGTGATCAGTGATCGCAAGCGAATCATACCCCAGTTCCTTCGCGCGTTTCACCAGACTCTTGATCTTCGCCGATCCATCCAACAAACTATATTCCGTATGCACATGTAAATGTGTAAAATCCATATTTATCCCTCCGGCTTTTCAGCCTCTCTTCCGTTTATATACTTTCTCCGGTCTGACGTTACTGCCGATAACGATCTTATTTCTGCTTTTTCTTCGGTCTTTTATTATGCAGCACTTCACGTCGTATATAGTCAAAGGTATAATCTTCTCCTTTTTCTGCCAACATTACAAGCAGACTTTCAAGCAGTGCATCCGTCTCCGGATGAAGCAGATGATTTCTTCTTGCTTTTCCTTTTCTGAAATATTCCAGTGGATAGGAATCATTATACTTCTCTTTATTATAATTCTTACTTGCTGCAATCCGGTCGCAGAACATCTCGACCACATACTTCTCCGGCATTTTACAGCCTGCCAATGCACCGGAGCGATCCATACTGTAATCTACCCAATATTCCAGATGATGCTTGTTTCTTCCCTTGTGGTGCAGCCATGCGCTTGTATATCCTTTTTCTTCACGCTCCGCGTCGTTTGGGCTGCGATCTCCCTGATAATACTTCACACCTACCGAGAACTCCGTCCATGAATATTTGGACAGATCATGCAGCAGTCCCTGTTTATATAAGCCTACCCGAAAGCAATTCTTCATAACCAGCCACTTATGATGGTTGATCGTTTTCAAATGTTTATACCAGTTCATATTCATGAAACTTTTCATCTCCGATTTCATTCTAAATATTGTTCGATTTTTATTGTATTTCATTTTACCCTTTTTGCCAACACCCAAGAAAGCAGTTACCTGAGAATTTTCATAATTCTGCCCCTAAAACCATTTTAAGGCATAAAAAATACCCCGAAGCCCTTGCTTTCTCTTAGGTTTCGGGGTATAAGGTTTAAAGCCGAAAAAGGGACTCGAACCCTCGACCCACGCATTACGAATGCGTTGCTCTACCAACTGAGCTATTTCGGCGTTTGTTAAAAATTCCAGATGCCGTATAACGGAACATTTAAAAGTCCGTTATTCATATACATATCATCTGTTGAGATTCTGATAGACGTCGCATTGTCATATCTCTGCTTGAACACCTTGGAACTCTGTGCCTTGGTATGTGGCTCTGTCTGTACATCAACCGGTACAACCTCGCCATCACCTTCATACACAAAATCAACCTTTGCTGTTGCAGATGATATCCAGAAGAACAGCTTGCCAATATTCTTATTCGCATATAATTCTTCTAGTGCATACTGCTCGGCTATCATACCATCCATCGTATCAACGATATTGGTCTTATCTATATCATTATAATGAATGCCTGCCATAATTCTTAAAAGACCGTGATCCAAATGATAAATCTCAAAGGATTTCTCATCCACCTGCTCTGCAAGTGGTAACACCCCGTGTCTTATACGATATACCTGACGGACAACTCCGATCCGTACAAGATGGTCAACAGACGACTCGTACTCTCTGGCTCTCGCCTTGGGATCTACATATCCGTACATAAACTTTTTATTCTCTTTGGTAAGCTGAACAGGAATACTGTTCCAGATCAACATAACCTTTGTTAAAAGTTTCTTCGGTGTTACTTTTACTATATATTCGGTCATTTTGTCAAGTGTTTTTTGCAAAATACCTTCAACTTCTTCAAAATTTTCATTTTTGTAATATGCATTTACCGCTTCCGGCATTCCCCCGGTCACTAAAAATGCATCCAACATTGTATCTATGCTTTTACGTACCTCTTCCGGCAATCCTTCCAGTCTCTGGTTCTCGATATATTTCCAGAGTTTACGCCCCTTTCCGGCTTTTAAGAATTCATCAAAAGTCATCGGCATCAACTCGTATACAAAGAGATCATCCTGACATTCCGCTTCACCCGGTAACGGTCCATTAACAGTTGCAAGCATACAGATTCGCACATTGTTACTTACCTTCGCATACTCTACCAGATTTGGTACCGCCATCGTACTGAGCTGTACATTGTCAAAAATCAATAACTTGCCCTGAAAGTCGTATTTATCCAGTGAGGTCGTTAATTTCGCATGAAGCTTCTCAGGCTTTCGCTCCTTTGAAATATACTGGCAAAAATCCGGATACTGCTCCAGATTGATAAGAATGTGTTCGTCAAAAAAGCCTGTAGCGAAATCAAGGGCTGCCCATGTCTTTCCTACAAACTTTCCTCCTCTAATGAGTGCTGCTTTATTTTCTCCAATCTCATACCATGTTGCCAGATCGTTCATGATATTTCTAAACATTTGTACTCACCTCTACGACAAACGCATTTGCCATTTCTACATACTGCTTCAACAGACACTTGCCCGAAGAATTACTCTTCGGGCAAGATACTGCTTTAAAACATACTGTTCTAAATTCTATTAAGCATCTTTTCCTATCGAAAGGAATCCATTCTCATTTGCCTTAAGAAGGAATGCAAGACCAATATTCTTTCTGTTTTCACCTGTTGCCTTATAGATCTCGCCGGTCTCAACCAGAGATTTAGCAATCGAATTCAATACATCCTTGAACTGCATCATCTCACGTTTATCCTTCGAACTAAGCTTGAAGATATACTGGTTCTTTGAACTGATCAAAAGAATACTGTATGTATGTATATTATCCTTTGAACTTCTGATCGCCGAACCGATCATTCTGGAGTTCGCAATAATAACTTCTGCATTCTCATCCGGCAGATACTCTGATACGATCAGTTTATAGATCTTAAGATAATCCTGCTCTGCTGTCGCATTGACAGGCATCTCAGCTACCGCAAATTCAACAACAGAATCGGCAAGCTTGATAGTACCGCCTTCATCATTGATCGTTGCTGAGCACTCTTTTGGAACGCACAGGCGGAAGAACTTATTCTCCACAATCTTCTGTCCCTTACCCGGTTCACGGATGATCAGATCCACATAATGCATTTCCAGTTTGTTCATCGCTACGATAGCAGTCTCATCACCGGTCTCTGCAAGCTCGATCAGTGCATCATACAGACTCCAAATCTGCTGTGTCGTAAACGGAACCAGTTCAAACAGCTTCTCAATAGCCGGAACGTAACCCATACTTGCATTTTCAATATAGAGCTTGATAGCCTCTTCGTTATCGAGACCTTTTTCAACCTTGTAATTGATAACCTTGAATAAGTTTTCCTTATCCCAGTCATCAAAGTTCGCATTAAAGGCTTTCTCAAAATACTTGATGCTCTTAATCTCGCCCTTATAATTTTCCTGTTTCTCCTGAAGCTGATAGATACGTCCAAGTTCATATCCTGCTCTGGCACTTCCAAGTCCAAGTGCTTCCAGATATGCTTTTTCAATCTCGTACGGCGTTGCTATATAGAAAATCTGCTGCTGTTTCATCATCGCGATCTTAATTGCCGCGGATTCACTTCCTGCCTGAACCGCTCTTTCCCATTTCTCAACGGCCGTCTGAAGATCTTCACCCTTCAGTTCCTCCAGATCCTTAATATAGCCCTCTGCTTCCGGTATACCATTCGCTCTTGCCTTTTTAAAATATTCCAGAGCCTTTCTTCCGTCTCTCTTGGTACGGAGCAGACCATAGTAATAAATACGTCCCAGATAGAATGCAACTCTCTTGTGTCCCAATCTCTCTGCGTTCTCGTACCAATTCAATGCTTTCATGTAATCCTTCATCTGCTGATCGTAGACATTTCCGATCAGAAATGCAAGTTCAGGATCCTTGGTTGCTTCAAATAACTGCTTTGCATAACTGATCGTTTTTTCCAGATCACGATATGGACTGTCTTCATCATAATACAGTTCTACAAGCAGATAACTTGCCTTGATACTGCCAAACTTCAAAGCCTGCTTTGCAGCCTTCATTGCGCCTTCATAATCTTCCAGATAATAGCAGTAGATTGCTTCATTGTAATACTGCATATCTCTCCGGTTTGCACTTTCTTCACTGACCAGTGTCGGATCAATAAATGCAAATGAGTTTGCTACCTCGAAGATAATCTCCTCGTACTGTTCAATGATCTCCATCGTTGCACATACGAAACGCATACATGCCAGTCGTCTTCCCTGATAGAACGCAAATGAAACAATACCCTTTTCCATATCCTTATGGTAGTATGTCGTGCAGATACCATCTGCATACTCTGTAATATATGCTTTCAACTGTAAATCTTCGTCAAATGCATCATTACAATATCTCAGATAGTTTTCCAACGTCTTCTTAGAATCCTTTGGTATACTGTCGTAATAAACATAGATTGCAAAATCTTTATATGTAAGGCTTGGTGCGTAATATTCTTCGCCTGTTGACTCATTGATGGTCTTCACCCAGTCTTTCGGAAGCTTGTGAATATAACCTTCCACCTGATTATGTACATAGGAATACTGATACTGAAGTCTGGAGGCCTCAATCACCTTGTATCTCGGTTCTTTTCCCTTTTCTTTTCTTCTCTGGGAAATCTCTGTATACAGCTTATCTTTTTCTTCAAATTCCAGGCTGTCCTCATGTGTGCTCGCATATAGTACACGTTCATATGAAGCCTTTGCCTTTGCATCGCCTGCATCTGCAAGCTTCTTATACCACTGCATTGCCTTTTCCAGATCAGCAGGAACTACAAAATCACTCTTATTTCCATATTCATCGATTCGGTTCAATCCGCTCTCATAAATAGAACCAAGGCTCATATATGCTGCCTTGATGCCATAATCGGTTGCGGCTATTTCAAAATACTTGATTGCTTTTGAGAAATTCTGAATCTCCAGCATCATCTTGGCAAGTTTGTAAATAACATCTCCGTCACGGTTCTGATTTACATACTTCTCGTAGTATTTTGTAGATTTATTCATATCTACATTTGTCTTTGCATTACGATAAACACCCTTTTCATAAAATTCTGCCAGTGCAAGCAGGGCGTCATCCCCATATGATTTATACTGGGTATCCATTATACCAATGTCTGAAACCTGCTCCAGTATTTTAACCGATTCTTCCGAATCTCCGTTATCCATAAGGTTCATCGCCTTATTATACTGTAACTCTACGTTATTGACCGGTGCTTTCTTTTTAGAAAATCTGGATACGAAAGGTATTTTCTTAAAAATCCCATCAAAAAATCCCATATCTACTTCCTCCGATGACACATGTCCATTAATAAATTGATTTTATCACATTCAAACAAAGCGTGCAATAAAAACACCAATTAATTGCCGGAAGAATTTATGCATTTGCTGTCAGGTAATCCGCGATCTCATTTACTGCAGCTTCCGCATCTTTGCCATCTGCGATAATTGTGATCTCCTGCCCTTCTGTAAATCCCATGCTCATCATTCCCATAATGCTCTTTGCATTGATCTTCTTGTCATCCGATACCAGATGGATCTGACTCTCATACTGGCTTGCAATCTGTACAAGAACTGCTACCGGTCTTTCTTCGGTTCCTTCGGTCATAGCTACCTTAACTGTTTTTTCTAACATTTTTTCCTCCTACACATACGACTTTTGTCTTAGGTCATCTGCTATTTCACTTATTTTTCTTAATCTATGATTGACTCCCGATTTTCCAATGGGGGGATTCATCATCTCACCTAATTCTTTCAGGGATGCATCCGGTTCTTCCAGACGAAGTTCCGCCAGTTCTCTCAGATTATCCGGGAGATATGTGATACCTCTTGTCTCTATCACATAATTTATATCCTGAATCTGACGGACCGCAGCACTGACTGTTTTGTTCAGATTCGCGGCTTCACAGTTTACCCTGCGATTAACATTATTACTGATATCCTTCAATATTCTCACATTCTCCATATTCATCAGAGAAATGTGAGCGCCCATGATATTTAACACATCAACGATCATGGTTCCATCTTTTATATAACAGACACTGTATTTTTTTCTGGCAATAATACGACTCTCGATATCAAGCTCCGCCATAATCTTCTCAATCATTCCCGCCCGGTCTTCATTATCACAGACAATCTCCAGATGATATCCTTTTTTAGGATCACTGACGGACCCCGATGTCATAAATACACCTTTGATAAATGCCCGCTTACAGCACTGTTGCTGTACTACCATTCGATTCACTGTCATATCCTGACAGCTTACTTTTGTCACACCCTTCTGTGAAATCCTAAAATCCGGGGAAAGCTTCAAAGTCTGCAGCATCCGTTCGATCTCGTCCGGCCGATCCAGTACCATTCGATAGATTCGGCTGTTACTACCTGTTCTTTTCACCGAACATTCCATACGGATGTCAAACAACACCTTTATCAGTGATGCCATTGTCTTTGCTATAATACTTCGTTCTGTTGTTATACATAATTTAAAGAGTGAACCATTTCTGTACCACACATCTGCCACCATGGACATCATTCCTGAAAGTTCCGCTATTCTGCAATGTCTTGCGTTGCTGATATTCTTGGCAAGCTCTGCTTTTACTTCCGAGGAAAAGGACATATGCCTCACTCCTTTTCTATAATTTCTTTACAACTGCATCTTTTCCGATATCACGGTGATATATTCTCACAGTGTATGTGGATTTCTGCAGGCGATTATATACTTCATTCGCAATCGTTACGGAACGATGTTTGCCACCGGTGCATCCGATCGAGATAACAAGCTGATTTTTTCCCTCTTTAATATAATTGGGAATCAGAAATTGCACCAGATCAATGAATTTGTCCAGAAATTCCGGTCCTTCCTCACAGTTCATGACATAATCCTGAATCACTTTATCATTTCCGGTAAGCGGACGTAGCTCTTCATCATAATAAGGATTCGGCAGGAATCTCACATCCTGCACAATATCGGAGTCTCTCGGGATTCCGTATTTGAATCCAAATGACATGATGGTAATGATAAAATTCCCATATTCCATATTCTGGACAAATATTTTATCCAGTTCAGATTTAAATTCCCTTACCAGAAGATTCGTTGTATCTATAATATAATCCGCTTCATCCTTGATAAAGCTGATCAATTCTCTTTCTTTTTTTATACCATCTATAATTCTTCCATTCTTAGCAGATAACGGATGATTTCTTCTTGTTTCTTTAAATCGTTTTACCAGTTTCTCATCTGAGCACTCCATAAAGAGGATCTCATACTGATACCCATTTTCTTTCATATCATTCAGACAGGCATTCAACTGGCTTAACGCTCTTCCGCTTCGAATGTCCACACTGATCGCCACATTATCTACCTGAATCTGTTCATCGTATGCAATTTCCGCAAAACGTTTGATAAGCTGGATTGGAAGATTATCTACGCAGAAATATCCTGCATCTTCCAGCGTTTTCATCGCTGTTGTTTTTCCTGCACCGCTCATTCCTGTTACAATTACAAATCTCATCCTAGAATGCCCCCAGTGTCTTTATCTCAAGCTCCAGATCCACACCGGAGCTGTCTTTTACCATTTTCTTTACATCGTTTACCAACTGCATGACATCAGCCGCTGTTGCGCCGCCTTTGTTCACCACAAAACCACAATGTTTCTCTGATACCTGGGCTCCTCCTACAGTATAACCGCGAAGTCCTGCATCCATGATCAGTTTCCCTGCAAAATATCCCTCCGGTCTCTTAAAGGTCGAACCTGCCGACGGATATTCAAGTGGCTGCTTTGAAATTCTGGATTCTGCCAGTCGCTTCATCTCTGCATCTATCTGAGCTGCATCTCCTGTCTGAAGCTCAAATTCAGCTTCCAATACGACCAGACCATCCTTCTCAGCCTTACTGTGGCGATAACCAAATTCCATATCCGAACCTGAAATATCATAAATCTGTCCGTTTTGATCCAGCACTTTTACGGATGAAATAATATGCTTCATCTCTCCTCCATATGCTCCGGCATTCATATAAACAGCACCTCCAACACTTCCCGGTATTCCTGATGCGAATTCCATTCCGGTCAGTTCATGCTGTTTTGCCGTTACTGCTGCTTTGATCAGGGATGCACCGGCCTGTGCAGTGATCCTTGTTCCATCTACCATGATTTTAGACATTCCATCTGCTATATGAATGATCATTCCACGATAGCCGTTATCTGATACCAGTAAGTTACTTCCATTTCCCATAATAAAAAATGGAACGTTTTCTTCTTTACACAGATCTACAAGCTCTGCGATCTGTTCCGGTTTTTCCGGTTCTGCCATAAAATCTGCTTCCCCGCCTATCCGAAAAGTTGTATATCGGTTCAAAGGCTCTTTTGTTTTTATTCTGTTTTCTCCTGTGATCGCTGCTGCTCTCTCATAAAACGATGCCATACAACTACAAACTCCTGACCTGTTTTCTATTCCGAACTCTCAAGAATCTTTCAAACCTGATAGACAAAACAAAGCCCTTAATATAAGATTTTGCATGCTGTTCCGGTTGATTTCTCAAAATCTCGAACGCTACCACACAATATCATACATTAAAGGCTTTTAGAATTCAATATTAAAAATGTATAGAAATTTCAGGGTGTTTCAATCCAATTTATGTAATTTACACATAGTTTACTTAATACATTTTACTGGTTCAGTATACTGCATGCGCCACCATACATACCTGCATCATTACCAAGTGTAGCAAGTGCGAACTTGGTCTGTCTGCATGCATGGAAAGCATACTGTGCAAAATATTTAGCGGTTGTATTGATAAGTATATCTCCTGCTCTGGATACACCGCCACCGATCACGAAGATCTCAGGATCTACTACACAGGCAATCTGTGCAAGTGCTTTTCCAAGAACCTTTCCATGGTTCTCTACCAGTGTTGCCGCAACTTCATCACCTTCTTTTGCTGCGTCAAATATCTCTTTCGCTGAGATATACTGAATCTGACGAAGCTTGGATGGCTTGTCTGTTGTATTTAAAATGATCTTTGCCATACGAACGATACCGGTTGCTGATGTGTACTGCTCAAGACAGCCCTTGTTGCCGCATCCGCAGACTTCTGTCTCGTCATCATTTACACAGATATGTCCAATCTCCCCGCCTGCACCGTTGGTTCCTGCGAGCATCTTTCCATTTAAAATAATACCACCGCCGACACCGGTTCCGAGTGTTACCATGACGATATCCTTGTGGCCTTTTCCGCCACCCTGCCACATCTCGCCGAGGGCTGCCATGTTCGCATCATTTCCGGCTTTCACAGGAAGGTCTAATAATTTACTGAGTTCTTCTTCTACATTGAAGATTCCCCATCCAAGATTTACACATTTGATAACAGTTCCATCTGCCTTTACAGGACCCGGAACACCCATTCCAACACCTGCCACATCAGACTTCTCGATCTTCTTCTCTGCCAGTTTATCTTCAACAGATGCTGCGATATCGTTTAAAATATACTTTCCACCTTCATCTGTTCTTGTTGTGATCTCCCATTTCTCAACCATCTCGCCCTGTATTGTAAACAGACCGATCTTTACAGTTGTTCCTCCGATGTCTACTCCAAATACATAGTTTGCCATTTTCTACTGCTCCTCCTTATTTGCATTGCCCTTCATGATATTCTGCGTCACTCTGTTATATAATTCCTGTGCTGCATTATATCCCATCTTCTTCTGTCTGTGGTTAACCGCGGCAGATTCAACAATAATCGCGATATTTCTACCCGGACGGATCGGGATGTTATGACTTACGACTTTATTTCCAAGGAATTCCGTATACTGGTCTTCCAGACCCAAACGGTCATACTCCGTATCCTTGCTCCACTCTTCCAGATTGATAACCAGATCGATATTCTGATCCAGCTTTACACATTCTACACCAAACAGGGATTTTACGTCAATGATTCCGATACCACGAAGCTCGATAAAGTGTCTGGTGATATCCGGTGCACGTCCAACCAGAGTAGCATCACTGACCTTCTTGATCTCTACCACATCATCCGCAACCAGACGGTGCCCTCTCTTGATCAGTTCCAGAGCAGCCTCTGATTTACCGATGCCACTCTCGCCCATGATCAGAACACCTTCGCCGTATACATCGACCAGTACGGCATGTACGGATATTCTTGGTGCCAATTCTACATGGAGCCAACGGTCTACCTCATGTACAAATGCAGATGTAACTGCACTGGATGTAAGGACAGGCACTCCATGCTTCTTTCCTGCTTCTATAATAAATTCATACGGTTCGAGATCCCGGCAGAATATCAGACATGGCGGTTTATACGAAAAAAATTCATTTATGATCTTGATATTTTCTTCCTCTGTATGCATTGCTGCGATATAGGCATGTTCTACATTTCCGCATATCTGGATACGTCCTGCATCGAAATGTTCAAAGAATCCTCCAAACTGTACCGCCGGGCGGTTCATACCCGGATCCTGGATCAGCACCTTATCGGTATCGATCTCCGGTGTATAATTCTTCAGATTCATTTTCTCTATGAGTTTGGATACTGTTATACTGTAAACCATCTTCTCCTCCTGTTTTCCCTAGTTTCAGTTCTTGTTTCATTATATTCTACAACCTATTTATCGTCAATTCATCAATTCATTTTTTCAGGAAAAAAGCCACCTGTTTTCTGTATCTTGTGTTATACTGATTTTTATGTGTGAACCTGTTATTTTTAGAATAAACAGCGGAAAGGAAATTAATTCAAAGTATGTTTAATTTTGAAGAAGAATTAAAAAAACTGCCTCATACACCGGGTGTCTATCTGATGCATAATAAGACCGATGAAATCATCTATGTCGGCAAAGCCATTGATCTGTATAACCGGGTACACCAGTATTTTCAGGCAGGATATAAACGCTCACCTAAAATCGAAAAAATGGTCAGCCACATCGCGTGGTTTGAATATATCATCTGCGAATCCGAAATTGAAGCGCTGGTGCTGGAATGCAACCTGATCAAGGAACACCGTCCGCACTATAATACCATGCTTACGGATGACAAAAGCTACCCATACATCAAGATCACAGTCAACGAGGATTTTCCTCGTATTCTGTTCTCGCATCAGATGCACCGGGATCATGCCAGATATTTTGGTCCTTATACTAATGCAGGTGCCGTCAAGGATACCATTGATCTGTTAAAGAAGCTGTATCATCTGCGTAGCTGCAACAAAAAGCTACCGCAGGAAACAGGGTTGGATCGTCCATGTCTGTATTACCACATTGGGCAATGCAAGGCTCCCTGTCAGGGTTACATCTCAAAAGAGGACTACGGCAGGCAGGTGGAACAGGCAATTCATTTTCTGACCGGACATCACCGGCAGACGGTAAAGGAGCTGGAAGAAAAGATGAAACAGCTTGCAGCCGACATGGAATTTGAACAGGCGGCAGAGGTTCGTGATCTGATCGAAAGCATTAAACATATCGCATCAAAACAGCGTGTTGACAACACAACAACCGATGACCGTGACGTGATCGCAATGGCTGCCAACAACATGAACGAGGGCGTTATCTCTGTCTTCTTCATCCGTAACGGCAAGATGATCGGCAGAGAGCATTTCCATATGACCGGTGTGCAGTCGGAATCTTATGGAGATATTATGGCTGCATTTTTAAAGCAGTATTACGCTTCTACTCCATTTCTCCCTAAGGAGATCATTCTGGAGCATGAAGTAAATGAGCAGGAGCTGATCGAACAATACTTAAGCGAGCGGCGGGGGAATCTTGTGCACATCCTCACCCCTCAAAAAGGTGACAAAGCCAAGCTGTTAAAGCTTGCGCGCGACAATGCCTTTCTTGTTCTGACACAGGATACAGAAAAGCTGAAACGGGAGCAGGCACGAACAGAAGGCGCAGCAAAGGAACTGGCGGAGCTGATCGGAGTTCCGTCGGCCAAACGGCTGGAAGCCTTCGATATCTCGCACATCAGCGGCTACCATTCGGTTGCTTCAATGGTGGTCTTTGAAAATGGAAAAGCCAGGCCAAATGAATACCGCAAATTCAAATTAAGAACGATCGACGGACCGGATGACTACGCCAGTATGCGTGAAGTTCTGACAAGACGATTTACCGATGAACGTTTTAAGGTCTATCCTGACATCCTTATGATGGATGGTGGTAAGGGACAGGTCAACATTGCTCTGGAGGTTCTTAACGAGCTGCATCTGAACATTCCGGTCTGCGGCATGGTAAAGGATGACTACCACAGAACCAGAGGTCTGTATTTTAACAATAAAGAAGTGGAATTTCCGAAAAATACTCAGGCATTTGACATGGTCACCCGTTTGCAGGATGAAGCCCACCGTTTTGCCATCGAATATCACAGAAGCCTCAGAAGCAAATCTCAGGTACATTCGATCCTTGAGGATATACCGGGCATCGGCCCTGCCAGACGAAAGGATCTGATGGGCTATTTCAAGGATATCGCAAAGATCCGGGAGGCATCCGTCGATGAACTGATGCAGGTGTCATCCATGAACCGGAACGCCGCCGAAATGGTGTACGAATTTTTCCACAAGGAATAAGATAATCTGTATGCAGATATTTACCCAGTTGTATTAGAACGAAAAAGCCACCAGAGGTCTAGGTCTGTCATATTGCATAGCTATTATTCCGCAAGACGCTTTCGCTCTGTTCCTCAACGTAGCGGTACATAAAGCTGCAAAAGACGCAGCTTAAGTACCGACGCTCGGAAAGGCTTGCTGCATAACAGTATGCAATATTCCAGACTGTGGGCGGTTTTTAGTTCAAACAAGGTGTAGCGGGTATATATCTTTGCAAATATCTGCATACATACAACAAGGAGATTGAAAGATGGAATATAATTTTTTTGCTATGATTTCGAGAATGAAATACATCGACCGCTGGGCGTTGATGCGGAATACAAGGGAAGAAAATCTGTGTGAACACAGTCTGGAAGTCAGTATTATCGCTCATGCCCTTGCCGTGATCGGCAATACTTACTACGAAAAGGATCTGAATGCGGAACGGGCTGCTCTGATCGGGCTATACCATGACGCTTCAGAGATCATAACCGGTGATATGCCGACTCCGGTCAAGTATTATAATGATGACATCAAGGAATCATTTAAAATGATCGAGAAAACAGCCTGCTATAAGCTGTTAAACAAACTGCCGGATGAGATGAAGCCACAGTATGAACCGCTCTTCTTTCGTCAGTCCGGGGATGAATATATCTGGAAGCTTGTAAAGGCTGCGGATAAGCTGTCCGCTCTTATCAAATGTATGGAAGAAACTTCTGTCGGCAATCCGGAATTTTCCAGTGCCTACGAATCCACAAAGGCTGCTGTCGACAAGCTTGCTGCCGACCTTCCGGAAGTTACCCATTTCCTGTCCGACTTCCTCCCTGCCTACGGCAAAAACCTCGACCAACTTCAATTTTAATTTTAGTAATGCCGTTTTTGGCGTGGCATGTAATACAACTATTATTCCGCAAGACGCTTGCGCTCTATTCCTCGACGTAACGGTACATAAAGTTGCAAAATACGCAACTTAAGTACCGACGCTCGGAAAGGCTTGCTTCATAACAGTGTATTACATGCCACGCCAAAAACGGCATTTTTAAAACTACCACAACATATTGCAACTATGCGGTGGTATATGTTTTTTAGGGAATATCAAAAATACCGCACATGGATGGTTATATTACACACTGTTATGTAGCAAGCCTTTTTCCACGCCGGTTCTTAGTGAACCGCCACAGGCGGAGAACTTAGCACCGTTGCGTGGAAATAGAGCGCAAGCGTCTTGCGGAATAATAGTTGTGTGATATAACCGTCCATGTGCGGTATTGCACCTATCTCTGTGGTTCCACCTGAGCAAGAATCGACATGAATTCTTTGCCGGTGATCGTTTCATGTTCTATAAGGAAGCTGGCGATGGAATCCAGGGCTGCCATATGAGCAGACAAAAGTCTTTTTGCTTTATTATAGGAATCTCGCAGCATATCACGGATCTCTTTATCGATCTTGGTAGCGGTCTCATCCGAACACTGAAGGGCAAGATTTCTGTCCAGATACTGCCCTTCTATCGATTCAAGCTGCACCATACCGAATTTGTCTGACATACCATACATGGTTATCATGGCTCTGGCTGTCTTGGTCGCCTTCTCGATATCATTTGATGCTCCTGTTGTCACCGAGTCGAATTTCAATTCTTCCGCTGCACGTCCGCCAAGCAGGGTTATAAGCTCTGCTTCCAGCTCTTTCTTGGATCCCAGATATTTTTCTTCTTCCGGAACCTGCCATACATAACCCAGAGATCCCATTGTTCTTGGAACGATTGTAATCCTCTGGATTGGCTCAGTGTGTTTCTGAATTGCAGCAAGTAATGCATGTCCGACTTCATGATAAGCAACGATCTGTTTTTCTTCTTTACTGAGCAGACGATCCTTTTTCTCTTTGCCGGCAAATACAACCTCTACCGCGCCGATCAGATCCTGTTGAGAAACCAGGCTTCTGCCATCACGAACGGCTGCCAGTGCTCCCTCATTTATGATATTTGCAAGATCCGCACCAACTGCACCTGAAGTTGCAAGTGCCAGTTCATGAAGATCAACGGTTTCATCCATCTTGACATTCTTGGAATGAACCTTCAGTGTATCGATTCTTCCCTTCAGATCCGGCTTCTCTACGATAACTCTGCGGTCAAATCGACCCGGACGAAGAAGTGCCTTATCAAGTACCTCCGGGCGATTCGTTGCTGCAAGAATTACAATACCCTTTGATGTATCAAAGCCATCCATCTCCGCAAGAAGCTGATTCAAGGTCTGCTCCCGTTCGGAATCTCCGCCATGTCTGGAATCTCTGCTTCTTCCGATCGCATCGATCTCATCGATAAATATAATACATGGTGCCATCTGTGTCGCCTGTTTGAACAGATCTCTGACACGGGAAGCACCCACACCGACATACATCTCTACAAAGCTGGAACCGGACATAGAGAAGAATGGTACATTTGCTTCACCTGCCACAGCTTTTGCAAGCAGGGTCTTACCGGTTCCCGGAGGGCCGACAAGCAGCGCACCCTTCGGCAGCTTCGCACCGATATCCAGATATTTCTTTGGATTGTGAAGGAAATCAACCATCTCTGTCAGAGACTCTTTTGCTTCTTCCTCACCGGCTACATCCGCAAAGGTAACGCCCGTCTTCTTCTCAACGTAGATCTTCGCATTGGCTCTGCCTACGCCGCCGCTTCGTTTCATGATCATCGACAACAGCAGATAGAATGCAACGATCATCACGATATAAGAAATGATCGTACCAACCATAGCACTTCCACTCTCATCTACACCTTCATATTCTGTTCCATATTTGGTCTTTGCCTGACGAAGCTTCTCTGCCAGACTGTCATCCGATATTCTGGTTGCTGTATATTTGGTCTTACTGATCAGCTTATCATCAGCATTATTTTCAAATACGATCTTGCTTCCGTAGATCTTTACAGAACCAACCTCGCCCTTATCCAACATCTCGATAAACTGACCATATGTGACTTCCTCTTCTCTGCCGGATGACACCCGGTCAAATACGCGCCAGAATAAAAATGTCAGTAAAATGGAAATAACCAGGATCACAATGATCGAGCGGTTGTTTTTCCCTTTATTTCCATTATTATTGTTATTATTGCTGTTGTTATTATTGTTACTGTTTTCCGGTAAATTATTGTCCAATCGGAACCTCCTTTTATACAGTTCTTATACTGTATCTTTCTTTTGTATGTATTTCTGATAATTTCGCATTCATTATAGACATATTCTTTTTTGCTTGCAATATAATAGCATTTTTGTTCATGAAGATTTAACCTTTTTATTGCTCTACATACATATCAACGTACAGATAGCCTCCCAGACGTGAAACCGATATCTCCCATTCTCCAATATGTACTTCTGTATAATTATTTCCCGTTTCATCTGATGTATCCGTCGCATCACGCAAAGTATGGAGCCCTGCTATAATAGAATCATAACCACTTCCGGATTCCAGATCCGGTTCATCAAGAGCATTTGCAATTATCGTATATATATCATCCATACGGTAATAATCATTGTCATCCTGAATCTTCTGTGCAATCATCAATGAATGAATTCTGTCAGAGTTATAATCTCCATAGACCGCAACACGAAGGAATCCCATATCTGCATAAAATGAATCTTTTTTCTCATAGCAGGTATTTCCATCGTCATACTTATAGAGTCCAAGATATCTGCCATACTCATCCGCCTGCAGATCGATTCCCATATTCTGCGCGCCTGCAAGCATATCAGATTCAAAATCCGCCATGGCTGTGCCATCATAATGACCAACCAGAGTACATTCCCCGCCATCCTCTGACACTTCTTCTGCTGAAAGTGCCGTGTAATAATTACCTTCTGTTCCCTGTTTTTCTCCGGGAGAAGTATAATACATATAGCCGTCCGGAGCAACAAGTGAAGCATCATCTATGTCTTCGTTGTCCCATTCCGTATCCTGATCCATATAAGTATCATCTTCTATATACTCTTCTTCTGTATCTGCCTCATACGAATCATCCTTTATATGATCAAATATGACCGGTAAAAATTCGCAGCATAAACCAATAATGACACCGATAATAGCAAGCGCAGATGCTTTCTTTTTCTTATTTCCTGTATTATATGAAGTTCCCGGTGCACGATTCTGCCAGGATTTCCATTCTCCCTCTGTCGATTTAGTCTGTCCGTTCTGTATGTCAGAATATGCTTTCTGTTTCTCCTTCCGGTTGTAATCTTCATTATGATCAGATCCGAATCCGTCATGAAAATCCTTTCGCTCATCCCTGTCGAATTCAAATTCATCATGGCAGTCAGATACAATATCTTCTACCTCCATCTTATCCGCACTATAATCATAGACATCTCCGTCAAAATTATAATCTCGCTGATAATCTACATCACTTCGTCTTTCATTCAGATAAAATGTATGATTATTCTCGATTGGAGTAACAAACCGCTTACATGTCTTGCAAAAATTAATACTATTTACCGAACTGTCACAAATCGGGCAAAGCTTTGTACCCATATACCGCACCTCTTTTCAAACAAATGTACTTCTGTCGTTTACTTTAAAGCCTTTTCCATATTTCGTCAACACCGGAAATGAATGGTGCAGCTTATTTCTCCGTGCTTGACACTCTACTATAAACTATCTATTATTATCTGAGAAAGAAGGTCAAGACAATGCCAGGATTTTTGATGCACCTTGTAGAAGGCGAAATGATTTTAAATAATTTAAAAAAACAAATAAATATATCTAAGACATTTACAGAAGAATTCATGCTTGGATGCATCCTTCCCGATGTCACATCGGATAAAGAGCGAACGCATTTTCGTCCATTATACCAGAAATATCAGATCACGAAATATCCGGACATGACAGCGGTTTATGCTCTGTATGGGAATCAGGAGCTTTCTCCTATCGATCTGGGGATTCTTGCTCATTTACAACTGGATGCCAGTTATGTGACGGATTTCTGGCAGCATTTTTTTGTCTTTGAAGATGAATCCGGTGCTCCCTCTGTCGATACCAGGCATCCCTTATTTGTAAGGCTTCTCAAAGGGCAGGAGGCACGAATCCCGCTTGCGGACTTCTTCTCTGACAAATGGTTCTATGGCGAGTATGACCGGATCAATCCTGTTCTGAACAGACAGTTTCATCCATTTGTCCCGGATCATGTATCATACCGGGCGGAAGATATACATATCAAAGAATGTATACCCGAAGATGCCGGAATGATAAAAACAAGTTTATCGGCATATGTCGGAACCGCGGAGGCAATCGTGTCTGAAGATCAGGCCGCATTCGGCTCTGGTAATCAGGCGGTCTGCTCTAATACACAGAACTCTCCTGATGATTGTGAGACAAAAATCTTTCCTTATAAGAATATCACCTCCTTTTTACAGGATCAGGCAGACAATTATCTGGCAATTCCCTATATGATAAACATCTTATGTAAATAACATCCGTATGCCTAACGGCAAGCATTATAAACTATAGAATAATCATATATAAATAAAACTCCATCCACAGCAGCCCTTATTCTCTCTGAATATGATCCGCTATGGATGGAGTTTTTTATAAAGTTTTCATCTATTTGATTTTTGCTTTTATAACCTTTGTATAAGCACCATAGGTTTTCTTGCCCTTATATGTCTTATACGCTCTGACTTTGAAATAACAGGTCTTACCTTTCTTTAATTTCTTCTTGGTAAGTGTTAATTTCTTTGTCTGACCGATCTTCTTATATTTGCCCTTCTTGGACGTAGCCATATAGACTTCATAACCATCGGCTCCCTTTGTTTTTTTCCAGCTTACTACGCATGTCTTTGCTTTCTTGGATACTGCCTTTGTCTTCTTAACAGCACCCGGCTTTGTAACAAATGTGTATGCTGTGCCGGAACCTTTGATCTTGGTCTTGCCTGACAATTTGTAAGCATAGATCGTGTATGTATACTTGGTTGCTGATTTCAGCTTTGTTGCTTTATAAGAAACTGTTTTTGAACTTACAGTCTTCACAAGCTTCGACTTTCCGGTTGATGGATTCTTCCTGTAAATCATATAACCGGATGCGCCTGATACCTTCTTCCATTTCAGGGTTGCAGATGTTGTCTTTACACTCTTTACACTGATTCCTTTTACCTTACCCGGCTTTGTTACCGTAGGTGTAACAGGCTTTGCTGCTGCCTTGATCGCAAATGTCGCCGAAGCGCTTCCAACATAATTACCCTGACCTGTAACCGTAACAGTTGCCGTTCCAACATTTATATTATTGCTATATGCTACGGTGTAAGCTGATGCCGGAAGAACCGCTCCATTTAACACTACTGTTATACTTGGTATCAATGCCTGTCCGGTATAGGTCTGATCTGCAACTGTTATCACAGCGGATGACAGATTGATCTTCTCCGGTGTTGGATCATTCTTCTTTACAATCGTAAAGCTTCCGGTATAGATTCCGGTATAATTGCCCTGACCTTTTATAGTGATCGTAGCTGTTCCGGGATTTGTATTATTGCTGTAAGAAACTGTATAGTCCTTATCCTTTGCAAGTTCTACAGCTTCTCCATCCATTACAGTTACTCCCGGTCTACATTCTGCACCGGTATAATCAACACTTGAAGAATAATGGACCTGACATTCTGTGATATTCTTTGGTGCGATCATGTAGGTTCCTGATGCCGTACCTGAGTAATCTCCACAGCCTTCTACAGTTATCGTAGCCGTACCTGCACCTATATTATCCTTTACTGCTACAATTGTATATGATGTATTATCAAGTACCGTTCCATCTGCTAATTTTACAGTGATATCCGTTTTTTCCGGTGTCTGTACACTTCCGTTATATACAAATGTCTTATTTACCGTTACTGTGGCACCGGTAATATTAATAATGTCCTTACTGATCTCAAACTCTTTGGTAAACTGACCTGTATAGTTACCCATACCTTTGACAATAGCTTTTGCCTTTGAATATTCCGTTGTTACAGCTGTATTGTTCTCGTAGGTAACAGTATAATCATTTCCAGTCAGTTCTTTACTTCCATCATAAACTCTGACTGGAGGCTTACATTCCTTACCATCCTCATAGGATACCTTTGAGGCACATCTCACATCAATGCTGCTATCCTGTAAGTTCTTAGCCGCAATCGTGAAATTGCCTGTCATTGTCCCGGTGTAGTTATCAACACCTGCAACTGTAACTGTGGCTGTACCTGCATTTGTATTATCATCATAGCGTGTGATCGTGTAGTCACCTGAACTTAACTGTCTGCTATTTACGCTGACTGTAAGATCAGATGCCTGCGGCTCCCATGCCTTTCCATTATAGGTATAAGAACGATTAACATTTACTGTTGCTCCGGTTATACTCTGCGGATTGATCGTAAAGTATACAGTCTTCTGACCGGTGTAATTATTTACACCTTCAATAACTACAAATCCTTTACCTTTACCTTTACCTACATTGATATTTTCTCCATAGGATGTGATCTTATAATCAGTCCATAAACTAAGTTCCTTACCATTTCTGGTTACCTTAATTTCATCTGATGTCTTCGGCCGTATCTGAGATCCTGTATAGGTTGCATCTGCTACTTTACAAATAATATCTGCTGCCGTAATTGACTTTCTCCGGATCTCAAAAGACTTTGATATGCTTCCGGTATAATGATTCGTCTTACCTGTGATCGTTGCCGTTGCTGTACCTGCCGCCGTATTATTAGAAGGCTGTACCCTCAGTTCAGACAGATCTGTAATCTTCTTCCCTGACTTTGTCGTGATCATCTTCACAACCGGAATGATCGCATCCCCTGTATACTCAAATGTATCCTTCTCCAGTTCTGCTACTGCTCCTGTAAGGTCAATTGCCGTGATCTTGAATGTCGCTTCTCTTGTTCCTGCAAATGCATCTTTACCGGTGAGCTTCACAGTAATTACTGAACCGACTTCATATCCATTGGTCTTATTTGTCACAGCTACATCATAAGATTCTCCTTCTGCCAGAAGCTTTCCGTTCTGTGTCACTGTTATAACCGGTGTTACTTCCTTTCCACCATCATATTCCAGATCTGATGCATTAACCTTAATGGAACTGTCATTAATATCTGTTCTGTTTCTTGTGATCTCGAAGTAATAGGTCTTAGTTCCTGTGAAATTGCCTGTACCTGTTACATTAATCTCAGCATTTGCGGTTTCATTCTGATTGTTTTTATAAATAACTGTGTAATCGGTTCCTTTTACAAGGGTGTAATTGCCGAGTTTCAAAGTGATCTCCGGCGTAATTGCCTGTCCGTTATTCCACATCATTTTTCCGGAATATTCAGCGGTACAACTATCAATCGTTGCTTTCTCGATCGTGAAATCTCCTGATGCCGAATCGCTATATCCGTTTTTACCTGTTACAGTTGCTGTAGCTGTTCCCGCCTTCGTATTATTTGTATACTTAACTGTATAATACTTTGAATCCAGCGTCTTGCCATCTAATACAACAGATATCCGATCAGCTGACGGTGCAAGTGCTGAACCGGTATATGTCTGTGACGGAACTGTTACCTTGGCTCCTGCAATACTCTTACTTACGATATTAAATGTCTTTACTGCATTACCTGTATAGTTGCCTGTTCCTGTAAACCGGATCGTCGCTGTTCCGACATTTATGTTATCTGTATAATCTGCCGTATAGTCAGTTCCTTTTACAAGGGTTCTTCCGGCAATTGTCAGTGTCGGTTCCGGCTTGATCTCGTTTTCGGTAAATGTCTGATCCGAAACAGTATTGATCGTACAGGTGTCATTTGAAAGGGTTGCTTTCTTGATCGTAAAGGTTGTACTTGCAGTTCCTGTATAATTACTATTTGTACTCTTTGGTTTTACTGTAATCGTAGCTGTTCCTGCATCTACATTATTTGTATATGTAACATCAAAAGCATTCAGATCAGTTATTGTTGTTCCATCTTCCGTTACAATGCTTGTAACCTTAGGCTTTTTTGCAGATTCATTATAGATATTATCATATTCTGCATATTTAACGGTTGCACTATCAATAGAAACGGAAGTGATCATATACAACAGGTCTATATGATCTGTATAATTACCTTTACCAGTGATCACCACAACGTACGATCCCGCTTTTACCGGATTCGATGAACTATACTGGATCGTATAATCTTCATTCTCAACCAGAGTAATGTTTCCGTAAATTACAGATATCTTTGGTATGATCGCCGAACCGGTATATGCGAATTTCTGACCGGATACCAGACCTTTCACGGTACAAACCCGATTAATATTCGCTGCATTGATCTTGAACTCAATCAAACGGGTTCCTGCACAGGTCTGTTTATTTCCTGTCAATGTGATCTGACCATAACCAACATTCTTGTTCTCCCCGTAAGTAACGGTATAATCCTTATCCTTTGTAAAGGTCTGACCTGCTATCGTTATCGTACTTACATCCGGAGTGATCTGTTTTCCTGTATATGTCTGATCCTCTATTGCAAGAGACGCATCTTTAACATTTGGAAGTGGTGATGTGATCGTAAAGTATGATGTCACACTTCCTGTATAATTTCCTTTAAATGTAACAATAACTTTAGCCTTATCACCAGCATCTATATTATCCTTATAATCTACTGCATAATCTTTTCCGGTTTCCAAGGTTATTCCATTTACAACTACAGCTGTTACAGCAGGCTTAAACGCCTCACCATTATACTCATATTCCGTTTGTGCCAGTGTCACCTGTACGGACTGTGACACATCAAGTGGCAGCACCCGATATGTACCTGTTGCAGTTCCTGTATAATTAGAATCTGCCTTTGCTGTGATCGTAAATGAATAATTGTCTCCAACTTCTGTAGGACGTGTAGGATAACTGATCGTATAATCTGTACCATATGTTCCACCAGTTAATTCTTTTCCCGATGCTGTATCTGTAACAGTAATTACAGGTGATGAAACATTAGAACCATATGCATATGTCACATCACTTGCTGTAACCTTAATGGTCGGATCACTCAAATCCTTTTTATTGATCGTAAAGTTCTTTTCTACCGAGCCTGTATAATCACCCATTCCACTGATAACTGCAGTTGCAGTCATTGTACCAACATTTATGTTATTTCGATATTGAACCGTATAATCCTTATCCTTTTTCAATGTCGTACCGGCATAGACAACTTTTACATCCGGAGTCACCGCTGCACCGGTATAAGTTGCATCCGATACTTTGATATCCGCCTGGGAAATATCCTGATTCTTTCCGGCATCACTGATCGTAAATTCTTTCTCAACCGAACCAGAATAATTACCTTTTCCTGTGATCACTACTTTCACGGTTCCCGGCTGTATATTATCATGAGCTGCATCGCCATATGTAACTGTATAATCTGTACCCTCTTCCAATGTTCCATCAACTGTTGCTGTTGGATAATATGTTCTGAATCTGGAATCCTCTATTGTAATCTTTGGTGCCTTTGCTGTTCCATCATAGGTACAATTTGTATATTCCATGGTGATATTCTCGGACGCAATATCTGTCTTTACTACCTGCCAAGGTATTTTCTTACTGTAAGAAGAAGCCGATGACCAGTTAGAGCCTGATTTTCCTGTAATAACAAGATTGCCACTTCCTCCAACTCCTTTTAATGCGTTTCCCTTTGTCAATGTATAATCCTTATTTTCAGTTAACTTTTTTCCTCCATAGGATACTTTATCAATAAGTGGATTCATTACTCCCGGTTTTACATATGGCACATACAGGATCGATCCTGTACTGTTATAATATGCATCACCTTTAAAAGCAATGTCAGCTTTTGAAATATTGCCCTCTATAATATGAAAATATGCATACTGAGAACCTGTATATCCCCGACTCTCAATACCATAGATCCAGATCTCAGCTGATTCTGTTCCCTTTCGAAGCTCTACATTATCCTTATATTCAACCGTATAACAATTCGGGCTGATCGTCTGTCCATTCACGGTAACAGAAAATTCCGGTTCAATCGGAGAACCTGTATACCGGAAGTTCCCTGTGCTATTTGTCAGATTAATTTTTACGTTATTCGTGTCTTCATCACTCAGATCGATCAGGTCTGCCGCCTGTACGGTTCCTCCGGCACCTGCCGCCAGTCCTCCCCACTGGAATACTGTCACTGCTACCATTACAATGGTTAGCAGCCACGCCGTTACGAATTTTACACATTTTTTCATATTATGCAACCCTCCATGTCTTCGTTTGTCTGCGGAGCAGACCGCCCTGTAAAATAAAAATTCCAAATACGGAAAACCCGCAAAATCTAGGTCAATTTTACCATTTTTCTGATCTTGCTTCAATCCGCATTTGGAACATTTTTACAAATTATTCTTTTTCTGTATAAAATACCCGGATCAATAAATCAACCAACGCTTCCTGATCCAATTTATATTCATCAAAATATGTATTTCTCTCGTATCTACCCGGAAGATCTATCACATCCGACTCCGCCACATTCAGATCAATACCATGCATCCGGTAATATAAATACAGGATATCATTTCGATCCAGATTTGTCTGCATATATGGTTTTGCCGCTTCATATACAAGCTTTGCTTCTTTCCTGCTATCTCCATAAAGCTGCAGGAAACGCTCAATCCATAAAGTAAGATACTGTTCCTGTCTTGCCATCCGGTTTGCATGTTCCCCAAGAGTCTCCACTCTGGTCGCCATCTTCTCTACATACTTATATGCATCCTCATCTTCAAGCGTCACTGTATCCTTGGCAAATACATTTTCACTCACCGTATCTTTGGCATATAAGGTAACACCTTTTACCGCGTCATTGATATCCGCAATCCCTTCCATATCAAGTGCGATATAACCATGGATCGGAAGATCGTAGAGCATCTCTGAAATCGTCTTTGTGAAATTCTGACAGCTTATCGTCCCGTCATCTGCATATCCATAGGCAAGCCCCACCTGCATCGTATCAGTCAGCGCGACCTCGCCCTTCGTTGTACAGATATCGACATCCGTCATGCTGTCCCGGTTAATATCGATCACATCCAGTTTTCCTGTCTTTTTATTAAATACAAACAGGAAACACATATCAACCCTTCCACCATATCGTACATATTCCGATCCATTTGCATCGGAATATGTCAATTCATCATCCCTGTCTCTGGTATCGGTTTCTTCCGTTGTCTCTTCCCCATACAGATTCAGGTCACCGGAAGAATCCTCTTTTGGTGCCTGATACTCACTGTTATCTACGCCAAATACAAGGATCGATATAATGTCTTTATTATATACATAATTTTTTCCATTATAGGTTACCGCAGTAGAATGCGAACCATCCTCATGAAAACTAATGATCTCCGATGCTGCATTTGCTGCCAGCTGTTTCTTTCCCTGATTTATCATCCAAGCCAGAATAGCTGTCGGTATTCCGACCAGAACAAGGATCGCCACAAATGTGCCAACAATTATTTTCTTCTTCAGGCTCCACGGATCACGCAGCTTTTTCGGCCCCATTCGCTTATGTTCCCGCGCACGTACATACAGATCCTCATCTGTACTTTTCTCAATATCTCTTTTTTGATTCTGAGTTTTTTCTCTGACCGAAGTTTCGTTCTGATTTTCCGCTTTCTTTTGAAAAAAATTCTTTTTTATATCTTCGGTTAGGATTCCTTCCGCTGCAATCTCATCCTGCGCTTCCTGTACGATCTCTTTGATCAACAGATCAACAGCTTCTTCACCCGTCTGAGGAGCCAGGTCAGCCGCCTGCTCTTCCTGCCGGCTGACCGGACCGCTGCTTTCGGTATCCTGTTTTACTTCTGTCTTTTTTCCTTCTGACTCTTTTTCTTCTGACTGTCCATCCTGCAATGCTTCTGCAAGCCGGATCGCTTCTAACAGCTTCTCGTCAAATAAATCTTCCATATAACAACCTTATGCATACAGTGGATATTTCTCTACAATACTCTTAACAAGGGCTTCTGCTCTTGCCTTATCATCATCAATCACTGCTGCCTTGATCGCCTCAGCAATTGTCTCCATATCGGCTTCATTTGCCCCTCTGGTTGTAACTGCAGGTGTTCCGATACGGATACCGCTTGTTACAAACGGAGATTTTGGATCATTTGGTACTGTGTTCTTATTTACAGTGATATGAACCTCATCCAAAAGCTTCTCCACTTCTTTACCGGTACGGCCCAGATTCTGAAGATCTACCAGCATAAGGTGGTTATCTGTTCCGCCTGATACGATATTGAAGCCTCTTGCCATTAATGCAGAGGCGAGTGCTGCTGCATTCTTTACAACCTGTGCCTGATACTCCTTATATTCCGGCTGTAATGCTTCCTTTAAACATACTGCCTTACCTGCGATGACATGCATCAGAGGTCCACCCTGGATACCAGGGAATACTGCCTTATTGAAGTTGAATTTCTCATTGATCTCGTTGCTGCACATGATCATACCACCTCTAGGTCCGCGAAGTGTCTTATGTGTAGTAGTTGTTGTAACATGTGCATATGGAATCGGGCTCATATGAAGTCCTGCTGCTACAAGACCTGCGATATGTGCCATATCTACCATCAGATATGCACCAACCTCATCTGCGATCTCACGGAATCTCTTGAAATCGATTGCTCTTGCATATGCTGATGCACCTGCTACGATCAGCTTTGGCTTGCATTCCTTTGCGATCTCAAGAACCTTGTCATAATCTATAAATCCATCATCATTTACACCATAAGGTACGCAATGAAAATATTTACCGGACATATTTACAGGTGAACCATGTGTCAGATGTCCGCCGTGATCCAGATTCATTCCCATAAACGTATCGCCGGGATTTAAAATAGCGAAAAATACTGCCATATTCGCCTGTGCTCCGGAATGTGGCTGAACATTTACATATTCACATCCAAATAATTTTTTTTGCACGCTCTCTGGCAAGATCTTCCACTACGTCTACATACTGGCATCCACCATAATATCTTTTTCCGGGATAACCTTCCGCATATTTGTTTGTCAGATGGCTTCCCATAGCTGCCATAACTGCCTTTGATACGATATTCTCTGATGCGATCAGCTCCAGATTGTTATTCTGTCTGTTCAGTTCATCCGTCATTGCCGCCGCAACTTCCGGATCCACTTTTGTAATTTCATCAAATCCAAACATTTTCTTACCTCCTGGTATGTAATAATATATAACGCATTAATAGAGACAGTATACCATGTCCTCCCTTTCCATACAAGCCAACAAGTACCAGAAATAGGATGAAATAAGATAGAAATAAAATTGATAGGAATAAGATCCGATCTTATTTTTCAGAAATGGAAATATTTTCACTTCGCCCCTTGACAAATAAATCTCTCTATACTAATATTGATGAGTATGTTTACATTGAATTGTCCGTGTCCGGTTTTAATGTAAAAACCTTATTATAATCTATAATTCAAATGGAGGTAGAGAATTTTGGCTAACATCAAATCTGCAAAGAAAAGAATTGAAGTAATTGACAAGAAGACTTTAAGAAACAAGATGATCAAGTCTAAGGTTAAGACAGTTATCAAAAAGGTAGAAGCTGCTATCGCTGCTGGTGACAAAGAAGCTGCTCAGGCAAATCTTCTGGTTGCTATCTCAGAGATCGACAAGGCTGCTTCAAAGGGCGTTTACCACAAGAACAATGCTTCTCGTAAAGTATCACGTCTTACAGCTGCTGTCAACAAGATGGCTTAATCTGACTCATATATATTTTTATAATTGATTACATATGTAAGGCTGCACATATATAATCAAAACCGTCAAAAAAAACAGAACCTTTGAGGTTCTGTTTTTTGTGTAATAATTCCGGCATCCAAATCGCAATACCTACGATATGTTTTGACTCACTGCATTCCTGCGCGTCACATACCAGCTACCGACTCAATGATATTAACAGCACTTCCACTGCCACTACATCCGATGCCTGACTCGTCTTTAATTTATAGTCAGTATCCTGACAGGCTTCCATGATCTTCTTTAATTCCTGTTCCGAATAATTCCGGCACTGTTCCGCATATTTCTTCACCGACCAGGACGGAACCCCAAGTACAGATGCCGTATCTGCATAATTCTTATTCTCTGCAAGACACATCTTAGTCTTTAACAACAGATCGTACTGTCTCGCTATCAAAAACAAAATCCGCATCGCCGGTTCCCGGTTTTCAAGCAACTCATGGTACAGATGGATTGCTCGATCCTGCTGTTTTCTGGAGATTGCATCAATCATCTCAAAGATATGTCCTTCCGAATTCCCCACGCAGAGATTCTCGACATCGGATGCCGTTACAGCCTCTCTGTCCACTGTATAGCTTATCAGTTTATCAATCTCATTCTTGATCGAATTCATATCCGATCCGGTATGCTCGATCAGCGAACGGATTGCATCATCGGTTATCTGTTTTCCTTCGCCTTTGAACATTCCTTTAACCCATACAGCCAGAGTCTTCTCATTTGGAGTTTCAAAGCACAGGGCTTCTCCCAGCTTATCAACGGTTTTATATAATTTATTTCTCTTATCAACTTCTGACTCAACAAACAGGATCAGCGAAGTATCCGGCAGCTCTTTGATCCGCTCCGCAAATTCCTCACAGCTCTTTTTAAACAATCCGGTCCCTTCTGCCAGCACCACACGCCGATCAGCGAAGAATGGCATTGTTTCACAGAAGCCTATGATCTCCATCGGATCTGTCTTCTCGCCTGCAAACTTTGCAAAGTTCATATTGTCGTCACGGTCTGTTACCGCCGAAAGCAATTTATCTCTGTACTGGTTCACGAGATATGTTTCGTCCCCATATAACAGATATACCGGAGCATAGCTTTCGTTTTTTATATGCTCATTTATAACCGCCATTGCATCCTTATCGTTCTGCTTTTTTCCTGCTGCCATAGCTATGTCTCCTTTCTTTCCTGCTCCAGTACATTATGCCAAATACCGTTTTTATTTTCAACACCTGTCTATGATATTCTTCCGTAATACAGATGATCACGCCATATTCCAAATGCCTTTGTTACCGATCCCGGTACAAAGCCCACCAGATATGCCACCAGTCGGATTCCCAATCGATCCTTCCGCTTCAATTTCTCTCATCTTTCTCTTGTCACTTAGATCGTAATCTCGATCTGGTTATCCTCTACATCAAAAATGCAGCTCTCATAATATCCGTCCCCCGTCACCCGCGGTCCACTGATGACTTTATATCCGTCCTCCTGAAGTCTCTTGGTAAGTTCATCGACTTTCTCTCTGCTTCCAACCGAAAAAGCCACATGAATAAGACCGATCCTTGCCAGTTCCTTTCTCAGATTTGACACCCTTGGCTTTTGCATGATCTCAAGTCTTGCTCCACCATCAAAGCTTAAGAAATAAGACTGAAACTCTGTTTGTGGATTATAATAACGCTCACCGGCTTTTGCATCGAAATATTTTATAAAAAAATCTTTTGTCTTTTCCAGATCTTCTACATACATAGCAACATGTTCTATCTGCATTTCCGATTTCCTCCTGTATTTTATATTTCCCTGAAAAATATAACACAAATATTAAAATTTTCCCATATATGTTTTTAGAGGTTGCCAATCTGAGTTTATTTTGTTATAGCTTCAGAGGTTTTGATAAATATCAAATTTCAAAATTCTATTTTCAAATGGAGGTGAATTTTCATGGATAGTTGCGATCGTATTGGACGAAGTAAAATATGCGGTGCTGTGATAACGAAGCATCAATGGATGTGGCTGTCTATGGAGATCCGATAACCCCATCTTATATTGTTGTGTGCCTTTTCATACATCGCATCAGACGATCCTGACCATCCGGTCTTCACACTGAGACGATGTATTTTTATGCCTAAAAACAGGCAGGAAGGAGGTCACAATGAAGAAAATCACAGTATTTAAAAGATATTATGTAACGGAACTTGTAAAGATCATTCGTAATGCAAAGAATGCACAGACGCTGCAAAGGCATTTGTCTAACTATCATGACAAGGATATCGCTGAAGCAATCACAAAACTGAGCGAAACAGAACGAATGCGCCTGTACACTATGATCGATATTCCACGGCTTGCAGAGATTTTCTCCTATCTGGATGATGCCAAACCATATCTGAATGAACTGTCACTTGATAAAGCCGCAAGAGTCATATCCGATATGGATGCAGATGATGCTCTGGATATTCTGGATGAATTCTTTTACCGGAACTTTTTTACATCATGTTTCTATTTTCTTTTGCCAGAACTTTTTTACACCAGGTTTTTGTTCCACATTTTGGGCATTTCAAATATCTGGTTGAAATCATATGCATTCCCATTGTATATGCACCAAAGGTCGGAACAAACAACTCATTGCAATGACGGCATTTGTAATAACCGATGGTGCGCTCACCTTCCATCGCAACCATAAGTCCACAACCAAATATAACACATGCGATCACTACCAGTAATATCTTAACCGGTACTGCGATCACCTCTGTATACACTGCAACAACCATGATCAATGTAATAAATGATATCGTTGCAATTAAACCCGTTATAATTGTAGGAATTAATTTCTTCTTGTTTTCTTCTCTTTCTTTAATCATATTCACCATATTTTCCTCCGCTTTCTTTTGATATTCTTCCTCAGACACTCTTGCACCGGACAACAGTTCATTTACCGTAATGTCCAGTTCCTTACATAAAGGTAATAACAGGGACACTTCCGGAAATCCCTTTCCACATTCCCATTTGGAAACTGTTTTATCACTGATATTCAGTTTTTCTGCAAGTTGCTTCTGTGTACAACCTTTTCTTTTTCTTTCTGCTGCAATAAACCTGCCTATACTGATCTGATCCATATCTGCCTCCTTTCTGACCAGATTATTACATACCTGCATCCGGCATCATACCCATAAAGCGTAGAAAATGGTGAATTTCTGCGGATTCTACGCACTGTAGAGTGTAGTTTGCCATTTCTTTATACTAATTATATCATGTGCTTCGCACATTCTATGCATTCCGCAAAATCAGCATCCTTGCGAGCAAATAATTTTGCGTTCATTATATCAAATGTGTCATTTATCCGAAATAATATTCTGCCACTTGTTCTATTCTTTCCATTCCGATAGGACAAGCACTGGTTTCATACGTCATAATTAAATTAATAGATGGTATTATTCCATTATCACAATATGTTTTTATTTCCCTGCAGGCATGACTCGCATATTCCGAATTATCCATCATACCGAAATGTTCCCAATAATAATACTCTCCTGTTTTTGGATGTCGAATCGTAAAATCCGGATACATTACTATCCCATCCAGCACCAATTGATTTTCATATCGAAATGGTATTCTTTCCCGAAATAAAACATTATCGATCATTGCTTCTGATTTAGAACGAAGATACTTGCCCTGTGTCCCTTTTATATTCAACTTCTCCGGATATTTCTTATTTGTTTCATATTCTTCTGCCATCCATGCTTCTAAATTCTCTGAATGTGGTCCAAATGCCTTTCCCAGCAATTCAACATAGCCTTCATTTTTTAATAGCATACCAGATGTATCATTTTCATTTGGCATTTTTCTGATATACGCCTTGCATGCTTCAAGCTCGCACATTAAATCTTTTTTTTCTTAACATATAATACTTTTTCATAGCAAGTTTTTCAGCCAAGTGTCTCTCTTTCTTTGGCAGATATATTGATTTTCCTGCATTCTTCAAATACCACTTGTGTCCTTTTCCGTTTTTGGCACATATTAATTCTTCTTTCGGAAGTGTTTTCTCTAACATCTCAATCTCATGTATTTCATTTTTCAATTCAGCAATTCTTTTTATTATCATATCTTTGATCATACGCATTCTCCTCGTTTCTTTATATGCTGTTATTCTGCAATATTTTTTATTGGTATAACTCTCATTTCCATTTATTAATACCCCTTGAGAGCACTTCTCCCATGGTATCAGGCTATTTTCCCACTTTGCATACCCTTCTGCTCATCCTGTTTGGGGTATATTGTCTAATTTTCTTTATCCATACCCTTGTTCAATCCGGTGGGGCGGGTATTATTTTCGTTTTCCTTCTCCAATACCCGGCTCACTCTTCTGGGGCGGGTATTATCTTAGCTTGCTTTCTTTCATACCCGGTGTACTCCGCTGGGGCGGGTATTATCTTAGCTTGCTTTCTTTCATACCCGGTGCACTCCGCTTGGGCGGGTATTATCTTAGCTTACTTTCTTCCATACCCTGCACCCCGACATTGACATTGGTATGACAGCCTATTTTCTTGAACAATACCCCAAATCCCGTTTCACCAAGGGTATTATTCAAATCTTTTCTCTCATATACCCATTATTTCATTTTAGGCTTGGTAGAAATCATAAATTTTATCCCCCATACCCATGAAGCATAATTTTTCCTGATTGTATGTGTAAAATTATTGCACCACATTGATCGGTGCGGTAAACCCTTGCGCCAATTGTCTGAAGCTGCATCAGAGTTTCTTCATGTGGATGTCCATAATGGTTCTTTTTGCCGCAGCTAATAATGGCATATTGCGGTTTTGTCATCTGAAGGAAACCTTTGGAAGATGCGGAATGCGAACCGTGATGCCCCACCTTTAATGCATCTGTCTCTGACAACAGGATACTTTTTTCTAAAATCAATCTTTTCTCTACCATACTTCCGGCATCTCCTGTAAACAAGATTTTTCTTCCATCATATTTCGCAAGAAGAACCATTGACAGATCATTCGCATTCAGACCGGATCCTGTAGCCTCTTCTCCCGGAACATTCGCTATAATTGCATTATCCAACCCAATTGCTATCTTCTTATCATCCGTTATACCAGAAGCTTCTCGTTCAGCCACCTGTTTTGCTTCCGCTATACTATCAGCTTCTCGCTCAACCACCTGTTTAGCTTCCAAAGTGCTCCCGGAGGGATAAAGACATTCCAAAGTCAAACCTGCCATATCCGGATTCTGCTTTTCCTGAATCTTATCCCCTGCTTCCATGTATACAACATTGATATTCTTCTCTTTTGCCAATGTCTCTATATTTGCAAGTCCTTGTCTATCTCCATACTTTGCAAGAACCAGATTCCGTATCCGTACACCGATATGTTCGGCATTCAGCAAATACTCTATGCCTGATATATGATCGGCATCCCCATGCGTCACAAATACATAATCAAGCTCCGACATCCCATAATACCTGATTGCCGGAAGCAGAACATATTCCCCAACTCTCTGGTTACTGGTAGATCCTCCATCGATCAATATCGAAGTTCCCTGCTCCGTCCGTATCAGAATTCCATCACCCTGACCAACATCCAGAAATACAGTGACAAATGAACGATCAAGATTGGCGTATTCATATAACGCTGTCAGCAGTATAACAAGTATAATTCCATATAAATATCTGCCACATCTGCCTGACTTTTTCCTCACCGGCTTAGTCAAGTCTCTACCTAATGATTTTCTCATCGACTTATTAACTTCTTCGCCCGCCGAATTGTTCTCATCCGTACTCTGAGAGGAATTCTTCTCTCCCGCATAACACCTCAAGATAAAAAGAACCACTCCAAGTCCCAAATAATAAACGAGAACCATTCGAACAGAAATATGCCCTACATTTATACTGCTAAATGGAATCTTCTCGGACAGACCGCACAGTCTTTCATACAATATCAGAATGAAATGTGCCGGTATCCCGGCAAGCTCTGCCGCCTTTATAGAAATAATGCCACATCCTGCTGTTACAAGTGCCGACATCAACAAGCAGGAAACTAACGGCACAACCAGAAGATTTAAAAGTATTCCATATAACGGGAACTGATAATAATAGAATACACAGATTGGAAGGGTAGCCAGAGAAGATGACAGACTGACCCCAAATGCCTGCCTCAGCTTCCCCTTTTTCCCGAACGTCTGAACATATACCGGATGAATCACCGCTAATCCTGCAACAGCAGCAAAGGATAATTGAAAACCTGCATCCCGGATCACATACGGATTCCATACAGCCATGCCTATACTTGCAATTCCTGCCGATGTCAGAAGATCCGCAGATCGTCCTTTTGCTTTTCCGATCATTACAAGTCCCATCATAATCACCGCCCGGCTGGTAGATCCGGACAGTCCTGTCATAATTCCATAAAATACAACCACAATCATCGCCACACATCCGGAAATACGATAAGACCCTGTTCTTTTACGAAGCCATTCAAAAAGTGTCATACCAAGTATCGCTATATGAAGCCCCGATATCGCAAGAATATGTGCAATTCCATTTAGCTGATACATATTTCTTGTATCCCTGTCCAGCCCTCGCTTATCACCTAGTACCATTGCAGAAAGAACCGAAGCAGCCTTCGGCTCAAATGTCTGATCATATACGGAAGCAACCCGTTCCTTTATCCCCTGCAGGGTATTCAACAGTTCAGATTTTTTCACTCCTGTTTCCACATAAGAAGTATCTTTTAAGAACATAAATATCTTCTTTGCCTTATAATAATCCGCTGCATCAAATCCCCCCGGATTCGTCGCATGCTCCGGTAAAGCTGCAACCCCGGACAGCACTACATCTTGTCCAAGTATCGGTTTTTCCGATGTTGACATATATGCGACTATCTTCATCTGTCCCGAATAAGCAAGCTGGTTACCTACTTCTTCAATTTCTTTTGTCTTTTCAGCTACTTTTGTCTCTTCGGCTACTTTTGCCTCTTCAGCTACTTTTGTCTCTTCGGCTACATTGATAACCACTTTCTTTGCACGAATCTGTATCACCCAGCCGGTAGTCGTCTCCTGCCTGTCATATATAATTCCTCTCACTTTACAGGAAGCCCCCGCTGCAACCTTTGCAAAATTCTCCTGTGTCCGGAGCGAGGACATATTGCAATACCCTGCAATTCCCACAAAAACAAAGATCAGCCATACAAACACTGTATTACGCCACTTATGTACACAATCGATTCTTCTCCGTCTATACTTATATCCTGTGTTCAGCTTAATATGATCGTTCTCAATCTCACCATTTCCTTGCATATGATCGTTTTCTTGTCCGGACTTTATCATAACATTATCCTCATCAGCCTCAGGTTTTACCCTCATACAAGCTTTCTCAGGTTCCTGTTTCAACTTTATACAAAAGCTCTTAGGACTGAACTTCTTCACACGATCATTCGTATGCACGATCATCTCATATCTGTGCATAACAAAAAGAGCTGCAAATATGATTGCAGCCCAAATACACCATCTGCTGCCAGCTATTGCCCCCGTCTCTCCAAACAGAAAGGCACACGCTACCCAGAACAGTGGTCTTTTTATTTTATTTTCCTCCTGACGCACAGCTATATAACTTCCAAATGCCGGCCTCTGCGA
The DNA here is from genome assembly GCF_000154245.1 of Clostridium sp. L2-50. Classification (NCBI taxonomy): domain Bacteria; kingdom Bacillati; phylum Bacillota; class Clostridia; order Eubacteriales; family Clostridiaceae; genus Clostridium; species Clostridium sp. L2-50. The sequence continues at coordinate 107,734 of NZ_DS480318.1, read as the reverse complement.
AGCTGCATTTTACAGCTGTGTCTTTAATTACAAATTGAATAATCTGCCGTATAAGCTTTAGTAAAATCAAGATTTTCACCATAGATCAAATCCTGTTTACCATCTACCTTGAATACAACCTTATCTACATCCGAAAGCTGAACCAGTGAATCTACGATAGAATACAAAAGTATCCTGTCATCATACTGTTCTACATTTGTCAGAAAAGAACTGCTGTAATTCACATAGCAGACACGATCCTGAACATAAATGTCCAAAATATCTATATCATCTCCTAACGGACTTTTCCACTCCTTTGAGTTTCGCAGATTTTCCATCACCTGCTCTTCCGATGTCTTGTAGGACATTGCATCGATCACAATTGTTTTCTTATCCAAGCGTTTTCCGGTTGTATCAGGCACATAGATATCAACCGAATAATCAGACTTCAAAAAATTACCGTCTATGGTTGAAAAAGACTGTTCTGAATAGACACTCGTATCAAGTTCCCTCTCTCCGATCAGATCAGACAACTCAAAGGATACTTTATCAACACCCTCAACCTGACAAAGAGTATTTGTAAATGCCATCTTGCACAGCAAGATCTGATAATTCTCAGCAGTTTCATAATCCAGATTAAACATAATCGTCACAACACCCTGTCCATCATATGCGTAGCGCTGATAAGCCATGCCCATTGGTACCGGTATCTGGCAATTTTTGTCATCTGTTGATGTTATCAACAGATTCATTAATTTATCTATCGTATTCTCTGTTGCTTCAAGCTGGTCAATATTCGTACGCTTAACAACAAAATCAGTCCAGTCACCATTCATATAATAAATAGTATATATATCCATGCCTTCACTGGCATCCAGACCCGAACCCGTCGTATCCTTAACTTTATTATCTCCACACCCTGTCAGTGTAAATAATAAAGCAAAAACCATGACCATACGAATAACGATTCGATAACCGAAGATTCTAGTCTTCATATCTTACTCCTTCATCCTTCCGTCTAATTGACATAATTCATCGGAACACGAACCGTAAATGTAGTTCCCTTACCCGGTTCACTATATACATTGATAATTCCCTTATGCATAACGATAATATTCTTGGATATCGCCAGACCCAATCCTGTTCCTCCGGTATCTCGGCTTCGTGCTTTGTCTACTCTGTAAAAACGTTCAAAGATATGCTCTACACAATCTTCCGGTATACCAACACCTGAATCAGCGACTTTTATATACAGATTTTTATGATCTGCATTCAACGATACCCTGATCCATCCACCATCCACATTATACTTTATCCCATTCTCGATGAGATTTGATATTGCAAGTGTGAATTTCACTTTATCTATATCCGCTGATACTTCACGGAAACTCTCAAATGTAATCTCAATATTTCTTTTTTCTGCCAACGGAGTCAATCTTTTCAGAATAACCTCCATCAACTCATTAATATCTACGCGTTCAATATTCAGACTGTCTGATCCCTTATCTGTTTTTACAAGAGTCAGAAGATCACTGATGATCTGGGCTTCGCGATCGATCTCAAGCACAATATCATTCATAAATTCCCGATATGTCTCAACAGGAACATTCTCCTGCATCAATATGGACTCGGATAAAACCTTCATAGATGTGATTGGCGTCTTCAATTCATGGGATACATTTGATACGAATTCCTGTCGTGATTCCTCCAGAAGCTGAGCTTTTGCAAATATCCCATTCATATTATCCACGACCATACCGGTTTCTTTCCATAAACCGGTCTTTTGAAGCTGCCCAAGGAATCCATCCTTCATGTTCAAAAGCTGTCTGCGTATCTCTCTGGTGTCACGGATCGCTGTATAAGAAATCACTACAGCAGCAATCACTCCAAGTACCAAAAATATACAAATCAAAATATTCGCACGATACTCCAGATATGTCTTATTATCATTGAAATCCTTAAGACTGACTGCCACTACTGCTACATCATCGGTATAGCCTTCCCGATTTACCACAGGAAACATATACTCGATCGAAGCAGCATCTGCCACCATCTTTTCCGCCTCATCACCGCTCATGATTCTGTGAATATCATTATCCATGATATAAGTATCCCTCATTAAACGAAAACTATCATAGATCACATTATAATCTGTATTAACGATAATGATCCTGGCCGACATACTGTACGCAAGTGTATCTACTCCCTGATAAGTCTGACTTGTGCCCTCGGCTTCTGAATTAATATCATTGATCAGATATTCCAGATTTTTTGAATTATTTCTCAGAAGCTTTTCAACATCACGATATTCATTTTTTACAAGCAAATTGAAAAAAACAGTTCGCATACCTATCGCGACAAGGAACACCAATAGAACAATAATCAGAAAGAGCACTGTCTGAAGACGAATATGCTGTTTTCCATGTATCATGATATTTGTCTTTTTCAAATCATCATTTCTGTCTTTTTTCATCGCAAATATCAGCCTTTAAAATAATAGCCGACGCCCCATTTCGTATGGATATATACCGGTTCTCCCGGGTTATCTTCGATCTTTTCTCTGAGTCTTCGAACATGGACATCCACAGTACGGGCATCTCCCGGATATGTACTTCCCCATATAGTATCAAGAAGTTCGTTTCTTGAATATACTTTATTCGGATGTGCCATTAATAATTCCAAAAGATCGAATTCTTTTGCTGTCAGATTCAGTTCTTTTCCATGAACAAATACCCGTCTGCTGTCAAGCTCTACCTTCATACCATTAATTTCCATGATATTCACAGGTTTTACAGGTTCTGCCTTCTTACCGCTTCGTCTGAGAATTGCTTTTATTCTTGCTTTAACCTCAAGGATATTAAACGGCTTTGTGATATAATCATCTGCTCCATATTCCAACCCCATGATCTTATCCATGTCCTCTCCCTTTGCTGTCAGCATTATGATCGGGACATTGGAAAACTCACGCACCATCTGGCAGACTTCTATTCCTGTATATACCGGTATCATAATGTCAAGAAGAACGATATCATATGAATTGTTCTTTATTTTTTCAAATGCCTCTCCACCATCGTAGGCGACATCGACTTCCATATCATCCTGTTCCAGACTGAATTTCAATCCCTTGACAATCAATTTTTCGTCATCTACAACCAGTACTTTTTTCATACGATTACACCCCTATATCTTTATTTAACATATATATATTCTTTTATCTTCTGAAAAAGGCTCTCGCCAATCCCGTCTACATTTGTAATATCTTCGATCTGTGCAAAATTTCCATGCTCCGCCCTATATCGAATGATGGATTCTGCCTTCGCCTCTCCGATACCGGAAAGTGTCATCAACTGTTCTTTATCAGCCGTATTGATATCTATTTTCTGTGACTGTTCACTATTGTTCGCCTGACCATCCGTATATGTTCCGTCTACCGGAACACCTTGCTGATTCTCCATTTCATCCTTCGTTGGGAAATAAAGCTTCTGTCCATCCTGAACCGACTCTGCCAGATTCAAAACACCTGAAGCAGCATCCTCAGTCAGTCCACCCGCAAGAATCAGTGCATCATTGATCCTGGAGCCTTCCGGCAGCCGGTATACCCCTTCCTGCCTAACAGCACCGCACACATAGACATATACATATCCTGTATTTTCCGATGTTTCCGAACTTTCATCTGTCTGCTGCTCTGTCACCTGTGCATCTGCATCATCTGTCACATCTGCAGGTTCATAGGAAACGTGATCATTTCCACAGCCCGACAGCATGAAAATAATCATAAATCCGGCTACTACCCTGAATAAAACACAGCCGGCATTTCTTCTTTTTTTCTTCATCATATCTGCATAACCTCCTGTATATGCCGATATGACCATACACATTTCCATTTTAACGAACTTCTTTTCCTTTTACAATAGTAAAATAGAAAAAAGACCGGAACTGTAGTTCCTGGTTTTTCTCATTATTACCACACAGTTCCGATCTTTTTCTGTTTTATTTTTTTGTATTACTAAAATTATCATTTAGAATAGAGGCTCTTTTAAGATTGCAGTACCGATACCCTTCTGAGTAAAGAACTCAAGAAGCAGGCAATGCTTCAGGCGACCATCCAAAATATGAACTCTTGATACACCATTTTCCATGGCTGTGATACAGTTATTAAGCTTTGGAAGCATACCACCGCCGACAACACCTTTCTCAATGATATCCTTTGCCTCATGGATATCCATTTCTGAGATCAGAGTAGACTTATCTGTCGGATCGATAAATACACCTTCAATATCTGTTAAGAATACCAGCTTTTCTGCCTTTAATGCTGTTGCAACAGCACATGCAGCATCATCAGCATTAATATTATAATCCTCATATTCTTCACTGACACCGATAGGGGCGATAACAGGTATAAAATCCTGATCGACCAGTGCATCGATCACCTCTGTATCAACCTTTGTGATCTCGCCTACATAACCGATATCTTTTCCACCTGGCAGACGCTTCTTAACGGTAAACAGTCCACCATCCTTTCCACTGATACCCACAGCCTTTAAACCAACCTTCTGCATCATGCTGACAAGACTCTTATTTACCTTGGATAATACCATCTCGGCAATCTCCATTGTCTCCCCGTCTGTTACACGAAGTCCATTAATAAATTCAGGTTCTTTTCCAATCTTCTCTACCCATTTGCTGATCTCCTTACCGCCACCATGCACGATAACCGGTTTCAGTCCAACCAGCTTTAATAATGCAACATCTTCAATCACATTATATTTCAGATTCTCATCCAACATAGCACTTCCGCCATATTTTACAACAATTGTTTTCCCCTGAAATTTCTTGATATAAGGCAAAGCCTCGATCAGTGTCTGTGCTTTTGATATTACCTGATCTACTGTATAATCTCCCTTTACCATCTTATTTACTTCCTCACTTTCTATACTCTGCATTTATCTTGATATATTCATATGTAAGGTCACAGCCCCACGCGGAAGCTGTCTCTGTACCGGCATGCATATCCGCATGAAAACATACCTGATCCGGCGACAGGATCTCCGTCGCTCTTTCTTCATCATAATCGGTACAGACCCCGTTTTCAACTATTTTTAAGGAACCGGCCTCACTGGATATTATAATATCTACCTTATATGGATCAAAAGCGATCCCGCTCTGTCCCATCGCGCACACCAGACGTCCCCAGTTCGCATCCGAACCGTATACGGCGCATTTTACAAGGTTTGATGTCACCACGGATTTTGCAAGCTTTCTTGCGCCCTCCTTGGATTCCGCCCCTGCTACCTGTACCTGAAACATCCTCGTCGTTCCCTCTCCGTCCGCTGCGATCAGCTTCACGAAGTAGGTATTGATATATCGAAGTGCCTCCGCAAATGCCGGATAATCCGCATCCGTTTCAAGCAGCTCATCATTTCCTGCCATGCCATTTGCAAATATCATAACGGTGTCATTCGTTGAAGTATCCCCATCGACAGATAACATATTATAAGTGTCTATGACATCATTTCTCAGTGTTTTCTGCAATAACTCCTGACTGATATTCAGATCCGTTGTCAGGAATCCAAGCACCGTTCCAAGATTCGGGTTGATCATACCGGAACCTTTGCACATACCTCCAATGGTAATTGTCTTCCCTTTGATCTGCAGCTTTACCGCAATCTCTTTCTTATATACATCGGTCGTCATAATGGCTTCCGCCGCATGACTTCCACTTTCCAAATCATCGGAAAGCATCCCTGAAAGTTCGCGGATTCCATGCGCGATCGTCTCCATCGGAAGCCTTATACCTATTACTCCGGTCGAAGCAACCGCAACCTGATCAGCCGGTACCTGAAGTTCTGCTGCCGCAAGCTCTGCCATATGCGCCACATCAACATCTCCTGCTTCTCCGGTACATGCATTTGCCACTCCACTGTTTACAACCAGTGCCTGACATAAGCCGATATCGTCACATAATGCTTTGTCCCACATAACAGGTGCAGCCTTGACTACATTCTGTGTAAATACTCCAGCTGTCTTCGCCGGACACTTGCTGACTAGCAATGCCATGTCTTTTTTCTTTTTATTTTTTCTTACTCCGGCGTGCATACCTGCTGCCAGAAATCCGATTGGAGCTGTCACTCCGCCGGAAATGATCTCCATACCGATCACCGCCTTATATCATCTGTTCTTCCACGATATCCGATGCCGTTACTCTTTATGGGAATACCGGAGCCATCAGCAGTCCTTCTTCTTCCGGAAGTCCAAACATAATATTCATATTCTGAACTGCCTGACCGGCTGCTCCCTTTACCAGATTATCAAGTGCTCCCATTGCAATGATACGTCCGGTTCTTTCATCAATCTTAAAGTTGACATCTACATAATTACTGCCCTCTACCCAACGTGTCTCCGGACATACATCCTTGTCAAGAACACGGACAAATCTCTCGTTTGCATAATATTTGTCATATGCAGCACGAACAGTATCGTAATCTACCTTTTCTTTTAATGAAGCATATGCCGTAACCAGAATACCACGATTCATCGGAACCAGATGTGGTGTGAAATTAATCATGATCGGACTGCCGTATGCATATCCAAGCTGTTCTTCGATCTCCGGTGTATGGCGATGAGTCGTTACTCCATATGCCTTAATGCTTTCATTTACCTCACAGAACAGGTTCGGGATCTTTGCTCCTCGTCCTGCTCCTGATGTACCGGACTTAGCATCTACAATGATCGTATTCGGATCGATCAGCTTCTCTTTTACCAGCGGATATAAGGAAAGAATGGAGCAGGTTGTATAACAGCCCGGATTTGCCAGAAGTCTGCATCCCTTTACCTTATCTCTGTTGATCTCACACAGACCATATACGGCCTCGTCAATAAATTCCGGACTCTTATGCTCGATCTTGTACCACTTCTCGTAAGTAGCAACATCCTTAATTCTGAAATCCGCACTCAGATCAATGATCTTAACCTTTGATAAGATATCCTCATTTACAAGAGAAGAACATAAGCCCTGTGGGGTTGCAGTGAAAATAACATCCACTTTCTCAGCCAGTTCATCCATGTTCTCGCCCAGACAGGTTGCATCCACGATCTGAAACATGTTTCCAAATACTTCGTAATATTTCTTATCTATAAAACTTCTGGAACCATACCAGACTATTTCCACATCCTTATGTCCAAGAAGAATTCTTACTATTTCCTGACCGGCATATCCGGTTGAACCAATAATTCCTGCTTTTATCATATCTTACTCCAATCTGCTGCGACCGGTCATTTTCCGTTACAGCCATCGTCCTATTTGTATTTCTACACATTCATTTATCTTACTCTCTGCATTTTCTTCCGTCAACCGCTTTCATAGGAAAATACAGTTCGTATAATCTTCCATGATTATACAGTTATTATGCATAATATTCAAGCATTAATTAATAAATATACAAAAAATTATTTTGATATTTATTTTTTTATTCTATTTTTAATATGTTCGTATACTTTCTTTCTGTTTTGAAAACTGATTTTACATTCAAAAAGCTCTTGTACAAACACATTTTTACGCATTTCACACAAATGTTAAAGCCGGCAGGACAGAATGTTTTTCTGTCTGCCGGCTTTATACATATTATGTATATTTTTTGAATAATATTAGTCCAATGCTTCCTTCTGAGGTACGGTTACTGTCGCTTCATAACAGGAGAAGATCTCCTCTACGCGCTCCTGATCCGGTTTCTTTGTGATCAGACTGATGACCGGAACAAGGATCAATCCACCGATCATCGCTGCTGCACCACAGTTTACAGGTGACTGTAATGCCTGTGGAAAACTAAATAACTGCCATGTATTACTGATAAAGTTCAGTGTCATGATACCAACGCCCCAGATAAAACTTACAAGGCAGGCTGCCACTGTCGTACGTTTCCAGTACAGACCATATAAAAACGGAGCCAGACAGGCACCTGCGATCGCACCCCATGAGATACCCATAAGCTGTGCGATAAATGCCACTTTGCTGGAATACTGAATGACTGCAATGACCGCTGATAATGCGATAAATACTACCAACATGATCCGCATTGTAAGAACCTGCTTCTTCTCTGACATTTTCGGTGCGATCGATGCTTTGATAAAGTCGATCGTAAGTGTGGAGCTTGAGGTCAGAACCAATGAAGATAAGGTAGACATCGAAGCAGACAATACAAGGATAACCACCAGTCCCATCAATACTTCCGGAAGATTCTCAAGCAGGTGCGGAATGATCGCATCAAATCCTTCTGTTGCTACATCCGTCTCAGTCAGTCGTCCAAAACCACCAAGGAAATAACATCCTCCGGCTACGATCGTAGCAAATAAAGTAGATACGATCGTTCCTGTCTTAATTGACTTCTCATCTTTGATCGCATAGAATTTCTGGATCATCTGAGGAAGTCCCCATGTTCCAAGTGAGGTTAATATGACAACACATATCAGATTGAAGATATCCGGTCCAAGGAAGGATGCAAATACACCCGGTGTATCCGAAACCGCCGGATCATTTACACGAGCCAGCTTGTCTAACGCACCTGTAAGTCCGCCTCTCTCGTTTAATACTGCATAGATAACTGCTACTATGCCAACCAGCATGATCAGTCCCTGAATAAAGTCATTGATCGCTGTCGCCATATATCCGCCAACGATTACATAGATACCGGTAAGAACTGCCATAGCAACAACACAGATCTTGTAATCAATGTCGAATGCCATTCCAAACAATCTGGAAAGACCGTTATACAATGAAGCCGTATATGGGATCAAGAATATGAATATGATCCAGGAAGAAATGATCTTCATGGATTTGCTGTTATATCTTCTCTCAAAGAATTCCGGCATTGTTCTGGAATCCAGCTTCTGCGTGATCAGTCTGGTTCTTCTGCCAAGCACTACCCATGCAAGCAGTGATCCAAGGATCGCATTTCCAATACCGATCCATGTGGATGCAATTCCGTATTTCCATCCAAACTGTCCTGCATATCCAATAAAAATAACTGCTGAAAAATAGGATGTACCATATGCAAATGCTGTAAGCCACGGGCCTACGCTTCTTCCTCCCAGTACAAATCCGTTCACATCTGTCGCCTGTTTTCTTGCATAAAATCCTACACCGATCATTATGCCAAAGAATACAACAAGCATAATCACTTTAATAACCATGTCGACCTCCCGTCACTTCTCATTTTTGTATTCGCAGAATTTTACAGCCAACTTTCCACCAACAATAGCGCATCTTATAATTTCTGATTTTCGAATTCTGACATAATCCGGCTCATTTTGCTTTATTGCGTTGAAGTCAAGTAACTTTAAAGTTCTACGTTTTAAACCACAAAATAGATTATATTGGATACATCCATTTTCGTCAATATAAAAAACGACTTCCGTGCAGATATTTTTTCAGCTTTCGCCAAATATTTCATTCTGCTGTTCAGAAGTCGTTTTTCCAATCTGTTTTTAGTACCTCATAAGCCCGCTGCACATTTCCAAATTCATACCATTACTTTGGATCTATGCTGTTTGCGCTTGTTCTTCACATTAATGTGTGTTCTCATATGCCAACACTTTTTCTGCAATCGTATCCATTAGTTCTTCTACGGAAAGCCCCTCGGCTTTTACCGTGATCTGTGCATATTTTTCATACAATAAGATTCTCTCTTTATAAAGATCCTTTAAAGTCTGACCATCCTTTAACACTACGCCACGTCGTTTTACATTTTCCAGTCTGGAAGCGATCACTTCATATGGAAGCTCGATATATACTACAATATCATTTTTTACATAATGCTGCATGGCTTCATCACAGTATACGACACTTCCTCCGGTTGCAATAACCGTATTCTTTAAGTCAATTTCTTTGTTTACATCATTTTCTATCTGAAGGAACCCATCATCTCCGTATTCCGCTATCAACTCACGAAGCAGCTTACCATGCTTCTTCTGGATCAATACATCTGCATCTACAAAATCAAATCCAAGAACCTTGGCGAGTACCACACCTATCGTACTCTTTCCACATCCCGGCATTCCGATCAAAACTATATTTTTCATCTTCTTTCTCCATTCTCTGTATTTTAATTTTCTATATTATCTATTCTCTGTATTCATTACTTCTTATTTAGTCCCAGTTCTGTATATTCAAGGATTTCTATTATTGCTTCTGTCATATACATCCCATAACGCGAAGGACATATACCCATGCCGTTATCGTGATCGATGAAAACAGAGTTGTCAGCACGATTGCATTTGACGACAGGACTTCATCATTATTCATATTCTTAGCCATAATATAACAGGTTACCGTGGATGGTGAGCCTGTCATGATCAATATTGCTGCCAACTCACTCGGTGCAAACCCAAGCTTGATCGCAATCGGCATATAGATCAAAGGAAATACAATCAGCTTCATAAGAGCTGCTGTAACCGCAGGCTTCATTTTCTCCAGTGCCGCTTTTGTATTAAAACCAGCTCCTATGGCGATCAATGCGATCGGAGTCGCCGTCTGTGCTATATAATTGATCGTCTTCATCGGGATCGCCGGAATCGTAATATTAAATAATGAAAACGGAACTCCGAGTACGATACCGATTATGATCGGATTCTTTAAAATATTAATGCATGCCGTTTTAATTCCGTCTGAACCATGGATATTATCTCTGCCCCCAAAGGTCAGCATAATAACAGACAGGATATTGAACAATGGTACCGCCGCAACGATCATAAGCGGAGCCATCCCTGAGCTTCCACAGATATTTTCTACAAAGGCAATTCCAAGCACCGCCGCGCTGCCTCTTGCCGATGCCTGCGCAAACGCTCCGACCATCGTCTTATCCCGGCAATATATCTTTGCAAAGCACCATGCACATGCAAACATAATAAAAGTTCCAAAGAAACAAAACGCCACAAATTTCATATTTACGTCTTTTAATACCGAGGTTGTTGCGATATCCCGGAACAAAAGCACCGGAAGGGATACCTTAAACACATATTTATTTGCTATATTTGCAAATTCATCATTGATCAGCCCAATCCGTTTCAGAAACCACCCCAACAGGATCACCAGAAAGATCGGCACTGTCGCATTTATACTAAATAAAAAATCACTCATTCCATTCTCTCTTTTCTTAATTAAACTGTCGCAGCCCTTACTATAGCACAGCTTGTTACCCGATTCAATTTTTATCCGATTTTTTTAAAAGATCTATATGCAACAGATACATACCTGCCAGACCTCGAAAACTTTAAATTAATGCTAAAATATATGAGATTATCATCAATCCATATATAATATTCAAAAAAATGAATACTGGGAAGCGGCTTAAAACCTTATAAAATCCGCTCTGTCAAAAAAAATATAAAAAAAATAAAATTTATTGTTGACATCAAGGGGGTGTTTATGTATAATATGTCTTGCGTCAGAGATATGGCGAACATAAAAAACGACAAACACTTTGTTCCGGGGTGTGGCTCAGCTTGGCTAGAGCGCTTGATTTGGGATCAAGAGGTCGCAGGTTCGAATCCTGTCACCCCGACTTAGATAATCATAAATCTAAACACTGTTAAGCAATCATGCGGGTGTAGTTCAATGGTAGAACACTAGCCTTCCAAGCTAGATACGTGGGTTCGATTCCCATCACCCGCTCTTTATTTTCGCTAATATTTATAGCGGGAATTTAAAATGTGTCCGTAGCTCAGCTGGATAGAGCAACGGCCTTCTAAGCCGTGGGTCGGGGGTTCGAATCCCTTCGGGCACATTTATTTGTTTCATTCTGTGGCACTACTGCTGTTCCATATGGATGTTTCACTTATATGGTGGGTATGGCGCAGTTGGCTAGCGCGCCAGATTGTGGCTCTGGAGGCCGAGGGTTCGAGTCCCTCTATCCACCCTTTTCTTTATCGCATATTAAGCGATGCTTTTGGGTTATCGCCAAGCGGTAAGGCACAGGACTTTGACTCCTGCATTCGCTGGTTCGAATCCAGCTAGCCCAGTCAAAAACTTAATTTATATGGGCCATTAGCTCAGGCGGTAGAGCACTTGACTTTTAATCAAGTTGTCCGGGGTTCGAGTCCCCGATGGCTCATTAAAATTTCAGATATAATTTTATATCTGATTTTTTTATATCTACTCTTCTGTTCTTTATATATAGAAGAAACTCTGCGGATATGGCGGAATTGGCAGACGCGCTAGATTTAGGTTCTAGTGTCAACAGACGTGCAGGTTCAACTCCTGTTATCCGCATCAAAAAAGGCAATCATAATCGATTGCCTTTTTCTTTTATCTGATATCCTGTTACTAATTATTGAAAATTACACGGGACATCTTCAAATTACATTCTCTTGTAAATCCATCATCATCATACAACTGATAACTACTTCCCGCATACCCAAGTAACTGCAGCTTCTTCGTATCAATATCCGCAACACACTCGGCAAAGTCAGCAAGAGGAATGCATTTTCCTTTCCGAATAAATAAAATCACTTCATTCAATGGTACTTCTACAAAATGATGTCCTTTTTTCATCTCGGTCTGTTCAATATCACCCTCAGCCTTGAAACGGACAAGCATCATATCCTCCGGCAGATAAACATATCTTCCGATTGCATTCTGTGTATATACCGGTGCAATCATGATCTCATTACCAAGCATAAGCTGGTCTTCTACATTTACCGCCATACGATCTTCCGGATATTCAAATGCAAGCGGTTTGAACATCATTTCATCATTTAAAGCAGCCTTCATATATTCACTGTAAATATATGGAAGCAACCGATAACGAACACCTATGATATGTCTGAAATCTTCAATCTGCTCAAACTGATAGCACTCCTGCTCTCTTGTGCCAAGGCATGCATGATTACGCATCAGCGGTGTAAATACACCAAGTGCAAGCCATCTGAGCAAAAGATCTCTGGTCGTATTACAGCCAAATCCGCCCAGATCTGCTCCTGTATATAAGAAACCACACATATTTAATGATGGAAGCATTTTCAGATTCAATAGGATATGGGACCACCAGGATTTATTATCTCCGGTCCAGATACCGCCATAACGATGCATTCCGATATAAGATGATCTGGAAAACAACAGGCATCTTTTCTCCGGGCAAATCTCTCGAAGTGCTTCACCTGCTGCCCGTGTCATATTATAACCGAAAAGGTTATGTACCTGATCATGACGCACCATCTTTCCGTTCATATTATGATACATCGAAGCATAGTCTTTGGCATTATTAGCCAGATCTGCTACCATATCCCGGATTCCCCAGACATCATCCACGGATTCTTCTTTATCAATAAATTCCCGCATTGCCTCTTTCACTTCACAAACGCCTTCCGGTGTATAAAAAATTGCCGGTTCGTTCATATCATTCCAGAAACCTTCAATCCCTGCATCTGTAAGAAGCTTATATTTCCCGCCAAACCATTTTCTCGCTTCCGGATTCAATACATCCGGAAAATGTGTATATCCCGGCCATACAGCTGCAACAAAATCACTTCCGTCCTCTCTTTTACAGAAATAATTGTTTGCTACGCCTTCTTCATACACATCATATCCTTCTTCGATCTTCACTCCCGCATCAATAATCGGGATCAAGCGTATATTTTCTTTTTTCAACTCTTCTACATATTCAGAAAAATCACCAAATGCTTCATTTATCGTAAAGTCTTTATAATGATCCATATAATCGATATCCATGTATACCATATCGATCGGAATATGATTCTCCCTGTATTTCTTCACAACATAAGCAAAATCTTCCGGTGTCTTATAGCCCCAACGGCTCTGTCCAAAACCAAAAGCAAACTTTGGAGCAATATAACTTTTTCCTATCATTTGTCTGAATTGTTTTACAATATCATATATACTTTCACCTGTGATCACATAGAGATCCAAATCTGCTTTATCGCAGAAAATATGAAGTTCGTCCATCTTAGTATATCCGATATCAAATACCAGCGAAGACGGATAATCTATGTACAATCCAAATGTTCTCTCGCCGGATATAACAACAAAATTATGAGATGCATATAAAGAATAAACATCCTCATGATGATTCGGAATATCTGTATTATTGCTTATATATTTATATCCTCTTTTGTTAATTCCACGATTTGCTTCACCAAGTCCATATACTGCATCCTCTGCTTTCATATCATAAAGAAATGAAAAGCCATTATCCAGATTTACTGTTCCAACTTCAGGCATACCTTCCGATGCCTCAAATGACGCAACAACCGATTCTGTAAAAAACGGATTACCATATGTGTATTTTTTTATCATTCTCATTTCCTCTTTTCCATTTTATTTGGTATATAATTTATTATACCTGATAATGTTATTATATTATCTGTCCATCCGTTTTTCTTACATTATTTTTATAAATTTGTTGCACAATATTGACTTATTCAATAATACACATATTTGGCGATACCATAGATCACATCCGATGCACCCAGCTTTACTCCTGTGTATCATTAATTTCTTCCCCTCGTCATCTTATAACATAGAATGGCAGGTAATCCGTTATAGACCACCTGCCATCCCGTGTTATTCACTTTTTTCCCAAAAATCAACCGGTTCGAAATCCAACAGTTTCGCAAGAAAACCACATTCCTCCAGATCCTTCTGAATATTATCCAGGATATCTTCTGAATCGGCCTGCACCGTATGATAATGGTAATTGTCGGTTATCTTAAGAAGCGGCGATGATTTTCCACTGCTCAAGGTCTTTACATATTCATAAATATCTTTTCTGGTTTTTATGTTCATCGGAGCTTTTACAACTCCATAAATCTTATGGTATACAAATACATCCAGAATCCTGCCACCATTATCTACGATGATCTGTAATTCTTTCTCTATCTCTTCCGCAGTATGACGCACCTTGAATATTCGTTCGCATTTTCCCGGCTTTAATAACACATATCCCCGGTTTGTTGAAACAATATTATTGTCAGCCGCACGAAGCAGGGCAATATCCTGTACGATCACCTGTCTGCTCACACTGAGTCGCTTCGCCATCTCCGCCCCCGCGATCGGCTCTTTACTCTTCGCAAGCATCGACAACAGTTTTTCCCGTCTTTCAACTCCTGTCATGTTCTTCCTCCCAATCTTATCATCCATTAACCCATTCTATTTCTCATGTAAACCTTCCCTGCACCCAAAGGCACCAGAAATTTTGTTACAATATTCAGTTAGATTCTATGAAGATTTTTCAGAGAAATATCCATGATCGGAGCGGAATGTGTCAGTGCTCCACTTGATATATAATCAACACCAAGGTTCTTCAAGCGCTCGATATTTTCTGCTGTTACATTACCTGATACCTCGATCTCTGCCTTGCCATCTATGATGCCGATCGCTTCTTTTAACATTTCATCTGACATATTATCCAGCATGATAATATCCGCTCCGGCTTCAACAGCCTCCTTTACCATATCCAGATTCTCAACCTCGACTTCGATCTTTCTGACAAACGGTGCATATTCCTTTGCCATACGGATTGCCTCTTTCACTCCGCCTGCTGCGCCTATATGGTTATCCTTCAGAAGGACTCCGTCCGAAAGATTATATCTGTGATTATGCCCACCGCCGACACGAACTGCATATTTTTCAAAAATACGATTATTCGGGGTTGTCTTTCTGGTATCAAGCAACTGGATCTTGCTTCCTGCAAGAAGTCCTGCAACCTTATATGTGTACGTAGCAATACCGCTCATCCTCTGCAGATAATTCAGTGCTGTCCGTTCTCCCGATAACAATACACGGATATCCCCGGTTACAACTCCCATCAACTGTCCTGCCTTTACCTCATCGCCATCCTTGCAGTAGAGTTCTGTCAAGGTTGTATCATCTAATAATTCAAAGACTCTCTTAAACACCTGTAAACCACAGATGATTCCATCCTGCTTGCAGATTAACTCTACCTTTCCCATACATGCCTCCGGCATAACGGAATTTGTTGATACATCCTCACTTGTAATATCTTCTTTTAATGCTCCAAGAATAAAAGGGTCTACATTTAATTTTAAAGTAATCTGATCGTACATAATATCCTCCTGAATGATTCTTCTGTATTTCCTATCCGGTACTTACCGGCCGTATTTTTTCTGCAAATGATCCGGCATTTGTCGGTCATGCTTTTTCTGTAAACGTTTCGTTTCTATGCACTGTGCTTCTGAGCTTCTTCGTTTTCCCTTGCGATCTCAGCCTTAAGCAGCGCCTTATATTCTGCTGCCAGCTTCTTCTTATCTGTATAATCGTCTTCCCTGTAAGAGATTTCTTCTATCTTTGTCCGGTCGAACTGCTCAGTCATTTCCTTTGCTGCCCGCTTGGCAAATACCAGACTCTCAAGAAGCGAATTGCTTGCCAGACGATTCTTGCCATGAACTCCGTTACATGCAGTCTCTCCGATCGCATATAACTGATCCATCGATGTCTTACTGGACAAATCCACCTTGATACCACCCATGAAATAATGCTGTGCCGGCACAACCGGTATGCATTCTGTATACACATCATATCCCATTTCTTTACAATGCTCAACGATATTCGGGAAATGTTCTTCTAATTCTTTTCTATCAATCACAGTCATATCTTCCCAGACATAATCTGTCCCGTCCTTCTCCATTTGTTTGCGAATCTCGATCGTCAGCAGATCTCTCGGAAGAAGTTCATTTACAAACCGCTCATGATTCTTGTTATAGAGAAGCGCGCCCTCGCCACGAACTGACTCCGAGATCAGAAAACTCCTGTCCTCCGGCTCTTTGCTGTATAATGTTGTCGGATGGATCTGGACATAGTTCACATGCTCTGTCTCAATCCCATGCTTTAATGCGATTGCAACGGCATCTCCGGTTAGATGTCTGAAATTAGTCGAATGTCTGTAAATACCACCGATTCCTCCACAGGCAAGCATGGTATAGTTTGCCATGATCGGGAAGATCTTATCCTCCGCATCTCTTGCCACCACACCGTAACAGCAATTATCCTTACACAGGATATCCACCATGGTTACATGCTCGTAGATTGTCACATTCGGAAGCTTCTCTACATTGTGGAGCAGGGTACTCGTGATCTCTTTTCCTGTTACATCCTCATGGAAAATGATACGATGATGGCTATGTGCTCCTTCCTTTGTATAGCTAAGACTGCCATCCGGCTCCCGATGAAAGTCTGCCCCATACTTTACAAGGTCATTTACGATATCAACTGACGAACGTATCATCACCTCTACACTCTTTGGATCATTCTCATAATGCCCTGCCTTCATGGTATCTTCAAAATAACTGTCATAATCATCTTCTGATTTCAGCATACACATCCCCCCCTGTGCAAGGAAGGAATCACTGTGTTCTACGATATCCTTTGTTATGATCGTTATCTGTTTATCACCGGGGAGATTCAATGCTGCATATAAACCTGCGCATCCACTTCCCACAATTAAAATATCTGTCTTCATATTGTTTCTCCAACTATATTTATTTGTTTTTTCTTCTTGTATAAAAAAGCGTTGCCTTAGTATAACACGTTCTGTCGTACATGACAATATAGTATTTTACACCGCTTTACATGTGTCTTGTCAGCAGATAAAATGAAAGACAGCATTACTTATTATTCCGTAAGACGTTCGCACTCTATTTTATCATTTTTGATTTAAACATTGATATCCTAATCTATGCTGTGACTACATTTTTTCACTACACAAAATTTCTCGCTGTAAACATTTAATGCCTAACAAAAAAGAACCGTCTGAATCAGATTTTAAATACTAATTCAAATGGTTCTTTTTAATTCGTTAATTTTTGTTGATTCTGTCTGAGTGATCTTACTCAGCGTCTGCTACAGGCTCTGCTGCCGGTGCTTCTGCTGTCTCAGCAGGCTGCTCTGCCGGAGTCTCTTCCTCGTCGTCATCGTCATCATCGAAGAAGTCATCATCAAAATCATCGTCAAAATCATCATCAAAATCATCAAGAAAATCAGGTGTCAGGTATGAATATACTGCATATGCGATACCTGCGATTGCTGCTACAGCACCGATGATCGCAAGGATTACAAATACAACACCTTTTGCCTTTTCTTCTGTTGGTTCACTTTTTACTAAGATTACATCATTATTTTTCATTGTAAACTACCACCCTTTCATTTAGTTTCTGTATGCCGTCATTATAGCATACTCTTTTTTCTATTTCTATATTATCTTGGAATTATTATAATTTCTTTATTCTTCCAGGCGCTTTAATTTTGCAAAGGAAGCAAACATTTTTCTTGTACCGCCACGATCAAAGTCTACTGTCACTTCATAATCTCTGCCGCCCTTTACAAGCTGCGTTACAGTACCGTTTCCAAATTTCATATGACGCACCCGGTCACCTTCTCCATAGTCAAGAACCAGCTCCCGGTTCACGGTAAATTCTTTGCCAAATGATGGTTTGGTCGATGGTGTTATACTGATTGGCTCTTTCTTTGCCTTACTGTAACTGCTGTATGGATTCGATGAAGAATATCCGGAACCCGTCTGCGACGATCCTCCATGATATGAACCTTTTCCATATCCAGACTGCCCGCTGCTACCATACCTATTTCCGGTATATCCGGTGTCTGCAAACTGTCGTTCTTCCATCCGTTTTACATGCCTTGTAATATCACCGGAATCCTGGAACAGCAGCGGCGGAATCTCTTTAATAAATCTGGAGATGTCATTGCAGTTTCTACTTCCATGCAGCATACGGTTTCTTGCACAGGACAGATATAGCTTCTTCATTGCTCTTGTAATTCCTACATAGCAAAGTCTGCGTTCTTCTTCCAGCGCATCTTCATCATCCGAATTGATCGCCATCGCACTTGGGAAGATTCGCTCTTCCATACCACATAAGAATACATATGGAAACTCCAGTCCCTTTGAACCATGGATCGTCATTAATTTGACCATATTATCATCATCAGACATTTTATCGGTCTCCGAAACCAGCGCGATATCCTCCAGAAAATCTGCCAGTGTTGCTTCCTCATAATCGGTTTCAAACTGAACCACACGGTTTCTTAACTCATCGATATTCTCAAGTCTCGCCATCGATTCATCCGTGTGCTCCGCGATCAGTTCATCTTCATATCCGGTGTCCTCCAGAATACGGTCAAATAATGTACTGAGTGGTTCCTGCTCCTCTATTATCTCCCGGAATCCGTCGATTAATTCCACAAAGCCGGAAATTTTTGCAACCGAACGCTGTAATCCCGGAATCTGCTCTATGATCTGCATGGCTTCCATCAGTGTCATATCATTTGCAGCAGCAAATGCTGCCACTTTATCAACGGTAGCATCACCGATTCCACGCTTTGGTACATTGATGATTCGTCTAAGATAGGTATCGTCTGTAGAGTTATTTACAACCTTCAGATATGCCATTACATCTTTAATTTCTTTTCGTTCATAGAAATTCTGACCACCGTAGACCCGATGCGGAATTCCTCGCATAACCAGTTTCTCACCAAGGATACGAGACTGTGCATTCGTACGATATAGCAAAGCAATGTCTTTATACTGTGCACCGTTCGCTGTCAGACGGATGATCTCATTTACGACGCGATCAGCCTCCATGTATTCATCCTCACTCTGATTAAATACAAGCTTCTCGCCATCTCCCTGATCTGTCCAGAGGGCTTTATCCTTTCTTCCTTCGTTATGCTTGATCACCGCATTTGCAGCCGCCAGAATATTCCCACAGGAACGATAATTCTGTTCCAGCTTCACAACCTTTGCATCCGGATATTCCTTTTCAAAATTCAGGATGTTCGTAATATTCGCACCACGGAATTTGTAGATTGACTGGTCATCATCGCCAACGACGCAAAGGTTTCTATATTTGGATGCAAGCTGCTTTACCATCAGAAACTGTATGTGGTTCGTATCCTGATACTCGTCCACCATGATATAACGGAATCTGTCCTGGTATAATTCCAGTACATCCGGGTTATGTTCAAACAACTCAACCACCTTATAGATCAAATCATCAAAGTCAAATGCATTGAATTTACGGAGTCGCTTCATATACTCGGAATATACGGTTGCCGTCTGTGTCTTCACAAAATCTGTCGCATTCATCTTCGCATACTGATCCGGTGAAATATACCGTTCCTTTGCATTTGATATCTCTGCCATGAACATCTTCTCCGGATACTTCTTTGGATCGATCTTCAGTTCCTTCAGAATGTTCTTAACCGCAGATTTCTGGTCATCCGAATCATAGATATTAAAATTTGTTGCATAACCGAGCCTGTCTGAAAATCGTCGCAGAATCCGTACACATAACGAATGAAAGGTGCTGACCCATACTCGTTCAGCACCCTCTCCAACAATGTTATTTACTCTGTCTCTCATTTCGGCTGCGGCTTTATTTGTAAATGTTATCGCAAGGATATTATATGGATTCACTCCGATCTCATCCATCAGATACGCTACCCGGTGGGTGATCACTCTGGTCTTTCCTGATCCGGCACCTGCCAGTATCAGAAGCGGTCCATCGACATGTCTGCATGCCAGATCCTGCATGTCATTTAATCCAGCCATCGCTTTTGTACTCCTTTATATCAGCTTTGTTCCACAGTTACCACAGAACTTTGCTCCATTTGTAGGGGTTCCGCAGTTCGGGCAGAACTTAGGAGCCGTACCGTTTCCGGTTGGAGCTGCCTGCTGATTCATCTGTCCGTTCATGTTGTTCTGCAGATTACCGGTCATCTGATTTGCCATCATCATACCCATCTGCATTCCCATCATACCACTGGCAACATCTGCCATATTGGTTCCGCCTTTTCCATTGGAATTTGCAAGTGCATCTACCATCTTCACCTGCTGGAACCGGCCCATATCACCAAGCATCGTATACTCAGCAGCCTGATCTGCACGTTTTGATATATTCTCAGGATATGTAAATTCGCTGATTCTGAAATCTGTCATGGTCAGACCGATCTTGATCAGTTCCATATCCAGATCTTCTAAAATACCCTTTGCAATATCGGTGGCATTTGCCATCAGATTGAATACATCACCGCCGGTCTTTGTAATCCATTTGATCAACAGTCCATCTAAGATTCCCTTAATACGATCCCTGACATCATCCACTGTAAAGATTGCCTTTACTCCGGCGATTCTCTCGATCAATACATTGTAATCATCGATCTTGAATGAGAATTTACCATTTGACCGTACAGGAAGTCCGCCCGGAAGTCCCGGTGCCTGTAAACGGATCGGGGAACTGGTTCCCCAGTTACAGGTAAACTCTTTCGTATTGATGAACAGAACCTCTGCCCGAAGTCCTGAGTTGAAACCAAACTTAAATCCCTTTAATGTAGAAAGGAATGGAATGATATCCGAATCAATCGTATAACTTCCTGATTCTGTGAAGATACCTTCTACCGCACCGTTATACAGGAAGATCGCATCCTGTCCCGGTTTAATGATAAGTCTGGAATCTTTCTTTATCTCTCGATTTGTCCATTTCCAGAAGAGCAGGTCATCTCTGTATTCTTCCCACTCAACTACATTGGCAAACTGATTTGAAAATAATCCCATCTGTTTCCTCCTATGAAAGTCCCATCTTTGCCTTTAATGCTGCAAGTTCATCTGAAACTGCCGATGATGGTTCTGCATCGTATTTACTCATCAGATCATCTGTCTCATCCTTGCCGCTGGCATTTAATTCTGCCATTGCATTTGCCTTGTCAAGCATTGCATCAGCCTTTGCTTCCATTCTGTCAAATGCTGAGATCGTTCCGGCTGTATCCGTTACGCTTCCCATCATCTTATTCATCTTCTCCTGAGTCTTTGCAACCTGAACCTTAGCCTTGATCGCATCTTTTCTTGCATTCAGATCCATGATATCCTTTGTCAGCTTATCATGCATCTCTTTCATCTTAGCTGCATTTCCTGCTGCCATATCATAAGACTGCTGTAAAGAAGTTCTCTTGGTCGATAACTGATTCTTCTTCTCTAAGAACTTCATGGCATCTGCTTCGTTTCCTGCAAGAAGTGCCTTCTCTGCATAGCTCTGCATCTTGGCAATATCTGCATCACAGTCATCCAATGCACGTTTGCATCTGGTCTCATCTGCCATAACGGTTGCTGTCTCTGATTTTACGTTTCTAAGATCTTCCTGTAAGTCTCTGAGATACTGGTCGATCATCTTCTCCGGATCCTCTGCCTTATCAAGCATAGCGTTGATGTTTGCTGACATAATGTCTTTGAATCTTTTTAAAATCCCCATAAATAATTACCTCCTATATATATCTACACTTTATGGTTTCTTGTTTTTCGTGCTCACAAACCCATAATATCATAACAGGCGTACGCTTCGCAACGCCTGAATCATGAATTAAATGTAAAGTATCACGCTTCTGTTCTTAAGCGGTTTTAAAGTTCATTGTCAAGGTTCTTATGGATGTTTCCACCGATCCTGAACTCCGGAATCTTCTTAGGAGCCCCTTCTGCTGCCTTTCCCGCAACCCCTGCATCCGTAATTGATTCCTCTAACGGCACAGGTGTCCGATCCTCAAATAATGACTTTTTCTTTTCTTCCTTTAATTCATCTGCAATCTCAAATGCTGAATCCACAACCTCATCGTGTAGAATATCATCATGAAGCTTCACCGGCTGTCTGGATGGTTTTACCTTGATCGGATCTTCCTTCTTATCTTCAAAGTCAAATTCCCACTGAACCATCTCATTTTCTTCTGCCTGCTTCTTCTGTTCTTCTTCCTCAAACCGGTTCTTCTCGTAATACAATTCATTTGCAAGAAGCTGGCTGATCTCTAAGATATCGGCATAACGTTCCTGCTTCTTCATATCCAGCAGTCCATCCATCAGCTCACGCTTATTCTGCTCGATGACATCAGATTTCTGTCTGAGAGAATCCAATACACGATCGGTTTCCTCACTGATCATATTATATGCCTGTCGTACCGATTCATTGATCTCCATAAGCATCTCATTCGTATAAATGATTGATGCCGCATAGATCTCATTTGCTGTCCGAAGTGCCATCTTATCTTTCTTATTCAGATCCTTTACCTGTCTCTGGACATAGAGTGGATTCGGCTTGCTCATACGAATCCGGCTTGCGGATTCTTCTGCCTCTACGATGATGTCCTCGGCTTCTTTATTCGCATCCTTTATGATCTTGCCACGCTTATCCGTAATCTCATGATACGCTTTTAATTCTATATCTATCGTCTTTTTCAGATCTTCTATCATTTCCAGCATTTCTTCTTTATTTACAAGAACCTTCCCTGCTGCAAATGGAACATTCTGTCCGTCCTCGATCAATACCTGCATCTTATCAAGCAGTTGTTTTGCTTTTCCTTTTTCCATGTCTATTACTTCCTCCAACTATGGCTTTATAGGATTTTATTTATAGATCCGGTTTCTTATCATCTCTTGGAATACCTAAGAAATCCTGGATCAGATGTCTGCTGAAAAGCCTTCCTTCTTCACTTTCAAAATACCGCTCCGGGTGCCACTGAAACGCAAGAATACTCATGGTTGGTGACACAAATGCCTCAACCGATCCATTTTCTTCATCTACAACCAACGGATAAAACATTGTTGAAAGGTTTTCCAGATATACACAATCACTGTGAAAATTATTTATCTTTATATATCGATCCGAATTACAGATTTTTGCCATATGGTCAACACCTCGCGGTCTTGGCACTACAAACGGTGCAGAATAAGATATCTTTCCTCCAAATAATGCATTCAGATGCTGCATGCCTCTGCATACTCCAATGATCGGTATCTCATTCTCCACACAGTACATAATGAGCCGTTCCTCCATCGCATCCCGATGTGGTTGCAGCTCTGCCTTATGCGGTTCTACATAATATTTCGGGTGAAGCGTACCGCCACCCGTTACGATCAGTACGTCAATCGGATCTTCAAATAAGGCTTCAAAATCTCTGGTGAAATTTGACACCGGATGAAGTCTTATTCCCATGCTTTCATAAAATTCCGTATAGGCAGCTTCCAGAACATCCGTGGATTTTCCATACATATTCTGACCTTCGCGTTGTGTTATCAGTGCGTGA
The DNA here is from genome assembly GCF_000154245.1 of Clostridium sp. L2-50. NCBI lineage: Bacteria > Bacillati > Bacillota > Clostridia > Eubacteriales > Clostridiaceae > Clostridium > Clostridium sp. L2-50. The sequence goes on along the minus strand of NZ_DS480318.1, from coordinate 83,652 downwards.
AGCATACGCCTATTCCTCCTTCAGTATCTTTCCATTTTTACAATCAAGTGTCAGTTTGTCAAGTCCTGTTACATAATTATAAATAACGTCGCCACATCCAATAGCCGCCGGAATATTGAATTCCGCACATCGGATTGCCATATGCGATGCGACACCACCATACTTCGTAATAAAGCCCCGGATTCCTTTTGCAAATATCCAGTCATATCCGGGATCTGCTTTCGGGATCACTACAATCTTATCTACAACATCAACCGCTCCGGCATCCTCGCGCTTTGATTCCTCATCCTCCAATACGACAACTGCTCCGGCAACAATCTCCGAAGTGATGAAATTCGGTCTAGCCTCTACCATCTCGATATATTCTAACTGCTGCTTATTGCAGATCACATCCGGCAGAATCATATCGGAAGCATCTGTATATGCCTTTCGGTTCTCTGCGATCACCTGTTCCCATATCCTTCGGATCTCCGTTTCTGGTTTATGATACACTGCAATTATATCATCTACTGTGAGATATGCCATATCTTCTTTTGAAAAATTCAACATTTCTCCAATATTGATCAGAATATCGATCGCCAGACTTAAGGATTTCGTAAATTCAAATTTAAAATATTCCCGTTCTTCCATGGAATCCTTTAAGAATTCCACAAATTTCTTTGCATCAACACCAAAGCCGATATCGGAAAGTGCCTGTTCTACTTTCTCCGGATCTAATGGCGTATGCTTTAACCGCTCAATTCTCTGTCTCTGCTTCTTTGCTGTCTCGCTTGCCTTGGAGCTGTCAAAATCCCGTTCCTCATATGTCTCACAAGTGATATCGTAAGTGCCGGAACGAAGATGCCCGTATTTCTCATCAAATGCAGCTCTGGTAATCCGTTCTTCTGCAAAATCCTGAAAATCCGAATCGTACTCCGATGCTACTGTGTAGATTGACATCATAAAGTCATCAATCTCACGGCTCGTAAAATATCCCTTTGCACTAAGCGACCTGCAAAGAGCCTTTGAGATAAATGCAAGTCTTGCCTGTCTTGCAAATTTCGGTGTTCCGTACTGTTTGATACTCTCGATCAATTCTATAAAATAACGGATGGAAGTATTCACATCCTTTGCTGCCATCAGCCAGTTATTCCTGATATTTTCCCGATGCACCTTCAGTCCGTTTAAGGAACGGATATCCTGCATCCGGTTCTGCCTGAAATTACAGATTGCACGATCCGTCAGACGGAACAGGCTATTTGACAAATCCTGAATCTCGCCTTTCGTGAATTCATATTCTAATAATTCCTGCAACCGATCCTCCGTTGAAAAATCATAATTGGAAAATACGATTTCAAATTCTATTTTATCATGTGCCGTTATATCCGATAATATCTTCCGGTCATAAAATGCCAAAAGTTTTTTCACCATGTCCTCATCTAAATCCGCAGGCATCAGACACAGAAATGACTTCCGCAATGATATATATGGTTTATTTCCGACCTTGTACATCAGATCTCCGTCTACCACACGATATCCGATCGTGGTAAGTCCCTGATTCCAGGCAGCCTTCGTTATGATCTCTCTGTAAAGGGAGAAATCAAGCGGATGCGGATTCACTCCTATGATCTCAGCCGGATTCCAGAATGCCATATCGGATAAAATTGCCTGTTTCTCATACAACAGATCACTGAGTTTTTGATACTGCTGTTTTGTCTTGTTTATCAATTCTCCAAATATACGATCATTCTTTGCTCTGCCTTCTTTGTAGTCAGACGGCTTCTCCAGTTTCTTAATACAGGCCGCAAGCGGACGCACCTGAAAGATCGTAACTGTCAGATCTGCTCCAACTGCAAATTCCACATCGAGTGGATACTCCGGAAAGATGTCTTCTAATTCCCTCATAGCTGTGATCAGAACACCCCAGCGCTCCGGGAGAGATGAACTCTCTGCTGTCCTTGCAATATAGATCGTCTTTCCTCCGCTTCCACTGGTTACCGCATCGGTCGAATCTTCATCATATGAGATTGCATAATACAATCTTCCTGATTTGATCTCTCTGGAGAAGATAACTCCGCTGCTGATGATAGATTTCGTCTGCGTCTGGATCAACACCTGTTCATTCCTGATATCTGGCAGATCTTTTTTATAAGAATCAAATACTGTCTCAACCGCATGACATACAGCATCGCGATCATCAGCGTCGACATCCAATATACTGTCATAATGACCCGCATTTGATGTCTCGGAGGAATCTTCATTGGAACAGGAGCTTCGAACAACGATTGTCTGTCCTTTAAATTGCGACTGAATATCTGCAAGGATCTGTTTCCGGTTCTCACCATACATTTCCCCGGTTACGATCATAAGGTCTTCTATTCTCGATTTTGTTATTCTGTTTTTCAAATAATCTAATGTATCTGCTTTTGTCAAAACCATGAAAAATCACCTTCTACAACAAAACTGCACCTTAGCAGACCATATCATCTATACTAAAGTGCAGTATATTTTTCTCTTTCGAGACATTATTCATTTTGTGGGCTGTTCTGTCAGACCTTCAATTCTTCAAAATCCATCCTCTGTCAATATTCATTACACAATGGATAAAACTGTTCTTATTGGATCGTTAATAGATCGTCAACTGATTTTCTTGGCGGCATCTCCGGTGCAAATACCGGATATCCCATTGCGATAACAGTGGCAACTGTCTGTCCTTCCGGCACACCTACGATCTCTCCAACTTTCTTATCATCAAATACTCCAAGGATAACCGTTCCGATTCCCTTCTCATGTGCTGCAAGACAGAATGTCTGGGCTGCGATACCGGCATCGAACATCTCCCACCCGGCACCCTTGCTTGTACTGAAGCTTCCATCTCTCTCATATCCACAGATACCGTTCTTCTGTGTTACAACCATCAACTGATGTGCTCTGGAAACTGTCTTCTCATTTAATGCGAATCCCATTACACCCTCTTCTGCGATCTTCTTGATCTTCTCCGGATCAGAAACACTGATGTAACGAATTGTCTGTGTATTCTTCCAGGATGGTGAATAGGATGCGAGTTCTACTAACTCACGGATCACTTCATCCGGAATGATATCCTCTTTGAATTTTCTTACCGATCTTCTTGTCTTAATACATTCTAATGCTTCCATGTCTTGTCCTCCTGTATTTTTATAAATATCTTTTGTATCTTCTTACATATATCGCAAGTATAACTCACTCAATGTCTTCGAAAAATCATCTCATTATCTGTTACAGATCACTCACCTGCAAAATATGCATCTATACCATCTGCAATTCCTTTTGCAAGCAGATTCTGATAATCTGATGTTACAAGCTTCTGGTCTTCTTCTGAATTTGTCATATAACCGATCTCAACGATCGTAACCGGAACCTTACACCAGTTAATTCCACTCATGGAATCTGTCTCCCAGACACCTTCGCTGTTTGCCCCTGTTGCTGCTGCCATTCCGCTTAATACATCGGCAGACAACCGTTTACAGGAATCATAGATATCTGCATTATACGGATTATCCTTAGTCTGGCATACTGTCATAACACCGCTCGCATTTGTATCTGTAGAACCATTTGCATGGATTCTTATAAATGCATCTGCCTTATCACTGTTTGCAAGTTCTGCTCTTGCAGCGTTACTGATATCGACATCATTGGATGTACGGATCATCTTCACAGTATAGCCTCTTGCCTCTAATGCACTCTGAAGCTTTAACGCTACCTCAAGATTCAGTTCATATTCCTCTGTACCGGTTGTAACTCCTGTATTACCGGCTGAGACTTTTGCTTTCTCATCTTCCGCACCGGGACCTACCGGCTCTGTATCCGTATTCGGCGTTGCCTGATGACCTGCATCAATACAGATCAGCTTGCCTTCGCCAACATTGCTTGTCTCCTGTGTTGATTCTTCTGTGCTGCTGTCATCACCACTGGATGCTGCTCCTTCTGCCTTTACAAATTCCGAATAAACATAATAGGTCTCACCCTTGATCGATACCTTGCTCCACTCATCGTTATAACCGATCCGGTCAAGCTCTACACCATCTGCAAGCTGCATCGCAGGATCTCCGTCTGTCGATGGTGCTGTTCTGACATTTACATAATCAGTCGTCGTCACCTTGTCATTTACGATCGTGAATCCTTCTTCATCCACCTGTGCTTCCGTCGTCGCTTCTGTTGTATCCTCTGTGGATGCTACATCTTCAGAAGCTTCTGTTGAACTCTCGGTGGTCGTCTTTTTCCCTGCATCCTTTTTCCCACAGGCTACAAGTACAAATGCTGAAAGAATGATCATCATACATATAAGTATTGTTCTGTAAACCTTCTTCATAAGTAACCTCCGTCTATATTTCTATATACCTAACGTCTATTATCGCATAAATATGGCTCTATTTCAACCAAAAAGCGATAAGCAGCCGTTTCATCGACTCATAATCTGACAAATGTGCCATTTCACATGCTGAATGCATAGCGAGTACCGGCATTCCCATATCGACTGCCTTTACCGGAAGATAGGATGAAACGATCGGACCCAGCGTGGTTCCACCCGGCATTCCTGTCTTATTGACCGTACGCTGAAACGGAATCCCTTCATCCTCACAGAGCACCTGAATCACTGCAGCAGCCTCGCTGTCTGTCACATATCGCTGAGACGCGCTGCTCTTTAAGACAACCCCATTTCCAAGCAGTACCCGGTTGACCGGATCGGATTTCTCCTGATAATTCGGATGTGTTCCATGTGCCACATCAAGAGAGATCAAAAATATCTCCGGAAGCAGCTCCTGTATGGTACGGCTCTCTCCGCTGTCTTTTAAGATACGTTCCGTTATCATCCGAAGCAGTCCGGAATCTGCTCCCTGTTTGGACAAACTTCCGATCTCCTCGTTATCGAAGAATACTCCGATGTCGAGATTCATATCAGATCCATTTGCTTCCGATATTTTTTCATCTGCCAATGCAGCTTCTGTTCCCTTACCTTTTTCTTCTTTCCACTTGTTTCCGGTTCGCACCAAAGATTCCAAAATCGCACTAACGGAAGATACATTATCAATTCTCGGTGATGTAAATACGCCACTGTCTCCGATCATTTGGCAGGAATCGCAATTATATAAATACAGATCATAGTCTAATATGTCCGCCTTATCGATCTGAAGCTTTTCTGCAACCTCATCTAAAAAGCTATGCGGCTCATCCTTCTTCCAAAGCCCAAATACCGGGATCAATTCTTTCTGCGGGTCTAATTTTGTCTCTGCGTCTCCACGTTTCAGATGCGGCGCAAGACTCGGTATGATCGCAACCGGCTTCTCGGAATCATATAATCGTACCTCTGGATGAAATGCATCGCTGCCTTTTACCACTACCTTGCCGGCAAGTCCCAGCGGGCGGTCAAACCATGTCTTCATTAACAGTCCGCCATACGTCTCTATATTTAACATATGATAACCGCCTTTTTCCATATCGGCTGACGGCTTTAACTTCAGCATTGGAAAATCCGTATGACTGGTTGCTATCCGGATATGCTGCAGCTGCTTCGGCAGATGAAATGCGATCATAACAGAACTGTATGGTCTGACATAATAATCTGCTCCTGCCTGAAGCTGCCATTTGTCCTTTAACTTAAGCTCGGAAAATCCGTATTCTTTCAAATATTCCTCTACGTGCTTTACAACATGGAATTGGGTAATTCCTTTTTCTAACATATATTTTAACAAGCCTGTCTGTTCCGGCTTTTCTGATATGAGATCAACTTCTGTTTTTCTTTCTTCCATATGCTCTATTCTCCTGTCTTTTTACTTTGTTTTCTATTGTACACCTTTTTAGTTTTTCTTGCTATTTTGATTTTATGTGTATATAATGTTGTTACACGCTTTAACGCGTTAAACCCCAAAAAGGAGAAACAGCTATGAATGCATTTAAAATTGGTTTTATCGGTCTTGGGCTGATCGGTGGATCGGTGGCAAAATCTATTCACCGTATTTTCCCAAACTATACGATCATCGGCTATGATGTCAACACTGTAACCTTAAAAGAAGCGCAGGCGGATGGCACCTTAGATCATTATACAACAAATATCAGCGACATCGCAGACTGTGATTATGTCTTTCTGTGTGCGCCGGTTCATTATAATATAGAATATCTGAAAACTTTAAAACCACTGATCTCTGATTCCTGTATCCTGTCTGATGTCGGCAGTGTCAAATCCGACATCTACGATGCTGTAAAGGAACTGGGACTTGGTTCTCATTTTATCGGCGGTCATCCAATGGTCGGATCCGAGCGCTCCGGCTACGATGCAGCAACCGACCGTCTGATCGAGAATGCTTATTATTTCATCACCCCATCTCCGGACGCTCCGGCAGACCGCGTGGAGGAATTCATGACATTTATCGGTGACCTGGGTGCTATCCCGATCCGATATTCCCCGGATGAACACGATAAGATCACTTCCTATATCAGTCATGTACCGCATGTGATCGCCGCATCTCTGGTCAATCTGGTACGGCATGCCGATTCCCCGGACGGAATCTTTAAATCTCTGGCAGCCGGAGGTTTTAAAGATATCACACGAATCGCATCCTCAAACCCGGTAGTCTGGGAGCACATTCTACTCAGCAATCCGAAGAACATCGTGAATGGATTGAAGGAATATATTGAGCTTCTAAATAAAATGATTTATGATATTGAAAGAAATGACGCAAAAGACATCAATGCTTTCTTTGAGTCATCCAGAGAATATCGGGATTCAATCCCGAACAATACAAGCGGTGTTATCCGTATGCAGTATGAACTCTTTGTCGATATCCCGGATGAACCGGGCGCTCTGGCAAAGGTTACGGTACTGCTCGCTGATGCAGGCATCAATCTGAAGAACTTCGGTATCTCCCATAATCGTGAAGACGAGGAAGGCGTTCTACGTTTATCCTTCTACGATACGGATGCATGCCGGAAAGCATTTGACCTTCTTGCTGATGCCGGATACCGTTTATATAACAGATGAGACTACATAAAAAGGAAATGGACGATATAGCGTCCAGACAGGTAATACATTATGATATTTTCCAGAAGAACAGGATTAAAAGGAACCCTTACGATCCCCGGAGATAAATCCATCTCCCACCGTTCGATCATGCTTGGATCACTGGCAGATGGTATAACCGAAGTACATGGATTCTTAAACGGTGCAGACTGCATTTCTTCTATGAACTGTTTCCGCGAAATGGGTGTAACGATCGACCACAATGGGGATACCGTTATCATTCACGGTAAAGGGCTTCATGGTTTGCAGGCTCCGAAAGAAACACTCGATGTCGGTAACAGCGGAACAACTACCAGACTGATGTCCGGAATTCTTGCGGCACAGAATTTCAAGAGCCGCGTGATCGGTGATGCATCGATCTGCCGCCGCCCAATGAAACGGATCATGACCCCGCTCTCTCTGATGGGCGCTGATATCGTGAGCGAAAACGGAAACGACTGTGCGCCGCTTCTGATCACCGGAAAGCCATTACACGGCATCCACTACGATTCACCGGTTGCTTCGGCACAAGTCAAATCTTGTATTCTTCTTGCCGGTCTGTATGCCGACGGCGAAACCAGTGTAACCGAACCATATGTATCCAGAAATCATACGGAGCTGATGTTTGATGCTTTCGGTGTCGATATCAAGACCTCCGGCACAACCGCAATTGTAAAACCTGCGGATAAATTATACGGTCAGAAGATCATGATCCCGGGAGACATCTCCTCGGCGGCTTACTTTATCGCAGCCGGACTTATCACACCGGATTCCTGTATCACGATCAAGAATGTGGGTATCAACAATACCCGCGACGGAATATTAGAGGTTGTAAAAATGATGGGAGGTACGATCACCTACGACCGGCTGGATCAGCCTGGTGAACCTTCTGCCGATATCACTGTACAAACATCAGATTTAAAAGGTTGTGTGATCCAAGGCTCTCTGATTCCGAAGTTGATCGACGAGATTCCGATCATTGCCATCATGGCATGCTTCGCAAAAGGCCAGACCGTTATCAAAGATGCACAGGAACTGAAGGTGAAGGAATCAAACCGGATCGATGTTATGGTGAGAAATCTTTCCGCTATGGGCGCAGATATTACTGCTACCGATGATGGCATGATCATCCATGGCGGCAAGCCGCTTCACGGCGCTGTCATCGACAGCCATCTCGATCACCGGATCGCCATGAGCTTTGCCATTGCCGGACTTAACGCCGACGGCGACACAGAGATCCTTGGCAGCGACTGCGTAAATATCTCCTACCCGACCTTCTATCAGGATCTCGCCGGGCTGAGATAAATAATCCTCGGACGCTGGGATGAATGTATCAACATTTCTGATAGGGAATTACAAAAAAATCCTGCTGCCCTGCTATGTCAAAAGACAAGCAAGTTTTCTATTCGGTTCGCACATTTATTAGTCAGCAGTCGCCCAAACTCACCCTTACGGGTTCAAACATGGGCTTGGTGCTGACAATTCGTGCAAACCTCATAACGAAAACTTCGCTTACGTCTTTCGTACATAGCCGGGCAGCAGGATTTTTATTGTAATTTCCTTATATAATATCTCGATATAACTCATCCCAGCGTCCGACAGTTTCAAATCGCTGCAATACAGAAGTTCTGTAAAATACATTGTGGCTCATCTGATTGGCGAATTAATTTTGACCTAAAGCTGTGCATAAAAATATTGCCGGGTTGTTATATACACAAGACATTAGTTGTATTTTCGTTATGAGGTTTGCACTAGCTGTCAACATCAAGCCCATGTCTGAACCCGTAAGGGTGAGTTTGGGCGACTGCTGACAAATCAGCGTGCGAACCGAATAGAAAATATACTTGTCTTTGTATATAACAATCCCGGCAGTAGTATTTATGTGCAGCTCAGGTCATAACTTAATATCATCCAGATGAGCGCAAGGTATTTTACAGAATCAACATGGCATCGCCGAAGGAGAAGAAACGATAGCGTTCTTCCACTGCTACCTTGTAGGCTTCAAGAATCTTCTCACGGCTGTAAAGTGCTGATACCAGCATCAACAACGTGGATTCCGGCAGATGGAAGTTCGTGATCAGTCCATCGATGGCTTTGAACTTATAGCCCGGATAGATGAAGATATCTGTCCAGCCACTACAGGCACGAAGCATACCATTCTCATCGGCTACTGTTTCCAGCGTTCTCGTACTGGTCGTTCCGACTGCAATGATTCGACCGCCATTTTTCTTTGTCTCATTGATCGTCTCTGCTGCTTTCTCATCGATCACATAGAATTCCGAATGCATATGATGATCCAGAATGTTGTCCTCTTTTACCGGACGGAATGTTCCAAGTCCGACATGAAGCGTTACATGTGCGATCTTGATGCCTTTTGCCTTGATCTCCTCTAAAAGCTCCTTTGTAAAATGAAGTCCGGCTGTTGGCGCTGCAGCAGAACCTTCATGCTCTGCATAGACAGTCTGATAACGGTTCTTGTCTTCCAATTTATGTGTGATATATGGTGGGAGTGGCATTTGTCCGAGTTCATCTAAGATCTCCTCAAAGATTCCCTCGTATTCAAAACGAACAATACGATTTCCCTCTTCCACGATATCGATGACTTCACCAACCAGTTTGCCGCCACCAAAGATGATCCTTGCACCGACTCTGGCTTTCTTTCCCGGCTTTACAAGCGTCTCCCATGTACAATCATCCAAACGCTTCAATAACAGCACCTCAATAGCCGCTCCTGTTCCTTCTTTTTCACCGATCAGTCTGGCAGGAATCACCTTTGTATCATTAATAACCAGACAGTCGCCTTCTTTCAGATATGATATTACATCATAAAAATGTTTATGTTCGATGGTTCCTTCTTCTCTATCTAAAACCATTAATCTCGAATTATCACGCTTTAAGAGTGGGTCCTGTGCGATCAACTCCTGAGGCAGATCATAGTAAAAATCTGATAACTGCATTTTCTTATCCTCCTTAAAACTCAACTATGATAATGCCACGTTTTATGTCTAAATGCAAGGAAGAAAATGAAGCAGCCAGCCTTAGTGAGAGTGCTTTTTACTTTATAGAACGAACTTTCCTATATAGCAAAAATCCGGATACAGCAATTCTGCCATATCCGGACTTCTACTAAAATATACATGTTATCTGTTCTGCTTATGTCTTTATCCTATGATTGCCTTGATTTCAGCTTCACTCATTTCGGTTACATCCATGATCTGCTCCAAGGAATAGCCTTTCTTATGCATTTTCAGGATAATACCAGCTCTTTCTTCCGACCTTCCAACAGCCTTGCCTCGTGCTTCGCCTATCGCTATTCCAGCGGCTTCGCCCTTTGCATATCCCATTTCCTCTACGCCTTCACTCAGATTGCACATGATCTTCACCCCATCTCTTATACCGCGTCTCTCTACCGGTATATCATACTCCTGTTTCATAAGCTTCAATTTTTGTTCTGCCGTCATTGTCTGCGACGCTTCCAGATTGATGATCATTTTTGCCAGTCCATCCCTCATCCGCACATAGAAAATGATGTCAAAACACACCTTGCCCTCATCGATCTCGGAACTTTCTGTGTTCAGCCCGACAATCCGTTCACCGGTTCCGGCATCTACCATTTCTTTGTTCGTTAGTCCGGGTTCTACCGGAACCTGACTGATATACGGTTCGCCCTCGATCAGCGAAGCAACCATATCTGCATCCATACCTTTAAATTCTTCTACTAACCTGATCAGTATATGCGCCAATATGATCTTCTGTCCAAGCAAGCGCTTGGCACTGGCATCATACTGTGCTTTCTGATATGTCGCATCAGCGGAATATACTAATTCATTATCCATGTTCCATCTTCTTTCCTGACAGAACAGAATAACATGCGTATTTTTTTGCTTAGTATATTGCCGCCATCTCTCCAAATTTGATTGTAACGGATATCAAAGGGGAAAACAAGTTTAACCATAAAAAATCCGGATACAGCATCTCATATCAAATAAAATATAACAAAACCCCTGTCTGCTATAGATTCATATATTTCTCATATCCATAACAGGCAAGGGTTTTATAAATTTATTTTCTAATTATTTTATCTTCCATGTCTTTACATATCCAATGGATTTCTTTTTCATCTGTTTCTTTAAAGCTATCTTTATCATATTGGCAAATGCCTCTCCACCAAGGGATACTACGGTATAACCTTCCAGTTCTGACGGAATATTCAAGACTGCCTTTCCTTCCACAATCTTCAACATAAGACCGCCTTCAACACCCTTTACAATCTCTATGGTCTTCTTTTCTTTATCCAGTATGCGATACTGATAATATCGATTCTCCGTTGTATAAATCGTATCAGTCTCTTCTGCATGCACTTCAGATACCGTAGATATCGTTCCCTGATTTTCAAATAATTCCCCGATCATCCCTGCTGCCATGACAAGCACCATAGCTACTGCCATCATTTGTAACTTTCTTTTTCCTATCTTCTCTCCTTCTTATCCCTATAACCAAAAGGGTCTGAACAATCTGATATACCAAACCGGAGAATACCTGCATTACAAATATCCTCCGGTTCATAATACCAGAATTATCTAAACCTGTAAATTAAGCTCTGAGTTCAATACCAAGCTTTCCTAATTCTTTTACAAGCTTCTCAATGATCTTATCGACTTCTCCGGCCTCTAAGGTTCTGTCTTTTGCACGGAAAGTCATCGTGTAAGCAACAGACTTCTTACCGGCTGCGATCTGCTCGCCTTCATATACATCAAAGAGCTTATAGCTTTCAAGCAGCTTGCCGCCACACTTCTTGATCAGTTCTTCTACCTGACCGACAAAGATGCTCTTATCCATAACCATACTCAAGTCTCTGGTACTTCCAGGGAACTTTGCAATACCTTCATACTTGATATCAAAGGACGACAGTGCTACGACATTTGGCATATCGAGAACTGCTACATATACCTCACCCTTTAAGTTATAGTTATCACAGGTTTCCGGATGAAGCTGACCGAGATAACCAACAACGGTATCGTCCTTTACGATATTTGCCTGACGACCCGGATGCAAGAACGGATGCTCTGTTGTAGGAACATAGGTACAGATATTCTTCATACCAAGGTTATCGAATAACTCCTCGATCACACCCTTTAAGTTGAAGAAATCACCCTCGCCGTACATACCGATCGTGAGCTTCATACGTTCTTCCGGAAGCTCTGTCAGTGGAAGCTGCTTTGGAAGATATACATTTCCGAACTCGTACAGACGTGCAACCTTATTCTTACGATTGAAGTTCGTTGCAAGAGAAGTCAGCATACCATTTAAGGATACCGTTCTCATGATACTGAAATCCTCTCCCAGCGGATTTGCGATCGTGATCGCCTTTCTGTAGACAGAATCAGCAGGAAGCAGTAATTTGTCAAATACCTTCGGGCTTTCAAATGAATAGCACATACCGCCGGAGAATCCGTTCCCTTCCAGAATGTTTCTTGCAATGTCATAGATTCTGTGGCTGTATGGCTTCTTACCTACGGTAGCTTCACCCTTTGGAAGTGACATCGGAATCTTATCATATCCATAGAAACGGGCAACTTCTTCTGCCAGATCTGCCATGCAGTTTAAATCCTGACGGAAGGTTGGAACAGTAAGTGTCTTTGCTGCTTCATCATATGTTAATTCCAGCTTGCCGAATATATCAAGCATAGTCTTTTCATCAATATCGGTACCAAGAAGCTTGTTGATCTTTTCAGGCTCAAATGGAAGCACTTTAGGCTGTACAGGATCCGGATATACATCAACCATACCGCCAACAACTTCACCTGCACCCATTTCTTCGATCAACTGGCATGCACGGTTGATTGCTTCTTCTGCAAGGTTTGGATCCAGTCCCTTTGTGAACTTGAATGCAGCATCCGTTGCAAGTCCGAGTCTTCTGGATGACAGACGGATATTGGTTCCGTCGAAGCATGCTGCTTCAAATAATAAGGTCCGGATATCATCTGTTACCATGGAGTTCTCACCACCCATGATACCTGCGATACCAACTTCTTTTTCTCCGTCACAGATCATCAGGACATCCTTATCCAGCTTTCTCTCCTGACCATCGAGTGTCACAAATGTATCGCCATCCTTTGCACGTCTGACAATGATCTTATTTCCTGCGATCGTAGACAGATCATACGCATGCATTGGCTGTCCGTATTCTTCCATTACATAGTTTGTGATATCAACCAGATTGTTGATCGAACGGATTCCCTGTGAAGCAAGTCTCTCTCTCATCCATTTTGGTGATGGGCCAATCTTTAAGTTCTTTACAACTCTTGCGCAGTAACGCTTACACAGATCTGTGTCCTGTACTTCTACAGATACATAGTTATTTACATCTTCGTCATTTCCTGTTTCCTTGATCACCGGTGGGTAGAACGGCTTGTCAAATGTAACAGCAGCCTCTCTTGCCATACCGATCATGGAGAAGCAGTCTACACGGTTTGATGTGATCTCATATTCTACAACGACATCATCCAGACCCAGTGCCTTTACTGCATCGTCACCCGGCTTTACATCTGCTTCCGCAGGAAATACATAGACACCGTTTTCCGGTGCTTCCGGATACAGCTCTCTGGATGATCCCAGCTCCTCGATCGCACACATCATACCATAAGATGGCACACCACGAAGCTTGCCCTTCTTGATCTTGATTCCATCAGCAGGAAGCTCCCCGCCATCGTGTCCGCCTGCTACTTTACCACCGTCAAGTACGGTAGGAACCAGATCTCCTTCTTTTACATTTGGTGCTCCGGTTACGATCTGAAGCAGCTCATCTGCTCCGATATCGACCTGACATACAACCAGCTTGTCAGCATCCGGATGCTTTTCTATCTTAACGATCTTACCAACTACGATCTTTTCAAGATTCTTGTCTTTTTTCTCAAAACCTTCTACATGTGAACCGGAAAGTGTCATTGCATCGACAAATTCCTGTGCCTCTACATCAAGATCAGGCACATATACTTTTATCCATGAAAGTGGTGTATTCATTTTTCTATCTCCTTTTCCTGTTTTTTAGAACTGCTGTAAGAAACGTACATCGTTTTCGTAAAGAAGACGCATATCGTCGATTTCGTATTTTAACAGTGCTACACGCTCCAGACCGATACCAAATGCAAATCCTGAATATTCCTCCGGATCAATGCCACAGTCATGAAGTACCTTTGGATGAACCATACCACAGCCAAGGATCTCGATCCAGCCGCTTCCCTTACATACACGACAGCCCTTTCCGCCACATTTGAAACAGGTTACATCCATCTCTGCTGATGGCTCTGTGAATGGGAAATGATGTGGACGGAACTTAACCTTTGTGTTTTCACCGAAGAATTCCTTTGCCCACTGCTGTAAGGTTCCCTTTAAGTCAGCCATCGTAATGTTCTTATCGATAACCAGACCTTCTACCTGATGGAAGGATGGTGAATGTGTTGCATCTACTTCATCAGCTCTGAATACTCGTCCCGGTGAAAGAATACGGATCGGAAGGTTGCCCTTCTCCATGATTCTTGCCTGTACCGGAGATGTCTGTGTACGGAGCAGGATATCCTTTGTGATATAGAAGGTATCCTGTTCATCCTTTGCAGGATGATTTGCAGGGATATTTAATAATTCGAAATTATATCTATCATATTCAACTTCAGGGCCTTCTACGATCTCATAGCCCATACCGATGAATACACGTTCCAGATCTTCAAGAGCGATCTGATTCGGATGTCTGTGTCCATCGATCTTCTTGATTCCCGGAAGGGTAACGTCGATCGTTTCGCGCTTCATCTTCTCTGCACGAAGTGACTGATTGATCTTCTTTGACTTTTCCTCTAAGGCTGTCTCAATCGCCTGTCTTGCTTCATTTACCATCTGTCCAACCTTTGGTCGATCTTCAGGTGCTACATCTTTCATACCCTTTAATACCTGGGTCAGTTCACCTTTCTTTCCGAGTACAGATACTTTTACATCATTTAAGGATGTCAGTACATCTGCTTCATTGATCTTGGCAAGTGCTGCTGCTTTGATTGCCTCTAATCTGTCTTTCATCTTTCATTCTCCTTAAATTAAAATAAATTAAAAATAAAAAAAGCCCCAGTCCACAAAGGGACGGAGCAACCGCGATACCACCCTGATTCTGACACCCGGTCTTCCCGGAACTGCCAGCACTCATTCTATGTTATAACGGTCATAACCCGTTATCTCCTACGCTTCCTTTTAAGGAATCCTCAGAGATAAAACTCGGATGTGAAATTAAATGAAATATGGTGCTCGACCAGGCTTCCAGCCGATGACCCGGTCTCTCTGTCAGACATATCCCATCTTTTGCATCTTCAACGTCTTCTCTTCCATCCGCTTATAGTCAGGATGGTTAAAACTATACTTAAATATAGCACATTTTTAATATGTGTCAATAACTTTCTTCAACGACCCATTCATTATCTGTTACAGAAAATGTAAGCTTCGCTCTCAGATTTCCTTTGTCGTCTGATAACATGATAACCGACTGTACACCTGTATCCGGGTCGGATGCAACGGCACCGCCGTTTTCTGAAAGCGCGATCTGAAGCGGAACTCCCTGATTATAGAGTGTAATACTTCCCATTCCAAGCGATGTAAACATCTGTTTAAAATACTTCGCCTTATCTGCCGCAGGCATATCTACGAAGTTGCCGGCATTATCCTTACAGATGATCGTCCCTGTACCGGAGCCGTCATCCGTCGAACCGGAATATGTGACAGCACGAACGGCATACCCTGCTTCATTTGCTTCGATCGCCATATTTACAACTGCCTTTTGCAGCTCGGATGCCGTATCCAGATATACCTGTAATCTGGATTTCTTGATATATTTAATAAGCGCCGGAGCAAGTGCTCCTGCAAGAATAGCCATGATCGCAATTACAATGATCAGTTCAACCAGTGAAAAGCCTTCATTTTGTAAGAATCTTTTTTTCATTTTTTCTCCTCTCATCGAATTCAAATTCCCCATTCATTTATACGCTTAGTATATTTCTCTCATCCATATTTTTCAATATTTTTCTGCTATTTTTTTTCTTTTCCCGAGAATTTTTTCTGAATCTGATCCCTGAGCTTAATAAAAATATCCCGTATACTATCCCTGAAGAACAGATTTAATTCAGCACCCAGCAGCAGGATATACATACATATATATAACCAGAGCATAGCGATTACCATACTTCCAAGGTTCCCATACATATAAGTATTGATTCCAAAATAAGTAAGATAGGAAGAAAACGCTGCTGATAACAGAACCCAGCATACGGTTGTAAATACCGCCCCCGGTATTGCTGTCTTAAGGCGCAGGTGATTATCCGGCAAACGACAGTATATCAGCAGAATAACGGCAAATACCAATACCGGTGCGGTTAACAGTCTCGAATAGAAAAATACCTTTTCTGAATAATCCACCCAGTTCGTCTTTGCCAGTATATCTTCCATGATCGTATTTCCCAGAACATATACACCTGCCAGTGCGATCAGCATAACGCAGAAAATTAACGTATATAATGCATTTGTCAGTCTTCTTAATATATAATTCTTAGTATCCTTTGTCCGATCCATAAAATTGAGTCCCCGTTCGATCGCCATCGTTCCCTTTGCTGCCGACCAGATTGCTACAATCGCTGATATGATCATTGTCATCCCAACCTGAGCACTATAGATCTCATCCACCATATAGCTGAGCATATTCGCCATATCACCGGGAATGATTTCTTCTATCAATGCCACAAATTCTGCCTGAGTCACCGGCAAAAATCGTATACCGATCAGGAGCATCATGGCAAATGGGAAAAATGAAAGCAGTAAAAAGAAAGCTGCCTGTGCCGCAAACGCAGACAACTGATTGTCTTTGTTAATTCCCATCACTCCCTGAACCATCCGGACAATAGCAATATTCTGAACTCTGTCTATCACCCCTGTGACCTTATTCCTGTATTTTTTCATCTGTTACAAATCCTGTCTCATTTATTTTTTTTATTTCTGCTCCATAAAAATAATGCAGCAGAATCTTCTCATATTTATAGCCCTTTTTCGCAAGATCGTTTGCTCCGTTCTGGCTCATTCCGACACCATGGCCAAAACCGCCGCCATATAGATGATACGCCCCTTCTTTGTCCTTTTCGATATAAAAGTATGCACTTGGCAACAACGACCATCCGCTCACTCTGCTCTCATCCTGTTTTACAATTTCGACTTCAAACGGATATAATACCTGCCGGATCGCCATCTGGCCATCAACCTTTACAGCACCCTGTTTTCCGTATATTACCATACTTTGTGCGATTCCGCTATTTCCTCTTTCTGTTATTATGATATTTTTTATCGTCCCAAGAATCTCTTCTGCTTCCTGCCCCGCAAATTCGGTTATTGCATCCGATTCATTCCCCTCTTTATCATAAAAAGTAAGACAACCGGCAGCCACCTGCGAAAGCCCCTGTGACACAGCCGACTGCATCTGCTCTTTACTATAGTCTATCGACCAGCGATACATCGGTTCTTCTTTTTCAATACTATTCACATATATCTTCTTATCTATAAAATCACGAAAAACCTCCTCTGTAGACAGTCTTCCATCCCCGATCTGAAAATATCCATGATCAAGCATAACAGGTGTACTATTTAGCTTTGCTTCGGTCTCTGCATAAGTCTCCAACTGATCGTTCAGATATGACAATTTATCTCCTCCCCATACATCATCATTTCTGCATGTGGTTCCGCATGAAGTAGAAAAAAAATATGCCTGTACCATATCTCCATCGCAAGTGAGCACTTCACCTGCAGTCTCCTGTACCGCCTCTATCGTTTCCGGTGTTTCAAATATATTGTTGTATACCTGACAGGCTGTCGTATCATCAAGATCGGCACCATACTTTTCATATGCATGATCTCGGATTCTGTTTACCGCATAACTTCTGGCACAGATTGCCTGTGCCTTTAATGCCTCCTTCTCATAGGAAGATGGCATCTCACTGGATACAACCGCATACAGGTATTCTTCCAGATCAATCTCATTTGTAACGATATACCCTTCCTTTTTCTGTATGTGTATAGTTCCGTGATAGGATGGCGTTCCGTCTGATTTTTCAAAATTTTTAAGTACGATCCGGTCAGAAGCGGTCTCAGGCTCCACCGTGATATAATCAAATGTATTCTCCTCAGCAAATGCCGCTACATCAAATACATCATTTCTCTTATACGAGATGGTCTTCTTTCCGTCCACATTTACATTATATGTTCCGGCACAACTGATGCTCACCGTATCCTGTAGATAGACTCCATGATTCGACAACAGTACCTTCACCTGTTCCGGCACCACAGGTTTTATTTCTGCTTCTTTTTTCTCATCCTGTCCGTTCTTCTTTTTTGTATCTGTCTCTTTGCTTTTTTTATCCGCATGCTCTGCCGCCGTCTGCGTACGTTCTCTTATATTCGAAAATATACTGATATCCGCCCGTGAAAAAATATCATCCACATCCGTTTTCTCGCTTACTGCCATCTTTGCCGCATACAGGGTACCCACAACCAACAGACATGTTATGCATAATGTAATAAATTTGATTAATTTTTTCATATATTCTCCATTTTTCGGGTATACTTTAACACAGAAAAAGCAGCATCTTAGATGCTGCTCTTTATCTTTCGTATAAAACTGAAATGCGTTCCTGCATTTTGAGTCCTAGCCAATGCTAGGTGGGCAACCGCAACTGAATCTCTGTCTTCCACGTATTAAAGAGGCATGACATCACAAGCAGCAATATAGGAATCCCTTTTATTCAAATGTAGGTTCAAAATCGCAAGAAGCTTAGTACATCTCAGCTTTAACGTAATTATACTATAGGCCTTTTTTACATGCAATACCTAAAATTTGAATAATGGTTTCTTTTTTTCAGTCAGAAGAATTGAAAAAACCTTTATCCCTGTAGTATAATGCATCTAAGTATGAAAATTTCTACTGTTTTTTACAAGGCAGGGATTAATAAAATATGGCAGGTAAACCGATATGAGTAAAACAATATTGACAATTATATTTGGCATCCTATTGCTTCTGGTTTTTATTTTTCTGATTATCTGGACAATCAGCTCTTCCGGGAAAAAGGTATCAACGACACGCAGCAAACGATCTGCCGCCGCCAAACGGAATCTTGAAAATGATCTTTTTGACGAAATTGATGATATTGACGAAAGCATGGGATACTGGTACAACAAAGAAGATATGGCCGATGCCGATGAGATCATGAAAATCCGGTATCAACACTATTTCAACAAATTAGATGAATGTATTCGTGATCTGGTTATCGAGATGTACGACTGCGGTCTTGTGCGAACAGAGGAACTATATTCCATCGCCTATGGTCAGGATGCTCTGACTCCCGATTCCGTTGTTTACCGGATCTCGGATGATTCCGGCGAAGACGAAGCCAACGTCCATGCATCCCTCTCTCTCCCACCGGTTTCTGATGAAGCTCAGCGTAAAATATATGAAAAATGGAGCGGATATGTAAATGAACTTCTGGAAACGGTAGATATAGAGACCTCCGATGACAACAAAAAAGCAATCATTGACGGACTGATGACCTACGGAAGAAAGAATCTCCGCACACTGCTTTACAGTCCGGAATAAAATTAATCAGAATTATAAATCATTAGAAAGATATATAAAAATGGAACTTATTAAACCAAATTTATCGCAACTTGATATTTTAAACCGCTATTTGAAAGGAAGCAGCATTAAAGATTGCGGCTTCTGTACCGGCAATGCAATTCTATGGGCAGAAGAATACCATGTCTCTTATGTAATTCTTTCAGAAATGCTTGTTTTTATAGCTGAAGAAGATGGCAAACCTTCTTCTTTTACCTTTCCGATCGGCATTGGTACAGATTTTATAAAAGATATACAGAACCCGGATTATCTGCTGAATGCGCGTTCTGTATTTGATGAAGTCTGTACCTATTTTCATGCTCAGGGTGTTACACCATGTGTACACTGTGCTACACCGGAAATCTATGAAATTATCACAGGCTGGTATGGAAAGGAATTCCCTTACACACTGGATCCCGGTGATTTTGACTATATCTATACGGTAGAAAAGCTCACATATCTCCGTGGCAAAAAGCTGCACGGCAAACGTAATCATATCAATAATTTCATGCGTAATTACCCGGACTATGAATATTACACGATCACGGACGAACACATAGATGCATGTCTTGCGATCGCCAGATATTGGGTGGAAAAACACGATGTCCTACAGCCTGAGCTTGCCGAAGAACATGCTTATGAATATAATATTATCCGAAAAGCCCTGTCAAACAGGAGAAAAATGCAGATGACAGGCGGAATCATATACGTCAATCACATTCCTTCTGCATTCACACTGGGCGAGCCCTTGACCAATGATACTTTTGATGTACATTTTGAGAAAGCGGACGACAGCATTGACGGCATCTATCCTATGATCAACAAAACATTTGTTGCAAACGAACTTCAAAATTACACATATGTAAACAGAGAAGAGGATCTGGGACTTCCCGGGCTTCGCAAATCCAAAATGTCTTATGTTCCTGACATTTTATACAAAAAAGGAATCATTACCCTAACCGGTCTCTATGATTAGAAAACGGTTTTTAATTTTATTACACAAAAGAATGGAGAATCAAAATGAAAAAAGAAAATTGCATCGTAGCTCAATCCGGCGGTCCAACCGCTGCCATCAACGCTTCTCTTGCCGGAGTGATCGATGGAGTAAAAAAATCCGGCAGCTTCACCCGTATCTACGGTTCTCTCCACGGCATAACCGGAGTACTTGAAAATAATCTGATGGATATGTCTCTGATGGCTCTTTCTCATTTCCCGATGTTAAATACCCTCGAACTGACACCTGCCATGTATCTCGGTTCTTGCCGATATAAGCTTCCGGACTACGATAAAGATCCTGTTCCTTATGAACAGATCTTTGAACGTTTTGAAGAATACGGAATTGCAGCATTTTTCTATATTGGTGGAAATGATTCTATGGATACGGTTATGAAACTCAGTGCATATGCAGAAAGTATTCATTCTGATGTCAGGATCGTCGGTATACCAAAGACGATTGACAACGATCTATATGCAACCGACCATACCCCGGGCTTTGGCTCTGCTGCCAAATATGTAGCTTCCACCATGCTTGAGATTGCACACGACGCTTATATCTATAAGATTCCGGCTGTTATCATCGTAGAAATAATGGGGCGCGATGCAGGATGGCTCACAGCATCCTCTGCACTTGCCAGAACAACTTACAGTCAGGCACCGGATCTCATCTATCTGCCGGAAGTTGCATTCTCAAAAGAGCAGTTCTTAAAAGATGTAAAAAACAAGCTTACCAAACAAAAAACGGTTATCGTAGCTGTCTCAGAAGGAATCCACGATGCTGATGGTAATTATATCAGTTCTGATTCTGCAGTTGCTGACAAATTCGGTCATGCACAGCTAAGTGGTGCCGGAAAAGCCCTAGAATATCTTGTACGTGATGAAATCGGTGTAAAAGTTCGTTCAATCGAATTAAATGTATTGCAGCGCTGTGCAGGTCACATTGCTTCCAGAACAGATATCACAGAATCCTTTGCTCTCGGACAGGCCGCAGTCAAATATGCCGCTGAAGGTAAGACCGGTATCATGGTTACGATCAATCGTATCTCCAATGATCCATATCAATGGATGATCCAGTCGGCTGATGTATCAAAGATCGCAAATGAAGCAAAGTCCGTACCATCAGAGTGGATCCATCCGGATGGAAATGATGTCACAGACGAGATGATCGACTATCTCCGTCCTTTGATCATCGGTGAAATATCCCTCCAGTATAAAGACGGACTTCCAGTTTATCTCCCGGTCGACCATTTATTACATTAAATTTATATATGAATAACAAAGAAACAGTAAAATATCAATATACACAAAGCGAATAAAGCTTTTTTGTTCATATCGCACATATGCACACTTTATGTCAAAAAAAAATTACTTTATATTTTCAAATAGTTGTTTTTATGGTCATAATTTGTTCATAATTATCCGATACTATATAGACAGTTCTTAATTCATAATTTTTTTCTTTGTTGTTGAAGATATTAGATAAGCCCTTTTCTTTTCGAGAAGGGCTTATTTAAATTTATAATAACAGTCAGTCCGGCTCCTGCTCCGGGCACACAACAAAAAGCTCTCCTTCGGATAACAGACTATAACAAGCCTGCTTCTCAAAAGAGAGCTTTTCCCTTTATTTTATGTTACATAAGATTCGTATATCCAACCAGCATGGAATCAACCGCAACCGCTGCCTCTCTGCCCTCATGGATCGCCCATACGACCAGAGACTGTCCTCTGTGCATGTCACCGGCAACAAATACCTTAGGAACATTTGTTGCATAAGACTTCGGACATGCAGTCTTTACATTAGTACGCTCATTTAATTCTACACCAAAGCTGTCTGCTACGTACTTCTGGCTTCCAAGGAATCCTGCCGCGATCAAAACCACTTCACAGTCAATCACATATTCGCTGTCAGGTACTTCTGTCATATTCATACGACCGGTTTTTGGATCTTTCTGCCAGTCAAGCTTTACGCATTTTGCTCCTTTGACATTTCCATCCTTATCCTTTATAAACTCTTTAACTGTTGTCTCATAGATACGAGGATCATGTCCGTATACTGTGATTGCTTCCTGCTGACCATAATCTGTCTTGCAGACTCTAGGCCATTCCGGCCATGGATTATTTTCCGCCCTCTGATCCGGAAGCTTCGGCATCATCTCGAGCTGTGTGGCACTCTTTGCCCCTTCTCTAACAGCCGTTCCTACACAATCATTACCGGTATCACCACCACCAATGACCAGAACATTTTTTCCCTTGCAGTTCACGAACTGTTTATCTGCAAACTTCGAATTTCGAAGGCTCATTGTGGTTGTCTTCAAGAAATCTACCGCAAAATAGATTCCCTTCGCATCTCTGCCTGCTGCCTTGATATCTCTCGGATTAGAAGCACCACAGGCAAGTACGATAGCGTCATATTCCTTTAACAGATCTTCCGCCTTTACATACTTCTGATTTGGATTCTTCAGGTATCCTGTTATCTGATCATCCTTTGGATAAGGTGCCTTCGCCGAAGATTTTCCGGTTGCTACTTCCGTATTTAATACGAAACGGATACCTCGTTTCTCCATATATGCAATCTTGCGGTCGATCACTTCTTTTTCAAGCTTCATATTCGGAATACCGTACATTAACAGTCCACCAGGTCTGTCACTTCTCTCATATACAGTAACCTCATGCCCGCGGCTGATCAACATATCTGCCACAGCAAGTCCGGACGGACCGGAGCCTATCACCGCAACCTTTTTATCTGTTTTTCCTTTTGGAGGCTGATCATTTACCAGACCATTTGCATAAGCATATTCAATAATCGCACGTTCATTCTCTCTTACCGATACCGGATCTCCGTTAATGTTACAGGTACAGGCTTTCTCGCAGAGAGCTGGACATACACGGCTGGTAAATTCAGGGAAATTATTGGTCTTACTCAGTCTCGCATAAGCATGCTCCCAGTTATCGTTATAGATCATATCGTTCCATTCCGGTATCAGATTATTCAACGGACAACCGGATGCCATACCGCCGATCATCATTCCTGCCTGACAGAACGGGACACCACAGTCCATACATCTGGCAGCCTGGATCTTCTGCTCTTCAAGACTTAAAGGTATATGGAACTCATTGAAATTCTTAATTCTTTCTTCCGGAGCGATCTCTATACTGGTTTCTCTTTCATACTCTAAAAATCCCGTTGGCTTTCCCATATCTATTTACCTCCATTTTTAATCCTGTAAAATGCTTCTATCGTTGCCTGCTCACTGTTCAGACCTTTTTCTTCCAGTGCGACAATCGTGTTCATCATCTTTTCGTAATCCTTTGGAATGATCTTCTTGAATTTTGGAAGATATTCATCGAACTTATCCAAAATCCGTTTTCCTACCTCTGAATTTGTATAATTTACATGATCCATGATCATCTGCTTTAATTCACCGATCTCGTATTTATCGGTTACGGCCTCGACATGAATCATTCCCTTATTCAGACGCTTATACAGATCATTCTCTATATCCAATACATATGCGATACCACCGCTCATACCTGCGGCAAAATTCTTTCCGGTGCGTCCAAGAACTACTACCTTACCGCCTGTCATATACTCGCATCCATGGTCACCGACGCCCTCTACAACTGCAGTTGCACCGGAGTTACGAACAGCAAATCTTTCACCGGCTACACCATTGATATATGCTTTACCGCTGGTTGCTCCATAAAGTGCTACGTTACCGATGATGATATTATCTTCATGGACAAATCTGGCAGATCGTGGTGGATATACGATCAGCTTACCACCGGAAAGTCCTTTTCCGAAATAATCATTGCTGTCACCAACAAGCTCCAGCGTCAGTCCCTTCGGTACAAATGCACCAAAGCTCTGTCCACCCGCGCCATTGCATTTTACAAGGTAGGAATCATCCTCCAAAGTCTCTCCATAACGTTTTGTAATCTCTGATCCAAATATCGTACCAACGGAACGATCCGTGTTTGTAACATCGATCTCGATGCTCTTCTTCTGTCCTTTTTCAAGGGCAGGTCCAAGCTTCTTTAACAGAACACGCATATCGATCGTCTTCTCCAGCTGGAAGTCATATGGATGCTTCTCGTTATATTTTATCTTATTCTGAGGTGCATCAATATATGGATTATTGATGATAAGTGACAGATCAACATTTCTGTCCTCTGCGCCCTTACCTGCATATAACAGATCGGAACGTCCTACCAGCTCATCCACAGTTCTGACACCAAGCTTCGACATATATTCACGAAGCTCCTCTGCGATAAATTTCATAAAGTTAATAACATATTCCGGTTTGCCCTTAAATCTCTTACGAAGCTCCGGATTCTGTGTAGCAATACCAACCGGACAGGTATCCAGATTACACACTCTCATCATTACACAGCCCATTGTTACCAGTGGAGCTGTCGCAAATCCGAATTCTTCTGCACCAAGCATCGCCGCGATAGCAACATCACGTCCGGTCATCAGCTTACCATCTGTCTCCAGAATAACTTTATTACGAAGATCATTCTTGATCAATGTCTGGTGTGTCTCTGCCAAACCAAGCTCCCAAGGAAGTCCTGCATAATGAATAGAGTTATTTGGTGCCGCACCGGTACCTCCATCATAACCGGAGATCAGGATAACCTGTGCTCCTGCCTTTGCTACACCGGCTGCAACTGTACCAACACCGGCTTCTGATACCAGCTTTACAGAAATTCTTGCATCTCGGTTTGCATTCTTACAATCATAGATCAACTGTGCCAGATCCTCGATCGAATAGATATCATGATGAGGTGGTGGTGAGATCAGGCTGACACCCGGAGTTGACAATCTGGTCTTTGCGATCCAAGGATATACCTTGCCTCCCGGAAGATGTCCACCTTCACCGGGTTTTGCTCCCTGCGCCATCTTAATCTGGATCTCTTTTGCGCTGACCAAATATCTGGATGTAACACCGAATCGTCCCGAAGCTACCTGTTTGATAGCTGAACAACGATTCTTGCCATCTTTTCCTATCGTTAATCGTTCAATGGACTCTCCACCCTCACCGGAATTGGATTTGCCTCCGATCGTATTCATTGCGATCGCCATGCACTCATGTGCTTCCTGTGAGATAGAACCATAACTCATAGCTCCTGTCTTGAATCGTTTTACGA
This sequence comes from Clostridium sp. L2-50, assembly GCF_000154245.1. NCBI lineage: Bacteria > Bacillati > Bacillota > Clostridia > Eubacteriales > Clostridiaceae > Clostridium > Clostridium sp. L2-50. The sequence goes on along the minus strand of NZ_DS480318.1, from coordinate 57,811 downwards.
TTGATTCAACCGGCTCTACTTCTTCCATTGGAATCGGATTCTCCGCATATTTGAATTCCATCAGGCCTCTCAGATGGAATGGTTTTGTCTCATCTTCCAGACATGCGGTGTACTGCTTGAACAGGTTATAATCACCACGTCTGGTTGCCTGCTGTAACAGGTAGATTGTCTGTGGGTTATACAGATGTTCTTCCTTGCCGCTTCTGAACTTGTGTGCACCGATACTTGTCAGTGCGAGGTTAGTATCCAAACCGAGCGGATCAAATGCTGATGAATGAAGAGCATCTACCGTCTCCTCGATCTCTTTGATACCGGAACCGCCTACACAGCTTACTGTATTAGTAAAGTATCTGTCGACTACTTCTTTTGAAAGTCCGATACATTCAAAAATCTGTGATCCCATGTATGACTGGATCGTTGATACACCCATCTTGGATGCGATCTTTACAATACCATGCATGATCGCCGCATTGTAATCATCAACAGCCGCATTGAAATCTTTGTTTAACAGGTGACTGTCAACCATCTGCTTGATCGTCTCGATCGCCAGATATGGGTTAACCGCACACGCACCATAACCAAGCAGCGTTGCAAAATGATGAACATTTCTAGGATCGGCACTCTCAAGGATGATTGCAACCGATGTACGCTTTTTTGTTCTTACCAGATGCTTCTGCATAGCCGAAACAGCTAATAATGAAGGAATCGCAACATGAGTTTCATCTACGCCACGGTCTGATAAGATCAGAATATTCACACCGTCACGATACAACTTGTCTGCTTCTACAAACAATCGATCCAAAGCTTTTTCGAGTGATGTATTCTTATAATAAAGAATCGGAAGAACGCCAACCTTAAGTCCCTCTACCTTCATATTCTTGATCTTTAAAAGATCTGTATTTGTAAGGATCGGATTATGGATCTTTAATACATGACAGTTCTCCGGCTTCTCTTCCAGAATATTTCCATCCTTTCCGAGATATACGGAAGTCGATGTTACGATCTCCTCACGAATCGCATCAATTGGAGGATTTGTTACCTGTGCAAATAACTGTTTAAAGTAATTAAACAATGGCTTGTGGCTGTTTGATAATACTGCAAGCGGAGTATCAGTTCCCATCGCACTGATTGCCTCTGCTCCTTTTTCAGCCATTGGATAGATTGTATTTTTAAAATCTTCAAATGTATAACCAAATGCGGTCTGGAGTTTTGCACGCTCTTCATCTGTATATTCTTCTACACGAATATTCGGTATCTTAAGATCATTTAAATGAACCAGATTACTGTCAAGCCATTCACCATATGGTTTTGCTTTTGCATATTTCTCCTTGATCTCATCATCTGATATCAATCTTCCGTTCACTGTATCGACTAACAACATACGTCCCGGTCTCAAACGGTCTTTTTTCACGATCTTAGATGGATCGACCTCTAACACACCAACTTCAGATGAAAGGATCAAATAATCATCATCTGTTATATAATATCTGGAAGGTCTGAGTCCGTTACGGTCAAGCACTGCACCCATGATATCTCCATCTGTGAACAGGATCGATGCAGGTCCGTCCCATGGCTCCATCATTGTTGCATAATACTGATAGAAATCTTTCTTCTCCTGGCTCATAAATCGATCATTTTCCCATGGTTCAGGGATCGTGATCATAACTGCCAGCGGAAGCGGAATACCATTTAATACAAGGAATTCAAGACAGTTATCCAGTCTTGCGGAATCGGAACCATTTGGATCAAGTACAGGCATAACCTTGTACATCTCGTCCTGCATGATCGTAGATTCCATTGTCTCTTCTCTGGCGATCATCTTATCTTCATTTCCACGAATCGTATTGATCTCACCATTATGGCAGAGATAACGATACGGATGTGCCCGAAGCCAGCTAGGAGTTGTATTCGTGGAGAATCTCGAATGTACAAGTCCGATCGCTGATTCATAATCCGGATCCTGAAGGTCGTTATAGAACTTACGAAGTTCTCCAACTAAGAACATACCTTTATATACGATCGTTTTACTGGAAAGTGATGGTACATAGGTATCATCATTACTTTCTTCAAATATTCTTCTGACAAAGTAAAGCTTTCGGTCAAAATCAAGTCCCGTTTTCACGCTGTCAGGTCTCTTGATAAATGCCTGCATAATGCACGGCATAACATCAACAGCCTTCTTTCCAAGAATTCCCGGAGTAGTCGGAACCATTCTCCAACACAGGAACTCAAGTCCCTCTTTCTCGACAATAACCTCAAACATCTTCATTGCCTGTTTTCTTGGCAGTTCATCCTGCGGAAAGAAAAACATACCAATACCATAATCACGTTCTTTACCCAGATCATATCCGAGCTCCGCAACTGCTTTCTTAAAAAATTTATGTGAAATCTGAAGAAGGATACCTACACCATCACCGGTTTTTCCTTCTGCGTCTTTTCCTGCTCTGTGTTCCAGATTTTCAACAATCTTTAACGCATTATTTACGGTTTCATGTGTCTTAATGCCTTTGATATTAACAACGGCACCGATACCACAGTTATCATGTTCGTATTCTTCACTGTATAACCCTGGATTTACTACGTTTCTGTTATCTTCCATGCTCGTTTTCCTTTCCAACTTATTGCCAGTACCTGTAGAGATCTTATAGTCAGGTTATCTGATAGTGATTCTCAAATGCGGCTCTGTGCTTTTTATGATTTGTAATCATACTATCTTTTTTTCCGTTTGTAAACAACTTTTTTCGTCAAATTGTCAGATAGTTTGCAAACTTAATTTTATAAAGTGTTTTGTATAGTCAATATAAATTATTGCAAATCAAAAAGACACAATTGCAATGGTCTTTCCATTGAAATCGTGTCTTTTACTTTTAAAATATATAATCCGCATTTTGTGCGTTTTGTGTTTAAATTTGCCCAATCGGTCTATTCTTTCTCAATAGCAGTATGCTTCATCACCAAAATTCTTCTTACGCTTTCGTTGATCTGAGTCTCCGCAATAATCTGATCTTTTACTGCCTGCTTTATCCCCTCAACTGCCTGTTCCAGATTTTCCGGTTCCAATATCATATCATTTCCTGCAGCCACCGCATAAATCGCAGCATCCCCGGCTGAATATGTATCGGTAATTGATTCCATCTGCAATGAATCCGTAATGATTACTCTGGAAAAACCAAGTTCTGTCCGAAGAATATCTGTCACGATTTCTTTAGAAAGATCGGATGGGATATTCGATATATCGGTTACGATCATATGCCCTACCATCACAAAGTCAGCTCCTGCATCAATTCCTGCCCGAAACGACTGAAATTCATTGTTTTCAAGATCGTCTTTCGTCTCATATACATATGCATTTCCATAATGGGAATCTTCTTTTGTATTGCCATGCCCGGGAAAATGCTTCAAAGTACAGAGCACTCCGCCTGCGTGAAAACCGCGCACCGCATATGGAATTAATTCCGCCGCTTCACTATAAATATTGCTGTAAGCTCTCTTTCCTATGACTGTATTCCCCGGATTTGACCATACATCTGCTACCGGAGCAAAATCAAGGTTAAATCCATAATACGACAGATTATCTCCGATCTGTCTTGCATTCTCATACGCAATATCTCCACCCAGATTTCTGTAATCATACATTGATCCGATATCACCGCCATCTATATTGCCAAGCTTCTGCATTACGCGGCTGACCGTTCCGCCTTCCTCATCTACAGCAAGGAAGAGTGTAATATCAGAATTATCCTGCATTTCCTTCAACAGCTTTTTCAGCTGTTTTTTCGTCTGTATGTTTTTTGATTTCAGCATAATCCCACCGACAGGATACTTCTTAAGCGCCGACTTAAATTCCTTATCCAGCTTGGTCACATCATGACTTAAAACCAGATTCTCAGGATTTACAAACATCATCTGACATACCTTTTCATGCAGTCCCATATGAGCGATATATCGTTCTGTCATACCTGCCCATGCAAGATTCTGTCTTATATCTTTAATCCATTCATGAAGCAATACCCCACGTACAGGGAAGCTGTCATTGGTATTGCGCCTGCAAAATATTTGCTCCGGTAAAATCTCTGTATTTTCTATCTCTATTACTCCGGTTTCATTCGCCCGGACATATTCCATCTGTCTGTATTTCCCGAAAAGTAATACTATCACACATATGATCACTGTCAGCACCGGAATCTTCCCTACGAAAAGTCTCAGACGGATTCTGATATTATTCATTTTCTATCATTCCCGCCGGAGGTGTCGTGATCGTCTGTACTTCTGTTGTCGAACCTGTTTCAGATCCATTTGTTGCCGATTCACTCGAAGCTTCACTGCTTTCCTGTGTTGTAACAGCAGTTTCGCCTGATACCTTATCTATATCAATTGCTTCTGTTGCTGCCACTCCCGTTTCCGATGATACTTCTGTGCTTATAGATGATGCTGTAGTCGACGGAGTATAACCCGATGTTCCATACAGATATTCATGTAAAGCTGTAACATTTGCATTCAGATCCGCTGCTACGATCACACTACCTTTACCATCTAAGGACATCGGTGTATAAGAGAACGGGAATCCAATATTTCCTGTAATCTTATAGTCAGCAATATCTTTCGCCAACGAAGTCACTTCATCCTTTGTAAGACTGGTTGATATGCAGCTAAAGGATACATCGATCAGATTTGATATCATCTTACTGTCTGCATTTATCATTTTATTTACCAGACCAAGTAATACGGTACGCTGTCTCATGGTTCTGGTAATATCTCCTTTACCCGTGCTTCGGATTCTGGAATATGCAACTGCCTGCTGTCCGTTTAATACCTTCGTTCCCGCCTCATGAACGCCCTCGGAATATTTTCCCGAAATACCGATCTGTTCCGCAAGATTCTTGTTCAGATTATTTACCTCATCTTCTGTTACCGTTACCTCTACGCCTCCCAGCGTATTGATTATATCTGCCATAGCATTAAAATCAACGGTAATATAATCCGATATAGCAAGATCCAGATTTGCATTTAACGTATTGATCGACATTAAAGCACCCCCGAGCTGATATGCGTAATTGACCTTATGAGTTGTCTGAGAGTCGCTCTGTATCTGTAACAATGTATCTCTGTATACCGAAACCATCTTAACTTCTTTTGTATCTTTATTGATACTGAGTAAAATGATCGCATCACTGTTTGTTCCTGTATTCAGATTTGAATCTCTGGAATCAACTCCGTAAAGTGCAATCGTGGTATAACCCTTTGTCTGTTCTTTTACACCTTCGTTGACAACCAGATCACTGTTCTTGATCGGACGAATATCCATCTGATTATACTTATAAGATTTATTCGCGGATACATAACCGATCGTAAGGATGAGGAATACTACGAACAATACAATGCCTGTAACCGCCCATTTACCGAGTGTATTCAGTCGAAATGATCGTTTCTGTCCATCATTACCCACTTCTGATATGACAGGCTTCCGGCTTCTGACCTTCTTCTCAGCCTCACCTACTGCATCCCGGACACTTTCTCTCAGATTTGCAAATACATCAGCAACTGTATGTCCATCTTCTTCCGATTCATCCATATCTGCCTCAGATTTCATGGTATCATCCTGCGTCTGTTCTTCATAACCGAGTTTCTTATAAGCAAGCCTTTTCCGTTCTTCGGCTACACGGTCTTCTTTTATTCTCTCTGTCGGCTGCTTCGATTCGGACTTCTCCGCTGTCGCAACCCCAACCTCTTTTAATACCGACTCTAATTTGTCTGCATATTCCTTATAGGATTCCGATACCGGTGTTTCTTTCGCCGAAGAAGCATCTGATACAGAATCTGCCATTTTCTCCTCAGATGTACCATCTGCTTTACCGTCAGCTTTGCTATTTTCCGGTTCATTCTGATTGATGATCGAATCGATCAGCTCATCATCGTCCGTTGTCATTTCCTTATTCCGTTGTAACAGTCTGTCTCTGTATTCCGATAGACGTTTATCATACTGTGTAGTCTTATTATCCATTAGTGAAAGACATCCTCTCTGCAACTAAAAACTTTATTAGAACTTAAATGTTTCCTTTAATCCCAGCCATTTCTGGTCCTTATCACTCAGGTTGAGCGCGGTTCCATCTTCCAGATGATACCCTTCCGCACTTGCGTTTCCCTGATATTCACCAAAGACCTTCGGCCACTCAATACCAATTTCAGGATCATTCCATGCCAGACCGCCCTCATCACCGGGATGATAGAAATCTGTTACCTTATAACAAAATTCCGCCGTATCCGATAAAACTAAAAATCCATGAGCGAAGCCTTCCGAGATATAGAACTGCTTCTTGTTCTCTTCTGTCAACTCCACACCATACCATTTTCCATATGTTTCGCTTCCTGATCTCAGATCAACAGCAACATCATAAACTGCACCTTTAATCACACGTACTAGTTTTCCCTGCGGAAATTCCTTCTGAAAATGGAGTCCGCGAAGCACGCCTTTTGTCGACATACTTTGATTATCCTGAACAAATACCATATTCAGACCATTTTCCTCCATATCCTTCTGGTTATAGGTTTCCATAAAATATCCTCTGCTGTCTCCATGTACTGCAGGTTCAATAATGTACAATCCTTCTATCGGTGCTTTTGTAACTTTAATCTGTCCCATCTTATTTCTCTACCTCTTTTCCACAAATTAACGATTACCATACATCTTCTCATAGTAATTCTGGTATTCTCCCGAGATAATGGTCTCCCACCATTCTCTGTTATCAAGATACCACTGGATCGTCTTCTTTATTCCATCTTCAAACTTTGTCTCCGGAAGCCATCCAAGTTCATTATGGATCTTTGTCGGATCGATTGCATAGCGCATATCATGTCCTTTACGATCGCCAACATGTGTGATCAGAGACTCAGGCTTGCCAAGTTCTTTACAGATGATCTTAACGATCTCAATATTCTGTTTCTCATTGTGACCACCGACATTGTATACTTCGCCAACACGCCCTTTATGAATGATCAGGTCGATAGCCTTACAATGATCTTCTACATATAACCAGTCACGCACATTCAAGCCCTCACCATATACGGGAAGAGGCTTGTCATTCAATGCATTTACGATCATTAATGGTATCAGTTTCTCCGGGAAATGATACGGTCCATAGTTATTCGAACATCTGGATATGCTGACAGGCAATCCGTAAGTTCTGTGGTATGCCAATACCAGAAGATCTGCTGCTGCCTTTGAGCTGCTGTAAGGAGAGCTTGTATGAATCGGTGTTTCTTCTGTAAAGAACAAATCAGGTCTGTCAAGCGGCAGATCTCCATACACTTCATCGGTGGATACCTGATGATATCTCTCAATTCCATATTTTCTGCAGGCATCCATAAGCACTGCCGTACCCATAATATTTGTCTTTAAGAAAATATCCGGATTCTCGATACTTCTGTCAACATGACTCTCTGCTGCAAAGTTCACAATGATATCCGGCTTTTCTTCCTCAAATAACCGGTAAACGGCATCTCGGTCGCAAATATCCGCTTTAACGAATCTGAAATTCGGATTCTTCATTACCGGCTCAAGTGTTGACAGATTACCTGCATATGTCAGCTTGTCCAAGCATACGATACGATATTCCGGATATTTATCAAGCATATGGAATACAAAATTTGAACCGATAAAGCCGGCTCCACCTGTTACTATGATTGTTTTACTCATTTTTATCTTTCTCCTCAATCTATCTTTTATCTTTTTATCTGCAAAAGCTATGCAAGCACATCCAGATACTTACCATCTAATACATCCTTCAGATACTGTCCATACTGATTCTTCTTCAAAACTTCATATACTTCAAGAACTTCTTCTCTGGAAATCCATCCATTCAGGTATGCAATCTCCTCAAGACATGCAATCTTTCTATGCTGATGCTGCTCTATCGTCTTTACAAAGTTCGTGGCATCAACCAGACTCTCATGTGTCCCTGTATCCAGCCATGTGAATCCCTGTCCGAGAAGCTCTACATTTAACTGCTGATGTTCAAGATAAATACGGTTCAGATCGGTGATCTCAAGCTCGCCTCTGGCGGATGGTTTCAGATTCTTTGCATATTCAACAACTTTATTATCGTAAAAATAGAGACCTGTTACACAGTAATTGCTCTTTGGCTTTTCCGGTTTTTCCTCAATCGAGATCGCACGTCCGTCTTTGTCGAATTCAACAATTCCAAACCGCTCCGGATCATCTACGTAATAACCAAATACAGTTGCACCCTTACCGTTTTCCGCATTCTGAACAGCTGCACGTAATCTCTTTTTAAGTCCGTGGCCTGCAAAAATATTATCACCGAGAACCATTGCCACAGTATCATCACCAATAAAATCCGCACCAATAACAAAAGCCTGTGCAAGTCCATCCGGTGTAGGCTGTACAGCATAAGTAAGATTTACACCAAACTGACTTCCATCTCCCAACAGATCCTCAAATCTTGGAGTATCCTGCGGTGTTGAAATGATCAATATATCACGGATCCCTGCATTCATCAGAACTGACATCGGATAATAGATCATCGGTTTATCATAAATCGGAAGCAGCTGCTTCGATGTTACTTTTGTCAACGGATATAACCTTGTTCCAGATCCTCCGGCTAAAATAATGCCTTTCATCTCTTATTCCTCCTGTTAATCAAAAAACTTTTCATTCTTTCACCCGAATTATTATATCTGGCTGTGATTTCTAACTTCAGGATTTCCCATTCACAGTCTATAATAACCAGTATCCACAGTCTATTATATTATATAGCATTTCTACAAGATACTCAAACATTATTCCTATTTTTTCTTATTTCTACTATTTTTTTCTGATTTGTTACAACTTTCTATTCATTATATACAAACCGATGTTTCCTGTAATTCAATGTGTGTGTGTATATTATTCATATTTGTATATGTAATATTCATATTTTATTCTTTTTGTTTCATGATCGTATTTTTTCTTCTATCCCTCTTCTATATTGTAAATTCTGTTTTCTTACATTTTGTTTCTTTTTTATTTTTTCCACTTTTCTATTCAAAAAACACTTGCATAATATTCACTACCGTTATATATTAATTTGCAGACAGGACGATATGTCCTTTATTCAACAAATGGAATTATGATATATCAGAAATGTACATATTCCACACAGACGGATTTTAAGGAGGATTTAGAAATGGCAAAAGACAAAGTTGTTCTTGCATACTCAGGCGGCCTTGATACAACAGCTATCATCCCTTGGTTAAAGGAAACTTATGATTACGATGTTATCTGCGCCTGCATCGACGTAGGACAGGAAAGTGAGCTGGAAGGACTGGATGAAAGAGCAAAATATTCAGGAGCTTCCAAGTTATACATTCTGGATGTTGTTGATGAATTATGTGATGAATACATCATGCCAACCGTTCAGGCAGATGCTGTATATGAGAATAAATATTTACTCGGTACTTCTTTCGCAAGACCTCTGATCGCTAAGAAATTAGTTGAGGTTGCTCGTAAGGAAGGTGCTGTTGCGATCTGTCACGGCGCAACAGGAAAAGGAAATGACCAGTTAAGATTTGAGCTTTCAATTAAGGCTCTTGCTCCTGACATCAAGGTTATCGCTGTATGGAGACAGCCGGAATGGAAGCTGGATTCCCGTGATGCGGAGATTGCATACTGTCAGGCACACGGTATCGATCTTCCGTTTGATGCTGCTCATTCTTACAGCCGTGACCGTAATATCTGGCACATCAGCCATGAAGGTCTGGAACTGGAGAATCCTGCAAACGAACCAAACTACGATGATCTTCTGGTTCTCGGTGTTACCCCTGAAAAGGCACCGGATGAGGATGAATATCTGACACTTGATTTTGAAAAGGGTATCCCAACTGCTATTAATGGTACAAAGATGAAAGTTTCTGATATCATTCGTGAATTAAACCGTTTAGGCGGCAAGCATGGTATCGGTATTATCGATATCGTTGAGAACCGTGTTGTCGGCATGAAGTCCCGTGGTGTTTATGAGACTCCCGGCGGAACAATTCTGATGGAAGCTCACAAGCAGTTAGAGGAGCTGACTCTGGATCGTGAAACCCTTGCATACAAGAAGCTCGTAGCAACCAGGTTTGCAGATCTTGTATACGAAGGAAAGTGGTTCTGCCCTCTCCGTGAGGCTCTTCAGGCATTTGTTGAAAAGACACAGGAGACAGTTACCGGTCAGGTTAAGATGAGACTGTACAAAGGAAACATCATCAAAGCCGGAACAACTTCTCCATATTCTCTGTATTCTGAGAGTCTTGCAAGCTTCACTACCGGTGAGCTGTATAACCATAAGGATGCAACCGGATTCATCAACCTGTTCGGTCTGTCCATGAAAGTCCGCGCAATGATGAACGAGAAGAACAAGAACAACGACAAATAATAGTTGAAATGGAAGCGGCATTCCTGTTATAAAGGAAATTTCTTCCGTAAATCTTTGAAATAAAATGGGAAATACATTACATATTATTCCGCAAGTCGTTCGCACTCTATTTTAACGCAACGGCACTAAGCTCCTCGCCCATGGCGACTCGCTAAGAACCGGCATTAAAAAAGGCTTGCTTCATAATAGTAATGCTATTTCCCATTTTGTTTCATATATCGATTTCCAGATATGTTTCCTTCATAACAGGAATGTAGCTTCCAGATGATGAAAGTTTTATGTAAAAGGGAAGTGGACATTATTATTATGAAGCAAGCCTTTTCGAATGTCGGTACTTAGTGAACCACGGAGTGGTGAACTTTAGTACCGCTACATGAGAAACAGAGCGAAAGCGTCTTGCGGAATAATAGATAATGTCCACTTCCCTTTTTATAAAACTTTCATCATCTAACTACTCACCAAGCGTTGGTTTCTGGCACGGTCGATCACGATTGCAATTGTGATGATGGCGGCTGCAAAGAGCACCTCGATCCCCATATATACGAATGCTTCCGATGGTATCTTTGCCTCATAGTCCAGAAGATCAACGACTTTGACATACCAGTAAGCCGGAAGGAAATGTGCCAGCTTTATGACCCCTTCACCAAGAAATTCCACCGGAACAAAGATGCCGGACAGGAATGCCATACCAAGGGACACTATATTGCCGATCATACTGAAGCCCTCCTCGTTTCGGACAATCTTACTTGCAAGAAAGGCAAGTGCCATAGCTACGAACATGTAGCAAACCATATTGAGCAGATTTCCAAGTCCTGCCGCCGTAAACATTTCTTTTCTGAATACAAAGCACCCTCCAACCGCAAATACTGCGCATCCAAGGAATCCTGTTACGATCGTTCCGAGAAGGATTTCTTTTGTCATATTGGAATATTTATATGCTGAGCTTGCGATCCGTTCTCTTAATTCTTTTTTATCATATACGATCAATACCGGGCTCACACCTTCGATCATCATGACCACAAATATCCATCCCAGATAACTGAAAAATGTATATCTCGTACTATGTTTTCCGCCATGGTCTTCGGTCGTCATCGTTACGTTCGTTCTAGTCTGAAACAATTCATCCACCTGAGCTGCTGCCTCTGCCCGGTCATATCCGGCTGCAAAATATGCATTCAGATAAGAGATATATTTATTTACATCTGCTTCAAACAGTTCCACCTTGCTCCGGTTCGGAATTGCAACGATCTCGATATAATCGGACAGATCTTCCTTATCCAGATGATCCGCATAACCTTTTTTAATGCGGACGATACAGTCTGTATCCCGGTTAAACAGACTGTCCTGCATCGCTTCCGTCGTATCTGTTTTTAATTCAGCATGTTTATGTGCATGATCCAGATACGAAAACAGTTCTTCACTTTCTGCCGTCTGGTCATAATCAAACCAAGCGAATTTACACTTCATGCTTTTATATTCGTCTTCTGTTTTACCGGAATTCGGCAATATAAATCCAAATATAATGCCTGCAAAAATCCCAATATACATCAACATTGAGCCTTTTTTCTTATTTAAGATTTTAAAATAGGATTTAAACACTTGCATATTTATTCCTCCTTAAGATCAGAATACTCGCTCCAAGCAGACAGACAGCCATACCGGTTAAGATCAGGATATTTCTGAAATAACGATCGTAATTATCGTATACATTGAGCGCATAGAGACAGTCCGTTACCAGCACCGCCGGATTGATCCGGTTCAGAATTGGAAGTTTATCTTCAATACTGTTTTTAATTCCATGAACCATCAGATCCGCCATAAAAGAGAAGGTAAGGCTGACCGCTACCGCAATTCCAATCTTTCCTCCATATGAGCATTTTGACCAGGTACCAATCAGCATTCCTCCGGCAATACCGATATTACATGCAATAAAGAGTACCAGTAAAATAGCCGGATATTTTGTTCCAAACTGTACACCGAACAGCCGCATATAGATTACAGTGATAACCTCGGCTGCAAACTGAACCAGCAGTAATGCCAGATACTCCGCCAGAACAGTCACAAGTTTAGGATTCGGTGACAGACAACGACGCATTCCAAGTGCGCTTTCATTTGCCTGCAGCTTATGCATTCTTGTGATTCCGGCAAAGGAAGAAAACAGGCAACTCATAGCAAGCACTGCATAGAAATAATTATAATACTCATTCTGACATCCGTCCGTTGTGGAAATCTCTTCATAATATACCGCATCGCTCTGCACTGCCTTCTGAATGATCTCCGATGCAGCCTCCGGATCCTTCTGCATCAGATTCAGATACATCTGTTCCATCTGCTTATACTGATTCAGGATTGATTCCAGTATCGACTCCTTGATGTCACTCTGCCTCACTATCAGGCTCGCATCCGATGTATAGATCACACCGGTCACTTCTTCATCATTTAACTTTTGAAGTGCTTCTTTCTCACTGAGCACCTCCATGTCGATCCGTTTATTCTCGCCGTCCATAGAAAGCGTAGACAGCACCATCATAAGCGCTGTATCATTCTTACCATCCCTCACAACTGCGACCGGGATATCTTTAAACATCTCATCCTTTTCCATGATATTTCCGAATGCCATGTACATGAATGTGAATAATGCGATCGGAAACAGTATCGTCCAGAACAGTGTATCTTTTCCTTTTATCAGCATTTTACCTGCATATTTAAAATTATGCCAAAACATATCCACCCCTCCTAATCCCGAAGTGTCTTCCCGGTAATCTCAAGGAACACATCGTTCAGACTTGGAAGCTCGGTATATACTTTTCCAAATAATACCGCATGCTCCTTCATATATTCCATAACCCGGATCAGATTGTGATCTCCACCGGAGTAGGTCAGCTTCAACATTCCATCCTGATATGAACTGTCATACACATGTGGAAGCTGTCTCAGCTCCAGCAGTTGTTCATCTGTCAGTGCCGGAGCTTCTATGAAGATACTCTCTGTCTTCTTTATCATTTTTTTCAGCTCTTCCTTCGTGCCAAGAGCGACCTTCCGACCTTTATCCATGATCAATATACGGCTACAGATCTGTTCTACCTCTTCCATGTAATGAGAAGTGTAAATGATCGTTGCGCCCTTCTTATTCAGCTCGACAATTCCCTCTAAGATCTTGTTCCTGCTCTGTGGGTCTACTGCTACCGTCGGTTCATCAAAAAAGATCAGCTTCGGTTTGTGTGCGATTCCACACGCAATATTTAATCGTCTGAGAAGTCCTCCTGACAGTTTTTTCGGCAGGAACTTCTTATAGTCCTGAAGCTCGACAAATGCGATTGCATCCTCTACATACTGTTTTCTTGTCTCTTTATCCCTGATATACAACCCACAGAAATAATCGATATTCTCATATACCGTCATTTCATCAAATACAGCCACATTCTGCATTACAACACCGATCTCCCGTTTCAGATCGTAGCTCGTCGATGTCATCTTCTTACCAAATACGCGGACATCGCCCTGATCGTATGTAAGCAGTGACAAGATACAGTTGATCGTCGTCGTCTTGCCCGATCCATTCGGTCCAAGCAGACCGAAGATCTCGCCCTCTCTCACCTCCAGATCAAAATGTGATAATGCTACAAAATCTTTATATCGTTTCACCAGATCTTTTACTTCAATCGCATATTCCATAACTGTCTCCTCATTCATTTTCTATTCGGATGCTATTGTTTCTTCCGGCATCGCGTCTGAAACTCATCGCATATGTTCCATGTTATGCTGTCATTCTACCATATACCAAAATTTTTGTTCAGTGCCAATCATCACATCTGTAATATGACATTTGTCACATTCTTTTAAAATCCGGAGTTTTTCAACCGTAGTCAATTGACGCTGTATTTCTCAACAGGTATACTAATACCGTCACTTATAAATCCAAGCCGGTTCACGCAATTACCTGACACCCGCGTGACCTGTCTACATACAAGGAGAAGTTATGAAGCAAATCCTGACTCGACTGCTTATATTTGCAATATGCTGTATTATGTGTATTCACACTTTTTCTATATGTACGCGCAGCGTAATATATATTCTGCTTGCGATCATACTTGCTTTTGGCACAATGCTGATTGCTGACAGGCTCTCACCCACAGCTCCGGTACTGATCCACGTAGGCATATTTATTCTGTGCTGTCTGTGCCTTAAGTTTGTTGTATTTCTTCCGCTTTTCTGCTTCTATCTGAGCAGACGACCGGTTTGTTTTACTGCACCCATCGGAGTTCTTTCCATCATTCTGGCATCTGCAAAACTTCCGATGGATACTTTACTTCTGATAGGTGTCCTCTGTCTGTGCAGCATATTATACGGATATCTGACTACAGCGCTTACCACCCTTCATCAACAGATGAAGCACCTTACAGATACATCGAAGACAAACGAACTTCTGGCAAAGGAACGAATCCGTATGATCCGGAAGGAACAGAATAACATGATTTATACTGCAACCCTGAAAGAGAGAAATCGTATCGCCAGAGAGATCCATGATAATGTCGGTCACATGCTTACCAGATCCATTCTTCAGGTTGGTGCGATCCAGACGATCAACAAAGAACCGATCCTTACAAATCCGCTTTCCGATCTCCGCGCTACGCTGGATACCGCCATGAACAGTATACGATCAAGTGTCCACGACCTTCACGATGAATCCATTGATACGAAAGCTGCCATTCAGGATATGTTGAATGATATAACAGGCTTTCATACTTCATTTGAATATGATATGGGCAACATTGTTCCGAAGGATATCAAATACTGTCTTATCAGCATTGCCAAAGAAGCGATCACCAATGCTGTAAAGCACAGCAACGGCGATCAACTCTCGATTCTGATCCGGGAACATCCGGGCTTCTATCAGTTGACGATCCGTGACAACGGAACAGGCATTCACCTTACAACCTCCCCCGGCATCGGACTTACCAACATCCAAGAACGAGTCCAATCCTTATCCGGTACTTTACAGATATCAACCGAATCCGGATTCCGCCTGTTTGTCAGTATTCCAAAATATACACAAAAAGGAGATAGAACTGCATGAATATTATAATTGTTGATGATGATGCATTTGTCAGTGCATCTTTAAAGATCATATTAGAATCCTGCTCAGACATTACCGTACTTGCAACCGGAGCAAATGGCCACGATGCCATCTCCCTGTACGATACATACAGCCCCGATGTTCTGTTAATGGATATCCGTATGGAAGGCATGGATGGTCTGACCGCAGCGAAAGAAATCATCACCGGACACCCTGACGCAAAGATTCTGTTACTTACTACCTTTGCCGACGATGACTATATCATCAAAGCCATCCGGACCGGCGCAAAGGGATACATCTTAAAACAGGATTTTGAGACAGTTGCATCTGCGATCACTGCCGTACACAACGGTCAAACTGTCTTCGGGAATGAGATCATGAACAAGATCCCTACCCTGTTACAGACTGATGATCGTTTTGATTACCTGTCCTACAATCTTACGGAAAAGGAATTTGAACTGATCCGACTGGTTGCAGATGGTCTGAACAACAAAGAAATTGCGGAGCAGCTCTTTCTCTCGGAAGGAACCGTCCGCAATTATCTCAGTAATATCCTTATGAAGCTTGACCTGCGCGATCGCACTCAAGTTGCCTGTTTTTATTATAAGAATTTATTATGATCTGTTTTTCAATATCTGCATTCTTATAAGCTGATAATTTGTGTCCGTTATTTATTGGACGATTTTTTTCTGCTGATCATCACATATCCTGCCAATATTAATATTCCTATCACAGACAGGCATATGCCCGCCATCAGATATGGTGTATTGTAGGTCAGTGTAATCACATGTTCCCCTGCTTCTACAGGAACACCCATCAGGCCGGTTCCGATCTTTACAGGAGCTACTTTTTTGCCATTAACAACTGCCGAAAATCCCTTATTGTACGGAACCGCCAGATATAAAATACCGGATTCTTCTGTCGTTATGTGACCATTTAAAGTATTATCGGTCCATCCGTCAAATGTCATTTGATGTGACTCTGTATATTCTTCAAATGCTTTCACTACATTCTGATCTAAGGAATACAGCGCAAATGCTTTCGTTCCCTCCTGATCTTTAACTGCCGTTGTATAAAGACGAATTCTTATCGCATACATTCGAATCTGTACAGCATCCCCTTCTTTTACCTGACCTACATGATAAAAATCCGCTGAATCCGTGTAATTCGTAGACACTGTTACTTCATCATTCACCTTTACTTCGATACACTGAGGCTTCGTGTCCGCACATTCCAGATACAGATCTTCGTCTTTTTCCGCAGTAAGATTCACCGTGATTGCTGAAAAAACATCATTGGTACTGATATAGGAATACTCACCGTTCTTCTGTCCGGTAATATCCATACCGGCACTTGTTACTGCATCCTCCGGTATATCAATTCTTGTAAAGGCATTCTGCGTGATCTTATGTCCGGTCACAAGCTTTACCAGTTCATTCTGATTCTCTGCCATGCTGCCTTTCTCGAATACATCCGATGTATCTTCCGTTTTCGCTGTTCCGCTCCAGTCAAGAACATCTTTACTCATCAAAAATCCCATGCCTGCCAGATTATCCGCTTCGTAGAAATCAATCTTCTCATTTTTCCGGTCGATCAGACGATACCCACCTGCAACCCCTGTTTCATCAGTCACAACATACCGTACATTAAAGAGCTGGCGACTGATCGGAGTTACCCCTCTATAGGTATATTCAATATTCTGATATCTTGATATTCCAAGGCTGGTAAACACATCTACTATACTGCCATTTGCCACAGATGAATACCAGTTTACGTCTGAATACGGCATATAGTTCTGTGACACCAATGCAGTCTTTCTCTCCCCTTCTGCAAGCTGCAACTGCTCATAATCTGTTAACCAGTCCGAAGCAGATATCTCGCTCTGAAGCCGCTCATCATTATACTTCTGCGGCATCTGAATCCATGCATTTGCAAAGATCTCTATACACAATAATACTATCATCCACACATAGCAGGTCGTATAACGAATACTCTTTCTGACATACAAGATCAATAAGATCAGATATGATATACCAAAGAGCAATACAGCCGCATAGGAATAGGAATTCGCATCTTCCTTATTTAAGAACAGCTCCAAAAGGAATATAGTAATACCGATACCTGACATACTGATTATCTGCCATACCTTTACCTGCTGTAATCTGAGCATTCCGATATAACCTGCCATCAAAATGAAAAAGACAAGGATAAATGCAAAACGATTTCCGAGTCCATGCGTAATCGTAAAGCCATGCAGGACATAATTTAATCCGACCATGTTCAATCCAATAGTCAGGAATAAAATAACGGCCGTATATCGAAGCTTAAAACTACATTTGATTCCCGCTCCGAATAAGAAAAGCAGAAAGAACATAATCACCAGAATACCGCAATAATTATTGTGACTGAACAAATATCCCGTCGATATCTGTCGCAATGGATAAAATGAATTAACAAACATTCCTAGATTACTGATTCTATACCATGGAAGACTATAGTCCCCGTTTCCACAGGATGACAGATTCATAATGGCATAAAGAGACGGAAGAACAACCATTCCCGCAATCGATACCGCCATAACCGACCATCCGAAGAAACGACATACACCGGACCATAAATTCTTAGCATTCTTCCAATCCTGCATAAAAAAATAGCAGACTATAAACAGGCAAATATAAAATGCAAAATAATAATTAAACAAAAATGCACAGGCTAATAACAACGTATAACGGAGCTGCCATTTGCCTTCCGCCAGATGCTCAACTGCAATCGCAATAAACGGAAGCAGAATCAGTCCGTCCAGCCAGAGCACATTATGATTATATACCACCACATAACTGTTTAACGCATACAGGAGTCCGAACATCATGGAAATTACAGTTATATATTTCTCTGACAATCCCTTTTCCGCAAATCTGCGAATCTTTGAATGCCTGAAAAAGAACAGTCCTGCCGGAGCCAGGCATGATGCTTTGAGTACGATCATCAATGTCATAGATAATTCAACACGATCCGGACCAAGTACTATGGCTATAATATTAAACGGGCTCATGCAGTAATAGAACATGTTCAGAACAATATCGATTCCAAGCCCCCGTTCCCATATAAATGAACCTTTATCCCCTGAATGCAGCCATTCAAGGAAAATTTTCAGTATACCGGGATATTGATCACATGCATCCTGATACAGAAAGCTTCTGCTGCCAAACGGATATACATGTTCTACAGCCATATTTATCATGTAAAATCCAATACATATCAGAAACAACAAAAGATACATCCCGCAACTGCGTATGTATCTTCTGTTAAATCTGTCATTGTTTATCGTTATCGTTGAAGTAACCGGATCTGTATCGAGTTCCCGCTCCCCATGAATATTTTCATTTATCTTCATAAGCTTAAATCCATCTTTCAAAAACACTTTAGTAGAAACAATGATTTCCAATAATCTGATAATCAGATAAAGAATCTGTATCAATATAATTCTTATTTAAGAAGCTCATAAAACTTCCAATGTTGTTGTTACCGGCCAAGGCATCATTTGCTGCCTGCTGTGCTGTTGATAACGGACCATCCTGCAAGTATCCCTGCATTACGCTTCCCGTTGCACAAGGGAACTGATTCGGTGCATAAATAACTGATGAAATAGAACTTCCCCATTTACCACTTCTTACACGGTTCAAAACGACATTTGCTACTGCCAACTGTCCTTCATAGGATTCATATCCTGCTTCCATGCTGACCAGACATGCCAACAGATAAGCATCATCATACTGGGATGCATCAATCTTAGAACTATCATCCGACTTCTCCTCTGTTGTTGCTTCTGTTGTAGACACTTCTGTATCCGCTTCTGTTGCTCCCTCAGTTGTCGGAGTCTCAGTTGTTGCCGTCTCGGTTGTTTCTTCATCTGCCGTCATTATATCTGCACTGTCATCAGTTGATACCACTTCATATGCTTTCTGCTGTTCAGCTTCTACCATAGCTGTGTAGTCATCAATCGACATTGCATACTCATAAGTTTCTTCTACTGTGATATAATCCGCAGCTATATAACCATCTGTTCCGTCATTCATTGTAACTTCTACCCAATCCTTATCCTGTGTCTTAACAGAAAGAACGGTATCCTTCGCTACAAGTCCAAGGATATCTGACTGTGTAGACTTATCTGCACGTACACGAACCGTATCATCTGTTACTGTTCCAAGGACTTTCTTGTAATCTTCTGCATATGTCTCAGCATCCTTGCCGGTCAGAATATAATCACTGTTTACATACCCGATTACATCTCCCGATGAAATCTTTGTCCATTCACCGGATGTCTCCAATACATCACCTACATTACCGTCAAACAGCTTACCTACGATGTTGGAATCTGTCGTAGCTTCTTCTCTGATATTTAATGTATCATTGATCTTTGCGATAAACTTACCATCAAATTCGGATTTCTCCTCTGCTTTTGCCACTACAGTCTTCTTCTGAGCAGCCTTCTTTGTCGTGCTGGTCTGAAGTGCAGCCACATCAACAGTGGCAGCCTCCTCAGTAGTTGTCCCAACAGATGCAGTCTGAGCAGTCTGGCTGTTCAGATATGCCGGGCTGTGATCCAACGCCTCTCCATACTTTACAACAAGTCCAATTCCCGCTGCTGTAACAATCGTAGCTGCTGCCACAAGCAGATTACGTTTTATGTATCTATAACTAAACAAACCTCTTCCCACATGGGAAAAACGATTATTTCTTCTAATTCTCATCTTTTCGTACCTATTTATTAAAATCCATGACAAAATGTTACATTTCTGTTAAAAATAATACTCTAATTCAAAGTTTCTGTCAATACGCATATGTCTTCCAACCAAAGTTTTTATGGTAAAATGTATTAATTTTCCGTAAATAAACGCTGGATTTTTTTGTTTATTTTATATAATCTGCTGCAATTTTATTTCACAAATGGTCATTTAACATTTTCGTCATAAATGTTGGTTTATTATAATATTTTCATACAATATCACCTGTTTTCCGAAATTAACTGAATTTGTTCTCCAACATCAAAAAAATCCATGCTATAATGATGGAAAATCTCTTGGATACAAGCTTTTTTTCGAATAACTAAAACACCAAAGGCAGGTATATACTATGCGAATCGATAAATTTCTGGCAAATCAGGACATCGGCTCCAGATCCCAGGTAAAACAATATATAAAAAAAGGAATGATCTCGGTAAATGGAATCGTCTGCAAATCTCCCGAACAGAAGATTGATGAAAATGCAGATCAGATTTCTTATAACGGAAAGGTGATTGGATACCAAAAGCACCATTATTATATGCTGAACAAGCCCTCGGGCTGTGTCAGCGCAACAAACGATAATCTACATATAACAGTTCTGGATCTGTTAAAAGCTTCCGTTCCTGTAAAGAATCTTTTTCCTGTCGGTCGTCTGGATATCGATACAGAAGGCCTGCTGCTTATCACCGATGACGGAGAACTATCCCACAATCTCCTGTCGCCGTCCAAACATGTAGCAAAAACATATTTTGCTCGCATCGATGGTCTGGCAACAGAAGAACACATAAAAGCATTTAAAGAAGGGTTGGACATTGGCGATGACAAGCCAACCAAACCGGGTACTTTAGTCATAAAAAATACCGACCTAAACACACAGACTTCGGAGATTCTCCTGACGATCACTGAAGGACGCTACCACCAGGTCAAACGCTCCTTCGAAGCCCTCGGCATGAAGGTCACCTACTTAAAACGCCTGTCCATGGGAAGTCTGACGTTGGACGAAGCCCTCGCTCCCGGCGAATTCCGCGAACTGACAGATATCGAGTTACAGGCATTAACCCGAAAATAACTATGTAGCAATACATGATTATAATGTAATATGCATTAACCAACAGATGAATAACTATCCAGTCTGACATTGATCTCCAAAGAGAATGATCTAATACTGAAAATCTTTTTAATTTAGTTTTGCGCAGATATTGTTATTCCGTATAAACATACAGAAGGAATTCTGCCCCGGATACAACCAACCACTATAATATGACATAAGCGAGGATTTCGAAATAAGATGCACATTGCCAGTAAATGCGGGCGCTTGTTCGAGCCAAAGGCGAGTTAGCGCAGGAGCATTTACGAATCGGGCATGTGCAGCGAATCGAAACCGCAGCGAGTCATTTATAGTGGTTGGTTGTATCCGGGGCAGAACCCCTTCTATATGTTTTGTAATAAATAACAATATCCGCATAAATTACAAAAAAGATTTTCAGTATTAGATCATTCCCTTGATGTACAGAATGCTGCTTGTAATTCTTCCACCGGAATGTTTTACATAGTCACGGTATTCTTCGTAGCTGATGTAGTATTTTTTGCCCCAGGATGAAACGATCAGATACTCATGACCTGATATTTCTTCTACCCCTGTCACAACTACATAATGACTGTGAACATTCTTTTTCATGGATGCAAGCATACGTCCATCCTTTTCCACATACATATGGATTCCTTTATCGCCAAATACATTCGGGATATTCGGTCCGATTGATAATACAACCGGTTTATTCTTACGGATCAAATGCCGGATCTGCTTCATCATTTCCTCATCTGACAAAAACAATCTCCATCTTGCACGAAGTCCGATGTCATTCAGCATAAAATATCGGTTCAATGTATTCATTAACGTCACACCTGTCATTCCTTTATACCACAGAAAAAAAACATAATGCTTATAGAACCATTTTACATATGCAAGATAGTCATTTTTATTATATAAGCCCTTCGGCTTGTTGATTTTGCGAATTGCATCTGTCATAAGCCCCGGGTTCTGTTCTGCAAGATAGATTGATATATCTGCCAAAGCAATTACACCACATCCTACCTTCTGCATCTTCTTACTCCTGCACCATGACTGATTTCCGCCATAGCTGATTGTATTCATATTTTTTATTCTAATATATTCTTTATTTAACAGATAATTATTCTCCATATATTTCACCCTCTTATATCAAATCTTTGACAATATATATTATCAGGCTTCTATAGAGAGATTATAACACCCATCTGCCATCACTTCAACAATTTTTTATACCATGAGAAGTAGTTTTTAAAACCATGTTTTTTGTTTCTTTATTTTCCCCTTTACTTTTTGTGTTCATTCTGCTATAAAAGTAATGAGCTGGACAAGTGATCGCGGCTGTCATATGACAGGTGAGGAAAGTCCGGGCTTCGCAGGGCAGGGTGCCGGATAACGTCCGGTGGAGGAAACTCCCAGGCTAGTGCAACAGAAATAAACCGCCATGTACATGGTAAGGGTGGAAAGGCGAGGTAAGAGCTCACCGCTGCTTCTGGTAACAGAACAGGCTCTGTAAACCCCACTCGAAGCAAGACCAAAAAAGCAGCTTCGGCTGTGAGACGAATGGCTGCCCGTCAAGTCTCAGGTAGGTCGCTTGAGCTTTATGGTAACATAAAGCCTAGATAGATGATCACTCTCGACATAACCCGGCTTATCGTCCAGCTTTTATATGATGACGATAAATGGGCTGGCTATATATGTATTTCACAGAACGCTCGCGTTCTATTTTCTACATAGCGGTTCTAAACTCTCCGCTTTTCAAGCGGCTCGTTAAGTACCGACGTAGAAAAAGGTCTGTTTCATACATATATAGCCAGCCCATTTATCTGTTCATTGACTTATACAAAGTGAGAGATAACTTACATATCCCAATAGTAATGTTATCTCCCATTTTGTATACAACAGATTATATGCTATTTATATAAAGAAATACGATAACTTCTTCTCTGTCTTTGATTATAAATATTTGTTTCTTAAAAGCTCTTTCTTCATCCTCAGACTTTAAAACAGCCTCCGCCGATAAACTCACGTAAAATCGAGTTCAACGGAACAATGGTATCTTCCAGAGTTACAAAACGATCAGTCAATTCTTTCAGGCGTAATGCATCTGAATAAAACGGCGACTTCTCCGATACCTCCGTCAGTAATGGATTTATATATTTTTTTAATACAGAATATTCATACAACAACCCGGAATTGAACATAACATCAGCATTACTCTCATATGGAAATATATACCGTTCTTCACCCTGTCTGACAGATTTCCACATTGAAAGTGTTCGTTCTATATTGTGCCCGCGAGTTCGGTTATCTCGAACGATCCTGCGGATCAAACGACTGTCTATGGTAGATATCTTATCATCTGTATCGATCGTCAACTGGTTTAACGGGCTGATATATATACGATATTTATCCTCATCGGGCAATGCATATAACATCTTCGGATTCAATGAATGGATTCCCTCAAGCACAAGCACATCCTGATCTCCGATCCGCAAATTATCTCCCTTATACAATCTTCTTCCATTTAAGAAATCAAATTCGGGAAGTTCGACCGTTTCCCCCTGAAGCAGCATCTGCATATCATGGTTCAACAGTTCCACATCCACCGCTTCCAGACATTCAAAATTGTAGTTTCCATTTTCATCCTTTGGATTATCTTTCCGATTGACAAAATAATTATCTACTGCAATCGGATGCGGATGCAATCCAAGTGCCCGAAGTTGTATACTAAGGCGATGCGAAAATGTCGTCTTGCCGGCAGAACTTGGTCCTGCGATCAATATGATCTTTTTCTTTTCTTTGCGTATGTTTCTCGCAATATCATAAATCGTATTCTGCTGCATGGCTTCACACACAAGGATCAACTCCATACCTTTACCCGCTTCTACGATCTCATTGAGCTTCTCTACCGAATCAGCGCCTACACGAATCGCCCATTTCTTTGCAAGCTCCTTTAAAGTCAGCACGCTGTTATGTATCGCTTTTTCGCTCATATCCTTAATAAACCTCCAAAACATTCTGTTAACAGAGTATGCCGACATTTAAATGTCCGGCTCTCTGTTATCCATCTATGCTGTACACCTGTTTCAAAACTGCACAGATGGTCTTTTGTTCTGCTTTTATTGTTTTCAGACGTTTTGCGGCATTCTCCGTATTCTTACCACTCAGGCTGTCAATCAACCCTGCTGTTGTATCTCTCTGTTTTACCAGCCACGACCGCAAAACCGGATCTTTCTTTCGCAACAGGTTTCCACCATACATATAGCACCAGTCCTCTGCAAAATCTAAATTATCTGCCTTATCTGTCCACGCCACATCTGCAGGTTGTTCATCGTGTTGTGGTAAATCTCCATTCCACACATCAGGCTGTGGCAAATCGATCATACATTCATCCGCCTGTAGCATCCTCTGAATCCGTACATCCAAAAGATTATAATATTTTCCGGCATCGATCAACATTTGTTCATCTGCAAGATGGTACCCCTTTTCTGCCAGATATCGCCTGACCTTTTCAATATCCGACTGTGGTTGAAGCACAAGCTGATCACAACGTGTGACCACCTCTTCGCCGCGTTCCAGAATGTCGATCATCAACATACCGCCCATTCCAGCCAGAACAACAGCATTTACCTCGCCCGGTACGATTGTATCAAGCCCGTCGCCCATACGTATCTCTATCTGATTCGCCAGGTTCATTGCCTCTATATTCCGTTTTGCGATCGTGATCGGTCCTCGTCTGACATCGGATGCGATCACCCGTTTTGTTCTGTGCTGTTCTATCAGATATATCGATACAAATGCATGATCGCAGCCGATATCTCCGACTGCATCACATGGCTGTATCATATCCGCAACCGACTGCATCCGTTTCGACAGTTCTATCATATGCTCTCCATCCCTATTTTAGTATATATAATCTCTCAGTTTTCTGCTTCTGCTTGGATGTCTTAACTTCCGAAGAGCCTTTGCCTCGATCTGACGGATACGCTCTCTGGTTACGTTGAATTCTTTACCAACCTCTTCCAGCGTTCTTGCCCTGCCGTCTTCAAGACCAAAACGAAGCGTAAGCACCTTCTTTTCACGTTCGGTCAATGTATCAAGTACCTCTACCAGCTGTTCCTTCAATAAGGTAAATGCAGCAGCATCTGCCGGAACAGGCATATTATCATCCGGAATAAAATCACCCAGATGGCTGTCTTCCTCCTCACCGATAGGTGTCTCTAAGGATACAGGCTCCTGTGAAATCTTCAGGATCTCACGTACACGCTCAACAGGAATATCCATAACATCTGCAATCTCCTCCGGCTGTGGTTCTCTTCCAAGCTCCTGTAATAACTGTCTGGATACACGGATAAGCTTATTGATTGTCTCTACCATATGAACCGGAATACGGATTGTTCTCGCCTGATCCGCAATTGCTCTTGTGATCGCCTGACGGATCCACCATGTTGCATATGTGGAGAACTTATATCCCTTTCTATAATCAAACTTCTCTACTGCCTTGATCAGGCCAAGATTTCCTTCCTGAATCAGATCGAGGAAAAGCATACCACGTCCAACATAACGCTTTGCAATGCTGACAACCAGACGAAGATTTGCTTCTGCAAGCTTCTGCTTTGCCTGCTCATCTCCTTCTTCCATACGTTTTGCCAGTTCGATTTCTTCCTCAGCACTCAGAAGCGGTACTTTACCGATCTCTTTCAGATACATTCTGACAGGATCTTCAATACTGACCCCATCCGGTACAGAGATATCGATTTTATCTACATCTACATCCTCTTCCAGATCATCCAGCAGAAGTTCCTCATCGTCATCCTCTTCTGTGATTGTCAAAATATCTACATTATGGCTCTCTAAAAATGAAAAGATCTGTTCCATCCGTTCCAGATTCAGCTCAATTTCTTTTGCATCATTAAAGTAACGGATAATCTCTGTATCTTCAATTACCATCTTTTTCTTTTTTGCCATCTCCAGTAAGCCCTGAAGCTTCGCCTGAAATTTCTCTTCAATCTGCTCTTTATTCTCTTTTGATTCCATAAACCATGATCCTCCATAAATATATAATAGTTTATCCACTTTATAATGAAATATGCAGCTTCGTAAGATCCGCCTTGGCACGTATGAGATTCTGCATCTCTTTTATATCATTTGTCTTTGCCAGTTTATCTTCTATACTGCTTAATCTTATCTTTTTCACAACATCTGTCACCGCATTGTTGATTTCTTCCTGCGTCATGTCAATTCCGATATTCGTCTGAAGCATCTCTGCCACCAGACGTTGTTCCTCTATCGACTCAAATGTTGTTACGATACTTGCCGGTTCCACCTTCCCGTTTTCCCGATATTGTGAAAACAGCTTGTCTGCCACCACACGGTAAACGCCATCTTCAAAACTGGTTTCATCAATGATACCGTCCAGCTTCTGAAATAAGCCCGGTTCATTGACCATCCATGTCAAAAGCAGCTTCATCGGCTTATTCTTTGCCGGATCGGCAGCTCTGCTTTCATGCTCTGCCCGTCGTTCTTCCCGTTCTACGATCTCCAAACGCGGAACACCTGCAATTCCATATTTGTGTACCAGATCTGTAAGACCTGTCTTATCAATATGGTATAGATTCGATACTGCTTCGATATAATTATTACGTTCCAGCACTTCTTCTATCTGTGCCAGTCGTTTTGCTGTCTCATTGTGGAAGGAGGTTCGCTCCTCCGGATCATTCAGATTATACTGTTCAGACAACATCCGCACCTCAAACATGATCGCACTCTCTGCCTTCTGTATCCGTTCCTCAAACGCTTCACTTCCAAGTGTCTGAATAAATTCATCCGGATCTTTATGCGGTCGCATATTGATGACTCTCGCAGATATTCCTACCTCTCGCATAATCGAAATAACCTTTAGCGTGGCTGCAACACCCGCACCATCACTGTCATATGCCAGATATACTTCATTCGTATATCGTTTCAATATATTCGCATGTCCAAAGGTAAATGCTGTTCCCAGCGACGCTACCGCATTATCAAATCCTGCCTGATGCATGGATATGACATCCATGTAGCCCTCGCAGCAGATAAACCCTTTTCGTCGGCTTCTCCTGGCAATATTCATTGCAAACAGATTCCGACTCTTATCAAATACAACTGTATCACTGGTGTTGATATACTTTGGCTTTCCATCACCCATAACTCGTCCGCCAAAGCCGATCACCTTGCCATTAATATCCAGAATCGGTATCATCGCACGATTCCAGAATTTATCCGATCCGCCATTTTTCTCATCGATCACTACCAGACCGGAATCCTTTAACTCAGAATCGGAATACCCTTTACCTTTCAGATATCGATACAAGTCATCCCGGTAAACATCGGCATACCCAAGTCCAAATCGATCGATCGTTTCATCCGAAAGTCCTCTGCCTTTAAAATATTCATAGGCTTTCTTTCCATGTTCAGTATGCCTCATAATATAGTGAAAATACGCTGCCGCTGTCTTATTCATATCCCGTAGCAGTATTTTATATTTTTCTCTTGATGCATCCTGTCCTGACTGACTGCTTTCAGGCAGTGTCATTCCTGCCTTATCAGCCAGATACTGTACTGCTTCCGGGAACGACATATTCTCATATTCCATGATAAATGTAAATACATTTCCCCCGGCACCACATCCAAAACAGTGATACAGCTGCTTGTCCCGATCCACCTTAAAAGACGGTGTCTTTTCATGATGAAATGGGCAACAGGCTTCAAATGTCCTTCCTTTTTTTCTGAGGCTGACATATCCCGATATCACATTCACGATATCATTTCTGGATATCACCTCATCTATGACCTCATCTGAATAGTACAACGACTACCCTTCCTTTCCAATTAAATAATTTTCCATCTATCTGTTCGTTATCCTAATATAAAACGTAATCATATACAGATTACAGGGATTAACTCTGTCACCACACCATTCGCTCTCGTTGTAAACATATATATTGCAAACTTGACAATGATGTTATCTCAAATACCCTTCCACGCACCCGGAACATAGATCTTCTTAAATGTTTCGATCGCATAATTATCCGTCATACCTGCTATATAATCACAGATTACGGTCGTAAGATCCTCCCCCATATAGAGCATTTCTATGCTTTCATTATTCAGCCTCGATTGATCTTCTCTGTAATAATCAAATAATATCTCTAGTAACTTTTCTGCTTTTACTTCTTCTCTTTTTGCCACAGGATTCGTATACAGATATTCAAACATATATCTGCGAAGCGCTGATAACGCCTCACCGATCTCTTCTGACATCCGAACTGTATCCGTTTCATAACTGGTATCAATCACATCATGGATCAGACAGTCCAATCGATCTCTGGTATTGTTGCCAAGTACCTTAACGATACTAACCGGGAGATCGGATTCTTTCATAATTCCACCTCGAATTGCATCATCCATATCATGATTTACATATGCAATCTTATCTGCCAACCGGACGATTTTTCCTTCCAATGTTGCCGGCGTACAGGATGTCTTATGATTCAACATTCCATCTCTGACTTCCCATGTCAGATTCAACCCTGCTCCCCTTTTCTCCAGTTTTTCCACCACACGCACACTCTGTTCATTATGCTGAAACGACCTGCCGGAACATCTGGACAATGCCCGTTCTCCTGCATGTCCAAATGGTGTATGCCCCAGATCATGACCAAGTGCGATTGCTTCTGTCAGATCCTCATTCAGACGAAGCGATCTTGCGATCGTTCTTGCAATCTGCGCCACCTCAAGGGTATGTGTAAGTCTCGTTCTGTAATGATCATCTCCCGGTGACAGGAATACTTGTGTCTTATGCTTCAGGCGACGGAACGCCTTACAGTGAATGATCCTATCTCTGTCCCTCTGATAGACCGTCCGAAGATCACACTGTTCTTCCTTCTTGTCCCTGCCTCTGCTCTGATCACTGAATGATGCATATGGGCTCAGGATCTCATGTTCTTGTCGCTCCTGTTTTTCACGAATCAGCATATTTTACCATCCTCCATGGTCAATATAACGAATATAGCAAAAAAGTCCGTACAATTTTATTATTCTACAGACTTTTTCATTTTCCTTTATTTTATTATTAAAGAAACTATTTTGTTTTTCTTTTATTTTCCCTCTTCATCCACTGATTCCGATTCATCCGGTTCAGCTTCCTTCGCTGCTTCTTCCGCAGCTTTTCTCTCCTTCTCTGCAGTATCAATGATTCTTTGTTCATTCAACCGGAATATCTTTCGTATCGTATGCGTTGTTCCCCACGCAATTGCCCCAAACAAAAGTAACAGCCACATATACCAGATACTCACAAACACAACCGGATATTTCACACAGATAAATATCGGAACAAACCATGCGATAACGACCTTTACCCATGACCACAGGTAGGTTATTGAAAGTACCATTGCATTTCTTACCGTGATACTCAACGCATTATTATACCTTGCAATTAACGGAAATAAAAACGGTACAACAAGTGCAACTAATACTGCCTCAATTATAAGCACAAATGTATAAAATGTTGAAATAAACCCTGTCACCCGCTTGATCATAATATATTCAGCCAACATTACAGCAACTGCAACGAGCAACAGTAAAAACGCAATCGTAGATTGTTTGAAACTACGCTTAAACTCATGAATGAAACCAGAAACAACAGTTTCCTCTTCATCTTCCTGAAGTCGGATGCACATTGCATACAATGCAGTAAATGATGCACCAATCGTAAAAATCGGAATACATCCTATTACAAAACAAATATTCAGTGCAAACATTGTTCCAAATGCATCCATTGCGCGTCTCAAAAACGGTTCTTTATCCCTTCCGCTATTCTTGTTGTCTTGATTGTTTGTCATTTCATTCATCAAATTTTCCTCATAAACAAAAATATAGAGAACCTGCTACAGCAGCTTCTCCTCACTTATTCAGTATATATAATGTGGGTATCGATCGCCCATGGCTTCCGATACCTACATTATATTTTATAAAAGACCTCTTTACTCCTTTACACCACCAAGTGCTACACCTGCGATAATGTACTTAGAAAGGAAGAAGTACATAACCAGAATTGGAAGTACTGTAGTGAAAAGTCCACAGTAAATCTGACCCCAGTCTCTTGACTTATCATTTGCCTTTAACGCTGAAACGTACATAGGCATTGTCTGCTTCTGTCTCTCTGTTGCAAGAATAATTGAAGGTGTATACAGGTTATTCCATGATGCAACGAATCCGAAGATCGCCTGTGTTGCCATAGCCGGTTTCAACAGCGGAAGTACAATCGTATTGAATGTATGAATTTCTCCCGATCCATCGATTCTGGCTGCTTCAACGATCTCAACTGAAAGACCTGTTTCCATGTACTGCTTCATGAAATAAACAGTAGTAGGAGCAGCGATTGCCGGAATAATCAGTGATAAGAATGATCCGTATAAGTGTGTTAAGTTACAAATCTTAATGAAACCAACGATTGATACCTGCTGAGGAATCATCATGATCGCATATATAAAGCCCCATGCAAACTTCTTTAACTTGAAGTTATATACTGTAACTGCATAAGCTGTTAATGATCCGAAATAGATCTGCAATGCTGTAGCCGGAACAGTAACCAGTAAAGAGTTTAACATAGCCTGAAGTACGTTAACACCACTTGTTTTTTCACTACCTGCTAACAAACCTTTGAAGTTTGTAATAAATTCTCCACCCGGTATTAATTTAATACCTGTAACAATTTCTGTTGACTTTAAAGTAGAGTTAATGATCAAAATATAAAATGGCAATATTGACAGGAAACAAAGCAAGATACAAACGACGTATCTGACAATCTTGCCTCCTGATACTTTTGATTCTGTCTGATCCACTTTGTTCACCTACCTTCCATCCTTTGATGATTTTTCTGCTGTTAATCTGTAGAACAGTAAGCTGATAATCAGTGTGAATGCAAAAAGCATAACTGAATATGCAGCGGCTTTACCATAATCCTGTGTACCTCCGGCACTTACATACTTCTTAATCAGCATTACGACTGTTGTTGTTGAATTAACGGATGATCCACTGCCTGTTACAACTACAGGACCGCCCTCATTGAACAACTGAGGAATATCGTACATCTGTAAACCACCGATAGCTGATGTTACAAGTGTATACTGTAAGATCGGCTTTAACAATGGAAGTGTAATCTTGAAGAACTGCTGTTTAGATGAAGCACCATCTACGCTTGCAGCCTCATACAGGGATGGGTTAATACCTAAGATACCTGCACAAAGAACGATCATTGTATTACCATACCACATCCAGAACTGAATGAAAGCAATGATGATCAATGATGCCCAGCCATGATTTAAGATACCACCCTTATCACACCAGCCAAGGTCTTTGAAAATAGTCGTGATAGGACCATTAACCTCGAACAGACCGTAGAATAATACGGCGATTGTAGCTGCTGTAATAATGTTAGGCATATACATGATAACCTTGTAAATACCACTTCCCTTTAACTTGATCTTGATGTCTGTAAACCATGCAGCAAGAAGTAAAGCCAATAAAATCTGTGGAATGAAGTTTAAGATCCACAGAACAACTGTTACCATTAATGACTGCCAGAACTCGCTACCAGTCTTTGCAAATACATAGTTTGTAAAGTTTCCAAGACCAACTGTCTCAGTTACATATCTACCATTTTTAGCGGAATAGATTAATGAATTATAAAAAGTATAAAGAAGAGGATACAGCTGAAAAACTAAGAATACAAGAAAGAATGGAATGAGAAACAGTAATCCATATTTTCCATATTCAACTGTCTTATTCTTTTTCATTGTGTAAGAGCACCCCCTAAAAATTAATTGTTTATAGTACACACGCACCAGCAACTTTCATTACTGATGCGTGCAAATTGTGTTACTTAATCAGTTTTTAGGGATTATTCAGCTGAAATACCTAATTCTGATGCACACTTATCCTGGATATACTTAACAGCTTCATCAACTGATTTGTATGTTCCTGAATTGTATGCTGTAGAAGCTTCATCAATAAATGCCTTGATTGAAGCATCCTGGTATGTTAAGTTGCTGAGGTTAATACCTTCTGCTGATGCTGCCCATACTTCGATAGGATTCTGACCACCAAGGAATTTAGCTGCTGCATTGTCAGCGCTAAGTTCGCCAGCGATAAGTCTAGCATTAGCTTCTTTGTTGTTTACACAGTCACCTGTCTTGTTTGTGATTTCAACACCTACGTCTGGATCACATGTTAATTCGTAAAGAAGGAATGCAGCTAACTCAGGGTTATTTGTATCCTTACCTACACATACATATGTACCGCCCCAGTGATAAGATGTAGGGCCTGTAACAGCTCCCCAGTTACCATCTGTAGCACCATTACCCTGCATTGAACCAATGAACCAAGGACATCCGAAGTAGCAGAATACCTTAGAATCATCCTTCATATCTGCTGCCCATGAATTATCCCACATAGATGTGTTGTTTGAATATTCACCATCGTAAATCTTCTTAGCTGTCTCAAGATACTCTGTAACTGACTTGTCAAGTGTAAGAGTTTCCTTTGAACCATCATCTGTTACCCAAGGCTGTGACTGAGTATCCCAGATAGCATACTTAACATCAGGAGCACCAGACACGATCTTGTATCCAGCAGCCTTTAATGTCTCAGCTGTCTCGAAGAACTTATCCCATGAAGCAAGTGCTTCCTGAACCTTTGCAGGATCATCTGTTCCAAGAACTTCCTTAGCGATGTCTCTTCTGTAGTATACAGAACCTGCTGTTGCCTGCCATGTTACACACTTAAGCTCGCCGTTTGTTGTACCATACTGCTTAGCGAAGTCGTATGAGTTAGCAAGCATCTCATCTGTGAAACCTAAGTCATACAGATTAGCCGTCTTTGAATCATCCTCTGACCAGTACTTAGCTACATCGTTATCAGCTGGGATAAGTGTAGGATACTTGTCTCCGCTTGTAAGAGCTGTATCAATAGCTGTCTTGTAGTCATCTGATGTTCCACCAAGACCAAGTGTTACGAACTCAACGTAATCCTTGTACTCTGGGAACTTGTCAAGAACGATGTTCAGCTTCTTTGAGAAATCTTCATCCCATGAATAAGCGTAGATCTTCTTGCTGTCATCCCATCCATCTGTGCTAGGAGCTTCAATCTTAGCTGCTCCTGAAGCGTCCTCTGATGATGCTTCTTCTGATGATGCATCCTCTGATGATGCTGCCTCTGATGTTGCTTCTGATGATTTTGGCTCTGTTGTTGAATCATCCTTGTCACCACATGCAACAAGTGATAATCCCATAGCAAGTGCTAATGAAAGAGCCAATGCTTTTTTGATTTTTCTCACAAAAAAACCCTCCTTTTAAAATATGTGTGCTATTCCTTTCATTCATACTTCTGCGGATTGACATCTGCATCTGTATTATTTACTGGAATGCCTGCCACTTTTATACATGATCTGATTAACTTATCATTTACACAATATGTCAAACATGATTATGTATGTGGCTTTCTTAAGATATTATTGACAAATTTCCTTGTCAACATAGGCTTATTATAGGACATATTATCTAATTTGGCAAGTCCTTTTTTATTCTTTTTTATCTTTTTTGTACATTTTTAAATTTTCGTTAAAAAAAATTTACCAATTTGCGACATGGGGTATTTATACTATTTCTACAATTTTAGCTCAATTGACATACAATTTAAACTTTTTCTTTTCCTTTGTCTCATTTTTCACATTGTTGCATTTCTCTTTCTATATAACTCTGTCTGTACACAATAGTCAATGCGTATTTGTTAAAATGTATACGTTTTTACCACAACACACATCGCCAATTCTGTTTTTATCAGGTACTCATCTTTATGATCTGCTAAATACATATTCTTTATATTTCATTTCTTATATTTTCATTCTTTTTTCATACTCTTTACCATACCTGCTCCTTTTTATCCATTTCCATCTGTGTTATACTTATCATTATTATATAAGAAGAAAAGGAAACAATATGGGCAACAGTAAAAAGAAAAAGAAGAAAAGCAACAATGTCGCCGCAAATTCTCAGGCGCAGGTAAAAAAACAGACTGCTGTACAAACAGCAAAACCGGCTAAGGCACAAAATATCGAAACCAAACAGGAAACTGTCAATACTCAGACTGCCGTCGAAAAGAAGGAACCGGCAAAAGCACAGAATATTGAAAACAAACAGGATCAGCCGCACGAGTTCAAAGATCCCCGCAAGGTTCCACCAAAGGAAGATCTTAAGATTGAGGACAAACTGGAATTTGCAACGATGTCCCGTAAAGAGCGCCGGGCAGCAAAAAGAAAACGATTAAAGGAAACTACCGAAGGAATGACCTTTGTGCAAAAGTTACAATACTTTTTATATGCATATAAGATGGAGATCCTGTTGCCGCTGATCGTGATCATCGCAATCAGTCTGATCGTAGTTGCATTCTTCCGTGGCAACAAACCGATTGCACTCTCCTATGCAGTTGTAAACTGCGAAGATCTGGAAGCACTTGATTCCTCTGTCATAGAAACTGATTATTGGAACTACTATGGTTTTGATGACAATTATCAGTTTCAGAAGGTTCTGGATCTGAAGTATGATCCAAGCACCAGCACCAATGAAGTATCCAAAGATGCCGAAAGCGGAAACTACATTGCATTTCCTACTCTATGTGATGAAAACTACTACGATATTATCATTACAAATAAACGCGGGTTGGAATACCTAAGTGAAAGTTCGATCATTCATACACTGGGTGAAGCCTTACCTTCCGATCTGTATGATATTTTCACTGCTGATTATAATGATCAGATCACAACTTCTCCTGCTTACACAGGAAAGAGTGCTCCATACGCGATCAACATCAGTGATACCGACTTTGCAAAGAAGTTGAATCCGGGCTACGATGATGTCTACATCTGTTTCCCCGGCGTATCCGAAGACAACCAGAAGCGTGTCAAGCAGATCTGTAACTTCATCTTCGATCTCGGATTGGAGCTATAAATAATACCTATATAGAAGGAGATCACACAGGGCTGTCTCCAGAGCGATCCGTTATATGAATATACCCACTATAAATGACTTGCTGCGGTTTCTGCTCGCAACACATGCCTGATTCGTAAATACTTCTGTGCTAACTCGCCTTCGGCTCAGACAAGCACCCGTATTTACTGGCAATGTGTTGCTTGCGACGAAATCCTCGCAAACGTCATATTATAGTGGATATATTCATACAACGGATTCACTCCGGAGGCAGCCCTGTGTGATCTTCTTCTATTCAGCTATATTCTGTTTTGTTTCTTTTCTATTATAGTAAAACATTCCGAGGACTAAGACTACTGCCATCACGATGGTTGCCACAATGCTGCCCTCCATGCCGAATTTACCGCCCGTCAGGAATATATTTCCCGGTTTGATCTCAGAGGAAAGAACAGCACTTCCTACATTGGTTCCGCTGACAGAGATTCCATAGAAGGTTCCCTGCACAAAATTCCACATACTATGGTAGCCTGCCGCACCCCAGATATCATTTGTTTTTATCACATAGAGTGACAGGAATATTCCGATCAACATCAGATTGAAGAAAGCAAGAACTGTAAGTCCGGGATTTAGCATATGGCAGAATGCAAATGCCAGTGAATTCACAAGAACAGCTTTTACTGCCGAGCTTCGTTTCATCAGACTTATCATAAAATATCCGCGGAATGCAATCTCCTCACTGAAGCCCTGTACCAGAAATCCGATAAAATATAAAAGCACGATCAGCAGATTGCAGTTCTGATTCCATCCCTTAATATCTACAAATCCAAGAGCAACACCTGCAAGTACGCAAAGAGAAAAGGATATCGCACCAACAAGCAAGCCCTGTACATAATGCTTTGCTCCATCTTTCTTAATAATTCCCATGGAATAATAGGAGCGCTTTTCTATCTTATTACAATAGACCAGAACAGAAATGATCAGGATCAGTGTACAGAATAATGTAAGTATATACATTCCGTCTGTCATATTGGTTGCCAATTCCATCATATCTGAAAATGATGAATCGTCATTTAAAAACAGCCGCTGCAGTTGGTCGAACATTTCCACATCCGACAGAAACAGATACATTTCATATATCGCAGGGATCAAACCTGCAATAAAGCTTCCGATCAGGAATACCAGAATAAACCGCCATATTTCCTTGCCAAACGAATAAATCTTTCCTTCTTCGCCTGCCCGTTTTGCAATCTCAGGCTTTTCTAATCTCATCTTCATATGAAACACCCCTGTCTGCCATCTTTACTTCTATTCTTAATCTTCTCCATCAACATCCATGTTCATGATCTGACGTTTTCTTGCAAGCTCATCATTTGCCAGATATTCATCATATGTTGTCTGCTTATCGATCAGACCTGTATTGGTAAGCTCGATAATACGATTTGCTGTTGTCTGTACGAACTGATGATCCTGTGATGAGAACAGAATAACACCCGGGAACTTGATCAGTCCATTATTCAATGCTGTAATAGATTCCATATCCAGATGGTTTGTAGGCTCATCTAAGATCAGGCAGTTTGGAGCCATGATCATTAGCTTGGATAACATACAACGAACCTTTTCTCCACCGGACAGAACCTTTACCTTCTTAACACCATCGTCGCCGGCAAATAACATTCTTCCAAGGAAGCCTCGTACATAAGTTGCATCCTTTTCTTCCGAATACTGTGTCAGCCAGTCTACGATGATCAGGTCATTATCGAATTCCTTTGTGTTGTCCTTCGGAAAATAACCCTGTGAAGTTGTAACGCCCCACTTGAAGCTTCCTTCATCCGGCTTTTCTTCTCCCGCAAGGATCTTGAACAGCATTGTTGTTGCCTTTGTATTTGGTCCGACAAATGCAATCTTGTCATCATGTCCTACTGTAAACGATACATCATCTAACAGTTTCTCGCCTTCTACTGTCTTTGAAATATGAGATACGGTCAATACTTCATTTCCGATCTCTCTCTTTGGGCGGAAATCAATATATGGGTATTTACGGCTGGATGGCTTGATATCATCCAGTTCGATCTTTTCCAGTGCTCTCTTTCTGGAGGTTGCCTGTTTGGACTTGGAAGCATTTGCCGAGAATCTCTGAATGAATTCCTGTAATTCCTTGATCTTCTCTTCCTTCTTCTTATTTGCTTCTTTCATCTGCTTGATCATCAACTGACTGGACTCATACCAGAAATCATAGTTACCGGCATATAACTGGATCTTTGCATAATCGATATCGGCGATCTGAGTACATACCTTATTCAAGAAATAACGGTCATGGGATACCACGATAACGGTATTCTCAAAGTTGATCAGGAATTCCTCCAACCATGCGATCGCATCCATATCCAGATGGTTCGTAGGCTCATCGAGAAGAAGAACGTCAGGATTGCCAAATAACGCCTGCGCAAGCAGTGCCTTAACCTTCAGTCCACCATCCAAATCTTTCATCATCATATAATGATATTCTGTATCCACACCAAGGCCATTTAGCAAAGTCTCCGCATCGGATTCTGCTTCCCATCCGTTCATATCAGCAAATTCGCCCTCAAGTTCGGAAGCACGGATACCATCTTCATCTGTAAAATCTTCTTTTGCATAGATCGCATCTTTTTCTTTCATGATCTCATACAGGCGCTTGTTTCCCATGATAACAGTATCGAGTACTGTGTATTCATCGAACTTGTAGTGATCCTGCTGTAATACAGACAGACGCTCCCCCTCATCCATTGTGACATCACCCTTTGATGGTTCGATCTCTCCTGAAAGGATCTTCAAAAAGGTTGATTTACCGGCTCCGTTTGCTCCGATCAGTCCGTAGCAGTTACCCGGTACAAATTTAATATTTACATCTTCAAATAAAGCTTTCTTTCCAAATCTTAATGTTACGTTATTTGCACTTATCATCGATACACATACCTTTCCATTTTTCTAATCTAAAAGTATATCAACTAGTTGAATATGTGTCAATTATGAAAAGAACGTATGCACCTGAAAAAAGCCGGAAAAGGCTAATTTGGCAAGTCTTTTCCGGCTGACCGGTCAGGGGTGAACCCTTCTGTTTTGTTTTCCTGTTATTTCAGATTCTTTACAATCGGATCATAAAGATCTAATTTGCAATGTTTGTCCTTACTGAAATGGGAACAGTTTAAGCAGCTCTTTTCACCATCCGCTTTGTTGGTCATGCTGTTGCAATGGCATGTCTTTTCATAAGCACTGCAACGTTCTGCTACCTCATGATAGGTTTCTGTTGAACTTCTCATCGTTCTTACCTCCTTGACATTTGTCAGTCTTTATCGCAGATTTCATAGATCCGGTCATGCAACAACAACATCAGGCAATGGTATCTGCATAACTGTCTATTATCATCTACATGCATTAGTATCTGCATCTTCTCCTTCATTTATTCCGAACACTACCGGATAGTCTAATGTTTATATAAAACCACCATTTCTTAGTCGTTCTGTTCTTGACAAGCTTTTCTCTATTCTGTACAATCAAAAGCAAAAATATTTTTAGGAGATGATTTTTTTGCACCCCAGTACAATTATCCAGTTAATTACAATTATTCTATTAATCCTGTTATCGGCATTCTTTTCTTCTGCCGAAACAGCTCTTACAACTGTCAATAAATTCACCCTGCGTTCAATGGCTGATAGCGGGAACAAACGTGCTGCCCGAGTTCTTAAACTGATCTCTAACAGCGACAAACTGATCAGCACAATATTAATAGGTAATAACATCGTGAATATTTCAGCTTCCGCTCTTGCAACAACACTTACCACTAATTTATTCGGAAGCAAGGCAGTCGGAATCGCAACCGGAATCCTCACCCTTTTGATCCTGTTATTTGGTGAGATCACACCGAAAACGCTTGCCCAAAATAACAGTGTTAAAATGTCAATACTTTATGTGGACGTCGTACAGTTTCTGGTATATATCTTTACCCCATTTGTATTCATCATAAACAAGATCTCTCATGTTATTTTCTGGATCTTACATATGGATACAAACGAAAGTGCCAAATCCATTACCGAAGATGAACTGATCACCATGGTAAACGTCAGTGAGGAAGAAGGTGTCATCGAGAACAAGGAAAAGGAAATGATCACAAACGTAGTGGACTTCGGAGATTCCCGTGTTCGTGATATTATGATTCCCCGTACCGATGTGACCATGGTTCCTGTTACCGCTACTTATGATGAACTGCTGAAGCAGTATATGGAGGTTCCTTACACCAGACTTCCTGTTTATAAGGATTCTCGTGATAATGTCATCGGCATCCTGCATGTAAAAGATCTGTTCTTTTATAAAGCAACCCATGACATCAACAATTTTGACGTAACAAACATCGTCCGCGAACCATTCTATGTTTATGAATTTCAAAAAACAAATGATCTTTTGGCAAACATGAAATCCAGTTCAAATTCCATCGGTATCGTGCTGGATGAATATGGCGTCTGTGTTGGTCTGATCTCTATGGAGGACTTGATCGAAGAAATAATCGGTGATATCAAGGATGAATACGATGATGCAGAGCATAATAATATTGTGAAAATAGATGATACACATTACAGCATTGATGGCGGAATCAAATTAGACGACCTGAACGATGCGCTGGATCTGGATATCGAATCTGAAGATTATGATTCTATCGGTGGTTATATCATTCAGTTATTAGATCACCTTCCATCCGTTGGAGATACAGCATCTGATGGTGTGATATCCTGCAAGGTAACAAAATTAGATAAAAATCGTGTTTCACGAGTTCTGCTCGAAATTCTACCAAAGCCGAATACTGATATTGATAGCAACAACGAATAATCCAATCTGTTCTTAAAAACTGCCATCTAAAAAGAGCATCATAACATAGACACACATACGTCTGTTCAGTTTGAGTTTTTAATTTTAAAAATTCTGTCAAAATGCTTGTGTTGTGATTTTTATTCCTATATAATAGAATACTAAGGTTATAAAGTCCTGTATTTCATATCGTTTACATGAAAGCAGGACTTTCCTATAGAATTCATACAGATTTGGTTATGTTTGGGAGAGATTCTAATGAATAAAAATATTACTCGCAGAAAAAAATTATTACAGATTGCAACTTCTCTGAGTTACATCGATCCGGATGATATACCTGAGATCGATCTGTATATGGATCAGTTAACAACCTTTATGGAGGATAAGCTGAACGCTAATAAACGAAGTGACGATGACAAGACCATGACAAAGACCATGATCAATAATTATACGAAAAACAACCTTCTCCCGCCACCCGACAAGAAGCGTTACTCCAAGGATCATCTGATCATGCTGTTGTATATTTACTACCTCAAGAACTTTGTAAGTATCACTGATATTCAGACACTTCTTGCCCCGATGAATAACAACGACTGCTATAACGGTGAATCACCGGTCAACATCGAAGAGGTCTACCGCAAATTATTCAATTACGAGATCGATAACTATAATGACATAATCAAAAGCATCTTATCCACCTATGATAAGGCATCCGATATGTATGATCCGGAAACAGACGCTTATCTTCACGATATGTGTATGGTCTCTATGTTGTCCGTTGATGTCTATGTTAAGAAGAAGTGCATCGAGCACCTGATTGATGACATGCATTCCGTTCAGGAACAGACATTAAAGAAAAATGAACAAAAAATAAAAAACACAGAGAAAGCAAAAGCTGCAGAGAAAGCCGCCACAGCCGGAAAGACAAAAGCAAACGATACATCTGTCAGCTTCAAGTCAACTAATAAAAAGATAAAATAAAACTTTCAGATTGTACTATAAAGAAATACAGCAAGCCACGCTTGCTGTATTTCTTTATAACTAAAATGAATGAAAAAAGGCTCTGTTGCATCTGTCCAAGTGTCTTTGCAGGATCCCAGTAATTGTTACCAACACGCTGTGGTGTAGCATATGCTGCCTGTGCTGCAAGTGCTGCGATAGCCGGATCTGCCTGTACTACATCTGAATTTGATGCTTCGATGTTAGATGGTCCAAGGCCTCTTGCTTCATATCTTGCTATCTGTGAATCATAGCATGTTTATACATTTTGATCAGTTTTTTAACCTATTTTTATGTGCTATATTACAAATACATCTATCTATTCAAACAGATAGTTGCGTGTTTTTAATAGTTTTTTCCAAAATATGGTGCAACAGTTTGCGCAAGTAGCAAATAAGTCTCTCTTTCTGAGAAATACTTAACTAATATAAGCCCGGCTACCTGTCTGATTATATAAAAAGCAATAACATTCATGCAGTTTCGTAATGAGATGCACTCTAACCGTCAGCGCCAAGCCCATGTCTGAACCCGCAGGGTGAGTTTGGGCGACTGCTGATAAATAGGTGAGTGTATCGAATAGAAACGAAATGAGTCATGCGTTTATATAATCAGACAGGAAGCCGGACTTATATCATTCTAACCCAACACAAAAGAGAGCCTTATCATCAGCTTAATAAGGCTCTCTTTAAAGGAGGGGGGTATTTATGTTCACGTTAAAACCTCAAGGTTTCAACGGTTTGCATACATTCTATATGCCTGATCTATTGCGTAGATCCTTTCAGTGTCACTTCATATCCTAATAAAATCCGGTCTGCGATATCTTCACCTTCGATCATCCGAAATAGTGTCTCTCCGGCTGTTTTACCAAGTTCTTTTGGGTCATACTGTAATGATGTGATCGCTGGGCGGTTATTTTCAAACAGGGCGCTGTTATAAAAAGAAGCAACCTTAATCTATTTCGGAACAGATATGTCTTCTTTTCTAAGCTTGTCCAGCACCCAGTTACAGATACCATCATCCATGCAGACAATACAGTCGACCATGTGGCGCATACTGTCTTCTACTGCCATCTCGACATTTGATCTGTCAACGCAATCCATATATACTTTCATATCTTCTATCATAAGTCCGGCACCGGTAATACCTTGTTCAAAGCCTTCTCGCCTTGTCCGGTTGACTACATGATTGCTGTCCCCACCAATCAATGCAAATTTCTTCATTCCCTTCATAATGAGAATGGAGGTTAATTCCCGGCAGGCTGCGATATGATCGTTATCGATCTGCGCAACATTCGGTTCTTCCGTGCTTCCAATCGCTACAAATGGAAGATCCGTCTGTTTTAAATATTTGATTCTATCATCCCGGATCAGTGTCCGTCCAAGAATCAATCCATCAATCTTATGATTTTCAACTGCTCTCTGTAGTTGTGACATATCATCCATTGTATTCACTTGTTCTCTCTTAGTGTAGCGCAATGTTTTGCGCAACTCTTGTATTTAAACAAGCAACTTTTGCGCAATTTATCAATCATTTTTTAAATTTTATTTTTCTGTGTATTCCATACAGGATTCCCTGACGATGAGATTACATGGGATCTCAGCCTTTAACGGAGTACGGATACTAAGGTTTGATGCAGCGTAGATCAGGTTTGCTCCATGCTGTCCCATATCATATGCCGGAGCATTTACCGTTGTAAGTGCAGGAACTGTATACTCACTAAGCTCTGTATTATTAAAGCCAACAAGTGAAATATCCTCCGGCACTTCCATATCCGCTTCCTTGAATGCCTTTAATGCTCCTACCGCAAGTGCATCACTGGCTGCAAAGATTGCACTTGGACGTTCGTCAGATCCTGCTATCACTTTTCCCATCTCATAACCGGAGAATGTATTGAAGTTTCCCTCATACAGATATTTCTCGTATGGAAGATCCTTTTCTTTCATATATGCAATGTATTCTTCCAGTCTTGGATCAACCAGAAGCTCATGATTTCCCACATACTCTTTACCACCCATAAATCCAATCTTGCGATGTCCCAGATGGTACAGATAATCAAGCACATCCCTTACTGCCTGTTTAAAGTCCATCGTTAGGGAAGTAATATTATAATGCTCCACCTTCATATCCAGAAATACAATATTACTGCATATCTCTATAAATGATTTTACTTCCTCCTGCGCAAACTTACCCAGGCAGATAATTCCATCACAACCACGCAGCATGTCCAGATAGTTGCTGTCATTCCGAAATACCCGAACCAGTTCAATCGACTGGCTGATACAGAAATCCTCGATTCCCTTTCTTGCGGACAGATAATAGCTATCTTTCATCTCATCTTCTGCAGAGAACCAAAGCACAAGCCCAAGCTGGAATGATTTCTTTAATCTGGCTGACTTTTTCTTTGTATAATGCAATTCTTTCGCTGCCCGAAGGACTCTTTCCTTTGTCTCCGGTAAAACATTTAATGTCGGATCATCGTTCAAAATTCTTGAAACTGTAGCCGGTGACACATTTGCCCATCTCGCAATATCCTTGATTGTCGTCATAATATACCTCTTTACTCCATATTTATTGGATAAATTTACTATATTTTTACCAACCTAGTGTAACAGATTTTTTTTTATTTTTCAATTACTTTTTCAGTAAATCTTTACTAAAGTATTGTTGACATTTTACTAAACATATGTTATCCTGTCACTATAAAGAACAAACAGACTTAGAAAAACAGACACATCTGTACAAGTAAACACACATTTACGCACCGTACAGATATAAGCACATCAATTATCATGTATGATCAGGAGGATAAACATATGAAACATGCATCTGAACTAATAAAAGACTTTGAATCAGAACAGTACAATGAATTATTAACCGATATCTATGTCGATGAGCATCTGCTCGCTTATCAGAATGGCAGATATATCGCCGCTCTTCAGGAATTCATCAAAGATTTCGGAGACACAGAGGTATCTATCTTCTCCGCTCCGGGCAGAAGTGAAGTAGGTGGAAATCATACTGATCATCAGCACGGTCAGGTACTTGCCGCATCTATCAATCTGGATGCGATTGCCATCGTTGCAAAGACTTCCGATGATAAGATCCAGGTTATCTCAGACGGATATGATCTCATTACAATCGACACATCCGACCTCTCTCTTGTAGAAAGTGAAAAAGAAACAACAATGGCTCTGATCAAGGGTGTTGCTGCCGGATTAAAGGAACGCGGACACGCTGTTGGCGGCTTCAAAGCATATATCACCAGTGATGTACTGATCGGTGCCGGTCTTTCATCTTCTGCAGCATTCGAAACAATCATCGGAACCATCCTGTCGGGACTTTATAATAATGGTTCCGTATCTGCAATCGAGATTGCGATCATCGGCCAGTATGCAGAAAATGTATACTTCGGAAAGCCTTGCGGTCTGATGGATCAGATGGCATCTTCCGTCGGAAATCTTGTACATATCGACTTTGCAGATCCGGCCGATCCTATTGTTGAAAAGATCGACTTTGATATGGCAAAGAGCGGTTACAGTCTCTGTATCACTGATACAAAGGGCTCCCATGTAGATCTGACTGCTGACTATGCTGCAGTTCCTGCCGAGATGTGTGCCGTTGCGGAGATGCTTGGCAAACCGGTATTAAACGAATTAAGTGAACAGGATATCATCGACCACATGACTGATATCCGCACCAAACTCGGCGACCGTTACCTGCTTCGTGCCCTTCACTATTTTGAAGAAGTAAAACGGGTAGAAATTCAGGC
Organism: Clostridium sp. L2-50; assembly: GCF_000154245.1. Lineage (NCBI taxonomy): Bacteria > Bacillati > Bacillota > Clostridia > Eubacteriales > Clostridiaceae > Clostridium > Clostridium sp. L2-50. The sequence goes on along the minus strand of NZ_DS480318.1, from coordinate 12,841 downwards.
TGCTTCCCTGAAAAAAGGTGATATGCCGGCATTTCTCGCGGCTGTTAAAGCATCCGGCGATTCTTCTTTCAAATATTTGCAGAACGTATATACAAATAAAGACATTCAGGCTCAGAATGTATCTGTTGCTCTGGCTGTCAGTGATATCACACTTGGAAGCCACGGAGTAAGCCGTGTTCACGGCGGTGGTTTTGCCGGAACCATTCAGGCATTTGTAGAAAATGACACTGTTGAAACTTATCGTCAGGCTATGGATCATGTATTTGGCGAAGGCTCCTGTCATGTACTGAAGATCCGCAAATACGGCGGTATGCAGGTACTGTAAAACAGACGACATGATATAATGAACGCAAAATTACTTGCTTGCAAGGGGCTGATTTTGCGGAATGCATTGAGTGAGCTAAGCTCACGATATAATGAACGCAAAATCACTTGCTTGCAAGAGGGCTGATTTTGCGGAATGCATAGAATGTGCGAAGCACATGATATAATGAACGCAAAATTATTTGCTCGCAAGGATGCTGATTTTGCGGAATGCATTGAGTGAGCTATGCTCACGATATAATAACAAATTTTATGGGAGGTTACGATTATGATAGAAACATATATCAAAGAATTAGTTACTTATGGTTTAAATAAAGGACTCGTAGATCCCGCAGACGAAATATATGTTACAAACCGTCTGTTAGAGTTATTCGACATTCAGGAATACACCGAACCGGCCGAGATCCCATCCCGTCCGCTCGTTGATATCCTAAACGATATGTTAGATTATGCATACCGGCATAAACTGATGGAGGATGACACGATCACAAACCGTGATCTTTTCGATACAAAGATCATGGGTATGCTCACTCCTGCTCCATCCGTTGTACGGAAAATATTTGCTGATAAATATGCTGTATCCCCAAAGAAAGCAACGGATTATTATTATGCTTTCAGCAAGGCTACAAACTATATTCGTGAAGACCGTATCGCAAAGGATGAAAAATGGGTTACGGAAACGGAATACGGTCCGATCGATATTACGATCAATCTGTCCAAGCCGGAGAAGGATCCAAGAGATATCGCAAAAGCCGGAAAGGCAAAGAAATCCGGTTATCCAGCCTGTCTGCTCTGCCGTGAAAACGAAGGCTATGCCGGACATTTCTCACATCCTGCAAGGCAGAATCACAGAATCATGCCTATCACCTTAGATGGACAGGCATATTTTTTACAGTACTCCCCTTATGTATACTATAACGAGCACTGTATCATCTTTAATGCTAACCATACTCCAATGAAGATCGACCATGCCGCATTCGTGAAGCTGCTTGATTTTGTCCGACTGTTTCCTCACTATACAGCCGGATCCAATGCCGATCTTCCGATCGTTGGCGGTTCCATTTTAAGCCATGACCATTTTCAGGGTGGCGGCTATACATTTGCAATGGCAAAGGCTCCATATGAATCAAACTTTACCTTACCTGGTTACGAAGACCTGACAGCCGGTATCGTCAAATGGCCTATGTCTGTTATCCGTCTTCAGGGTTCCGATCCTGCACGTATCGCAGATGCAGCAGATCACATCCTGACAGCATGGAGAAATTATACGGACGAAGCTGCTTATATCTACGCTTACACAGATGATACTCCACATAACACAATTACTCCTATCGCAAGAATGCATGGAGATCTGTTTGAACTGGATCTGGTACTTCGTAACAATATCACAACCGAAGAATGTCCGATGGGACTCTACCATCCACATAGCCAGTATCATCATATTAAAAAAGAAAACATCGGTCTGATCGAGGTTATGGGTCTGGCTGTTCTTCCTGCAAGATTAAAAGGCGAAATGGCAGAGCTTGAGGATGCAATATTAAACCACAAGGACATCCGCGCAAATGAAACCATCGAAAAACATGCAGATTGGGTAGATGAATGGATCGGAGCTTATGACATTACTCAGGAAAATATCCATGGAATCATCCAGAACGAGATCGGCAAGGTATTCTCAAAAGTTCTGGAATGCTCCGGTGTATACAAAAATACCACAGAAGGCAGAGAAGCATTCATGCGCTTTATAAATACCCTTTAAATCCTGCTCCGCTTCCTAATACCAAATATATATGGGATTTTCTTCCCGCATGGTCGGGCAGACCAATGTCTGTCCGATCAATTTTATGTCTGCGCAGGCACTACGGCAAACAGGAGTACTGTGTAAATGACTCGTTTCGATTTCTATAAACTGCATATATCTGATTCGCAAATATTCCTGTGCTAACTCGCCTGACGGCTCAAACAAGCACCCATATTTGCTGATATATGCAATTTATTACGAAATCTTCGCTTGATGTCATTTGGCACAGTACTCCTGTTTGCCGTAGTGCCTGCGCAGACATAGGTTGGTCGTAGGACAAACAAAATCCTCCGGGAACGGATCGTCTTGATCCATTCCCGGAGGATTTCCTGTTTTATATGTTGTTATTCCGAATCTTTCTTCTCTTTATCCAGATTCATTCTGCTGAATACAAGTTCATAACCATCTTTACCATAATTAAGAGATCTGTTTACTCTGCTGATCGTTGCTGTCGATGCGCCGGTCTTCTCGGCAACTTCCAGATAAGTATTATCCTCTTTTAACATCTTCGCAACCGCAAATCTCTGGGCTATGGACAACAATTCATTTACCGTACAAACATCTTCAAAGAAATTAAAACATTCCTCCTCTGTCTCCAATGTCAGTATTGCTTCAAACAGATCACGGACTGCTTCTGTATGCACTGTCTTTCCCATAACTCATACTCCTTTGCCACTCTTATGCTGTGAAAATCCGGATCATCCTCAGACTTTCATGCACTTTTACAATCTAAAGTATTAATATGATAACTCAATTTCTTATAATTTGCAATCTTTTTTGATCCAGACCGCAAGTCCCTGACGGTTTACATAGAATTCGCCACAGCCTTCTTCATCGATACGGATATCATACTTTGCATTTCCCATTACATCTGCGAAATGGCAGCCTGCGAACTGTCTGCCGACATACATACGCTTTGTTCCGCCGGTCCCATCTGACATAATAACTGCCAGACCGGAATTCTCATGCTCTGCATCTCCTTCTCTGGTGAAGCCGACAACATCCGGATGATCAAAGTAGTCATGCTGTGTTCCGTATGCATATTTCTTACGAAGCTTTAACAGCTTGTTCATAACCGTCTTTCTGGACTTGATCTTAGCCGCAGGAATGCCTTCATAATCACCCATGAACATACAAGGATATCCCTGTTCTCTTAATAAGATAATCGCATATGCCAGTGGTTTAAACCACTCTGCTACAGCAGATTCCAGCACACCGCCCGGCTGTGATTCATGATTCTCTACAAATGTAACTGCCTTTGCAGGATTGCTCATCATCATGGAACCATCCAGTAACCGGCTCAGATCATATTCTCCTTCTGCAACTGATGCATCATGGAAACTGAAATGCAGCGGCACATCAAACATAGATGGCTGATTGTCCGCAGACGCAATGTAATCATTGATATAGTCACATCTCCAGTGCCAGAAGTCTCCTACCGTAAAGATCTCTTTTTCTTCTTCTCCGGCATTCGAAGCAGCTTCTGCAAAGTCTCTGATGAACCATCCCGGAACCTTCTCTGCTTCCTGAAAACGGAATCCGTCCACTCCGGTCACATCCTCATACCACTTTGCCCATGTCATTAATTCATCATATACTTCCTGATTATACAGATCAAGTTCACTGCCAATGATGTAATCATACTTGCTGAGTTTATATTTCTTCTCCGCTTCTTCCTCTGTCATACCTGACAGCTCGCAGACACGTTTCTTAAAATCATCCTGTTGCCAGTCAATTCCGGCAAAATGATTCCAATTCCATTTGAACTTAGAATACTTACTTCTTCTGCCCGCGAAGGTGAACTTCGACAAGGCTCCTACTATCTTTTTATTACCGATCATCTGTGGAATATCCTTGGCATTAAAATCCGCTGCCGTAACCTTCTCCACAGAATCTGCACCTAACTTCTGTCTGACTGCAATATCTGCATATACATTGATTCCCTGTGCCTTCATCGCGTCAATTGCTTCCAGATATTCTTTCTTTGTACCATATCTGGTTCCAACCGACCCTTTCTGGTTAAATTCCCCCAGATCATACAGATCATATGGCGCATAACCCATATCTTCTTTTCCCGCTGCCCCTTTAGTTGCAGGCGGAAACCATACTGCTGTTGCACCGATTTTCTTCAATGTCACTGCATCTTTTGCTGCTTTTGCCCATAATGTCTGATCAGCAGGTGTATTTGCATTAAAATACTGCACTAACAGCCCATTATCTTTCATCTTGCTACCTCCACAATTATATAGTTAATTGCACCCCGCTATTATAACGCTTTAATTCTCTCGATCGCTTCTACTGTATTCTCATATGTACCAAATGCTGTCAGTCTGAAATACCCTTCACCGCTCGGTCCAAAGCCTGATCCCGGTGTACCTACGACATTTGCATTTGCAAGCAGATAATCAAAGAACTCCCATGAAGTCATCTTATCCGGTGTCTTTAACCAGATATATGGTGCATTCACGCCACCGGATACAGAATAGCCTGCTGCCTTTAATCCATCATAGATCACCTTGGCATTATTCATATAATATGCGATCTGTGCCTTTGTCTGTGCCTTACCTTCTTCTGAATATACAGCTTCTCCTGCTGCCTGAACAATATATGGAGCACCATTGAACTTGGTTCCATGTCTTCTTGCCCATAAACCATGAAGTGCAACACCATTTGCATCCTTCAGATCCTTTGGCACAACTGTAAATCCAAGACGAGTTCCGGTAAATCCTGCATTCTTCGAAAAGCTTCGAAGCTCGATCGCACAGGTTCTTGCACCTTCACACTCGTAGATGGAATGTGGTACATCGTCTTCGCTGATATATGCTTCGTATGCTGCATCATAAATGATCACAGCTCCGATCTTATTTGCGTAGTCAACCCATTCCTGAAGCTGTGCTTTGCTGATGGTTGCTCCTGTCGGATTATTTGGGAAACACAGATAGATAATGTCCGGCTCCTCCTTCGGGAATTCCGGTGCAAATCCATTCTCCTCCAGACAAGGCATATAGATCACATCGCTCCAGAGTCCGGTCTCTTTATCATAAGTTCCGGTTCTGCCTGCCATTACATTTGAATCTACATAAACAGGATAAACAGGATCACATACAGCAATCTTGCTTTCCGGTGCAAAAATCTCCTGAATATTTGCAGAATCACTCTTTGCACCATCACTTACAAAGATCTCATCAGCAGAAATATCAACTCCATGGTCAATATAGTCATTCTTTACGATGGTATTTCTTAAGAATTCATATCCAAGATCCGGTGCATAACCCTTAAATGTCTCTGCTACCGCCATCTCATCTACAGCCGAATGAAGTCTCTCAATAATAGCAGGAGCAAGCGGCTGTGTTACATCTCCAATGCTCAAACGGATGATCTTCTTATCAGGATGTGCCGCACTGTACTCTCTCTGTTTCTTTGCTACTGTTGAAAATAAATAACTTCCCGGAAGCTTCAGATAATTCTCATTTGCCTTAAACATGTCATTTCCTCCTAAAATCTGTCAGTCTCGCCGTCAAAAACTACCCTGGCAGGACCTGTCATGTATACTTTATTGTTCTCTCTATCAAAGCGGATGATCAGATCGCCGCCTAATAATTTTACGGTTACCTCATCATCTGTCTTGCCATTTAATACACATGCAACGGCTGTTGCACATGCTCCGGTTCCGCATGCCAGTGTCTCTCCGGTTCCTCTCTCCCATACACGCATCTTTACAGTATGACGGTCGATCACCTGAACAAACTCCGCATTCACACGGTTCGGAAATACTTCATGATGCTCGAATAACGGACCAGCTTCCTCCAACGGGAAATGTTCTGTATCGTCTACGAACATAACTGCATGTGGATTTCCCATGGATACACAGGTCATATGATAATCCACACCTGCTACTGTGATCTTCTCATCAATCACCTGCTCTTTATCTGAACGCACAGGCACCTGATCTGCCTTGAGGATCGGTGCACCCATGTCAACTGTTACCATATCAACCTTGCCGTCCTTTATCACAAAATCCAGATATTTGATTCCGGCAAGTGTCTCTACAGATATCGACGTCTTATCGGTAAGTCCATAGTCATATACATACTTTCCTACACAACGGATACCATTTCCACACATCTCAGATCTGGAACCGTCTGCATTATACATATCCATTGTAAAATCTGCTTTATCGGATGGCTTAATCAGGATCACTCCATCACTTCCAACACCAAAATGCCGGTCACTCATGGCAATCGCCAGTTTCTCAGGATTTTCTACCTTCTCTGAAAAACAATTTATGTACACATAATCGTTTCCAAGACCTTCCATCTTTGTAAACTTCATATTCGTGCCTCCTTAAAACAGTGCTGTATGTTCCAGTATCATATATGCCATTTCAACAATATTGATACCATTATCCATGCTCTTTTTCTGCAGATACCGATGAGCGCCCTGCTCATCAAATCCATTATCATCCATTAATTTCAGTTTTGCAGCCTTAATTACCTTTTTTTCTTCTTCTGTACGTTCCTTTGGTTTTGTCTTGCGTTTCTTACGCTCCCACAGAATATTTTCAACCATCAGTGAAACAGTATTGATAAAATCCTGTGTACGAAGTGGCATCGGCAGGCATGTAATTCCACTTTCTCTACACGCCTCGTAATGCACACGAGATGCAATCACAAGCATATCAAAATAATCCGGTATATTTGCCGCCAGCTCCGAAAATAACATATCCGGATACTGGTATCCGCATATAATAAGACCATCATCACACGCATCTGCTGCCTGCGCCGCCTGTGCTCCGGTCGTACATACCTGAGTTACATTGATTCCATGTCGAACCAAAAGATTTTTTATGCTCTTTGCTTCTTCTATTTTTGCAAATAGTACAATTACATTTACCAAAACAGCAACCTCTCACCCGACCAGTTTCAGTTCCTTATATTTTCATGGAACAAATTGATTCTATAATATAGCAACACAGGCACCCATAAAATGGGTGTCTGTATTACTCCTTGTTCTTCTTCGGTTTTACTTAAACATACCGGCTTCTGATCAGACTTTGTAAAGGTAATTGCTGATCTCCCAGTCAGTGACCTGTCTGGTATATTCGTTCCACTCATCTAATTTTGCTGATGTGTAACGTGTAAAGATATGCTCACCAAGTGCTTCCTTCATGAAGTCACTGTCTCTCATACATAAAACAGCTTCTCTTAAGTTTGCCGGAAGGCTCTCGATGTGTCTTGCTTTCTTTTCTTCTCTTGTTAATTCAAAGATATTGCTGTCAACACTTGGTACAAGCGGAAGCTGTCTCTTGATTCCGTCTAATCCGGCTTTTAAGCATACAGCCATTGCCAGATATGGATTTGCTGTTGGATCCGGGCAACGAAGTTCTACTCTTGTTCCTGCTCCTCTTGCACTTGGGATACGAACCAGTGGGCTTCTGTTTTTTGCTGACCATGCAATATAAATTGGGGCTTCATAACCAGGAACCAGTCTCTTATAAGAGTTTACTAATGGGTTTGTGATTGCTGTCATCTCTCTCATATGTTCCATGATACCTGCGATGAAGTAATATGCTTCCTGGCTTAAACCAAGCTTATCATTATCATCTGCAAATATATTTTTGCCATCCTTTGATAAAGACATATTCATATGCATACCGGAACCACATACGCCATACTTTGGTTTTGGCATAAATGTAGCACACAGACCATGCTTCTTGGCAATTGTCTTAACAACGAGCTTAAATGTCTCGATGCTGTCGGCAGTCTTTAATGCCTCGCCATACTTGAAATCTATCTCATGCTGTGCAGGAGCAACCTCATGATGGGAAGCTTCAATCTCAAATCCCATCTGTTCCAGTGTCAATACCATATCTCTTCTGGCATTCTCACCGAAATCAAGTGGTCCAAGATCAAAATAGCTTGCACGCTCGTAAGTATTCGTTGTTGGTAAGCCATTCTCATCTGTCTGGAACAGGAAGAACTCACATTCTGGACCTACGTTCATCATGTAACCCATATCAGCAGCTTCCTTCAATGCTTTCTTCAGAACATATCTTGGATCACCTTCAAATGGAGTGCCATCCGGCTTATAAACATCACAGATCAGTCTGGCAACCTTACCCTGCTGTGGTCTCCAAGGGAAAGTCTCATATGTATCATAATCTGGATAGAGATACATATCGGATTCCTCGATTCTTGCAAATCCTTCAATAGAAGAACCATCAAACATAATCTTGTTATCCAGTGCTTTTTCAATCTGACTTGAAGTTATAGCAACATTCTTAAGGTCTCCAAAAATATCTGTAAACTGAAGTCTGATAAACTCTACATCATCTTCTTTTACCATCCTTAAGATATCTGCTTTCGTGTACTTACCCATAATATACTCCTTTTCATTACTTAATGTTGATATAATGCAGCGTCTGGTTATATAAAAGTATTCCACTGTTGCATTCTTTCCTGTGGACAGACTCCATCCACATTAAAGTTCTTAATAATCATAAACGCATCCCTTTATTTTGTCAACGAAAACCACACTTTATCATAAGGCTTATCGGTCAAATATCTTCACATAGCCGGCAGCGTTCATTTTCTATTTTTATCTTTTTTTCTTTGTAAATACAGTATTGCCAATAAACACCGCAAGCCCGCCATAGCCGACCGCTTCTATCAATCCTGTTATAGTTTCCCGCACAGTTGTATCTGTATGATCGATATAGGCAAACTGTTCGATTGCGGATAAGAGCCAGTACTTGCGGAGAAACACATCTCCATCAGCAAGAATCTGATCCAGACCTGTTATCACTGTTGAGAATAAAAGTACAATAATGAGATTCACCGCAACTGCCATTCCTGCATTTTTTACATTCATCGCAACTGCCATATAGATATAGGAAGAAACTACATACATAACAAGCATTAAAAGAAACACTCGGATAAATCCTGTCACATCCTCGCGTTCGATCGTTCCATGCCAGAATATCGCCCCGGCAATCAACGATACTGCTACATATAAAAGATAACTGATGCCCGCTATCACCGTTGTCTCATATAATTTACCCATATAGATCTGACATGCCTGATATCCGCGTTCCAGCATCAGCGAATAGATCCCATTCCGTTTCTCCGCCCCTATCATAATCGTGATCACAATCGCATATAAAATGGAAAGCACCTGCATCAGTGAAGCAGCAATTCCCGCACAGTCAAACAGATTTAAATCTGTAAATGCATTAAGATCCGTATCGTATCCACCTGCTGCTTCCATCAGTTCTCCGGATATAATATGTGTTGCAGCATAAAATAATCCAAATCCAACCAATACCATCCCAATGATCACAATGCATGCAATACGAAATGTCTTATTCTTCCTGATTCTGTAATTCTCTGCACGAATGATCTGATTCATCATCTGTTTCCTGCCTTTCCGTCTTACCTGTTATTTTCTGTACAGCTTGTTATTCAAATCTCTTGTTATTCAAATCTCCTGCCATTTAAACCTATTGTATTTATTTTATTATCCGAATCTACCATAGTTATTTTTTTATAATATTTGATATTCTATTTCTACACTTATGCTATTTGTTTACATTGATTTCTGGAATCGTGTAATAATATAATTCTCAACTGCTTCCTCGCTGCCTGCCTGTTGAAGCAGTTCTTCCCTTGTATATTCCATACAGATTCTGCCATGATCCATAACCAGATACCGATTGCAAAGTTTTACCAATTCGCCGATCACATGGCTGCTGATCAATATTCCGATTGACCGATTCTCATGCATTGCCAACAGACGTTCTTCCAGATCCTGCATCCCCTGTACATCCAAACCATTTAATGGCTCATCTAAGATCAAAAGCCTCGGATCACCGAGCATTGCAACCGCTATGCCAAGTCTCTGTTTCATTCCAAGTGAATACCTGCCAACCAATTTCTTTCCAGCTTCTGCAAGCCCCATCTGCTGCAACAGGCTCTCATATACCGTTTCATCCTCTACCCCAAATAATCTGCCGAAATATCGAAGATTCTCGATTCCTGACATATCGGTATATATATTCGGATTCTCAATCAGCGTTCCTACATCCTGAGTTCTTCGTTCTCCTGAAAAAATGATTTCTCCCGAATCAACCGGAATGCTTCCTGCAATCGCCCTCATCAATGTCGTTTTACCTGCTCCGTTGCCGCCCACCAGCCCAATGACATCTCCTATCCGTATAGACAATGATACATCATCCAATACTGTACATTCCTTATATTTTTTTGTAATATGATCTATCTGTACGATCTTCTCTACCATAGAGGTCTCCTTGCATTCTTTTTGTGCTATTCTCTTTTTCATATTCCTGATTATTCATTTGTTTTTTATCTAATAATATTACTATATCTTCTATATTATATAATATCTTTAATCAAAATTAAATCCCGGATGGTTCAAGACGTCAATATTTCGTTAAACGAGTCAGGCATAGATTTTCGTGTAAATACAAAATCTATGCCTTGCTTATTTAATGTAAAAAAGGATGATTGTGAATCACTTCACAACCATCCTTCATTTTTTCAGATTGTATGCACCTTACGGTGTAACCAATGAATATAGATTAATCTACTACGTATGGTAAAATTGCAATCTGTCTTGCTCTCTTAACTGCTACAGTTAAAGCTCTCTGATGCTTAGCACAGTTACCGGTAATTCTTCTAGGAAGAATCTTACCTCTTTCAGAGATGTATCTCTTTAACTTGTTTGCATCTTTATAATCGATAACAGCAGTCTTATCTGCACAGAATACACATACTTTCTTTCTTCTACGAATATTTCTTCTCTTCATTGGAGCGTCTGCTCTATCTGTCTTTGTATAAGCCATTGTATTTACCTCCTTCTTTACTTGAATGGTAAATCATCCTCTATACCTTCCGGAATACTCATAAAACCTTCTGCGCTTGCATTTGCAGGTGAAGGTCTGCCAGCTGGCTGATAACTTCCGCCATCTGATGAAGAACTTCCTTTGCTCTCAGCAAATTCCTGATCTTCGATAACAACATCTGTTGTATATACTTTGTTTCCATCTTTATTGGTATAACTGCCTGTCTGGATTCTTCCAGTAGCCACAATCTTTGTACCCTGTTTCAGATACTTTTCAGCAAATTCTGCTGAACGGCCAAAAGCAACACAGTTAATAAAATCTGCGGTCTGATCACCATTTCTGTTAAAACGTCTATCTACAGCGAGAGTGTATCTGGCAATTGCCATCTGATCATTCCCCTGAGAATATCTGATCTCTGGATCTCTTGTTAAACGACCCATTAAAATTACTTTATTCATACGGAATTCCTCCTATTACTCAGCGTCTAAACGAACGCAAAGATATCTGAGAACAGGCTCCATGATACGAACATTAGCTTCAAGCTGTGCTGGTACATCAGCTTCTGCATCGAACTGAATGAAGTAATAGTAAGCTTCGCCCATCTTCTGGATCTCATAAGCAAGCTTCTTAAGTCCGCAGTCTTCAACATTAGTGATAGTTGCATTAGCTTTCTCGATGTAAGCCTTTACTTTCTCAACTGCTGCTGTTCTAGCATCCTCATCAATCTTTGCATTAACTACTAAAGTTAACTCATACTTGTTCATGTAATTGCACCTCCTTATGGTCTCTGGCCCATATATGATATATGAGCAAGGAAATATATGATTATTAACACATCACAGAACAAAATAATATCATAAAAATTCCCGGGTTGCAAGGATTTTTTCTATTATTTCAGCATTATTTCAATACTTTTTTGCTATTCTATAAAACCTTTAAAATTCTTTTCAACCAGTTTTCTCGATACCATCACCTGATGATCACACCCTTTACATTTTAAACGAAAATCCATACCAACGCGAAGGATCTCCCATTCATTTGCACCACATGGATGCGGCTTCTTCATCTTAATTACCTGACCAACATTAAACTCCATACTGCACACTCCTTATTTATCAACATCTGAATCTGATTTTCTTTCAATCTTTTTACAGATAAAAGAAAAAGCTGAAATCGTTATGATTTCAGCTTTTCAAAGTCATGCCCAAAGCTGGAATCGAACCAGCGACACGAGGATTTTCAGTCCTCTGCTCTACCAACTGAGCTATCTGGGCATATTACATAATAGTAGCGGGGACAGGATTTGAACCTATGACCTTCGGGTTATGAGCCCGACGAGCTTCCAGACTGCTCCACCCCGCGATATAAATAAAAAAGAAATGGGCGGAGGTGGATTCGAACCACCGAAGCATTACGCAGCAGATTTACAGTCTGTCCCCTTTGGCCACTCGGGAATCCACCCATTTTTTGCTTTTCAGCAAAAAGCCGATGATCGGACTCGAACCGATAACCTGCTGATTACAAATCAGCTGCTCTGCCAATTGAGCCACATCGGCATATTAAATTAAATGACCCCAACGAGATTCGAACTCGTGTTACCGCCGTGAAAGGGCGATGTCTTAACCGCTTGACCATGGGGCCTTATAAGATTAGCTCCCCGAGTAGGGCTCGAACCTACAACCCCTCGGTTAACAGCCGAGTGCTCTACCATTGAGCTATCGAGGAATAACACCTGGTATACCACGGCGTACTCATCAAGCCTAACACAGATTCAGGTTGATGTCAATACTTTTTATTTCATGTACCTTCAGAATTTCATACAGAAAGTCTTGCGACTTCATTCTCTCCAATCTCTTTCT